>NZ_JBBKZV010000012.1:0-178540 GCF_037889915.1 Variovorax humicola | reverse complement strand
TCACCAACAGCGAGCGCCGCATCTCGCGCGTGCGGCCCGCGGTCGCCGCGCCCGGTGCGGCACGGCACGACTGGTCGGCCGCGGTGGACTTCGCGCAGCGGCTGGAGTCGCGCCTGCCCAGGCGCGCCACGCCCGCCACGCTGTTTGCGTATGCGCTCGATGCCGAAGCCGGCGCCGAGGCGATCTGGAACGAGCATCGCGAGACCACGCGCGGGCGCGACCTCGACATCACCGGGCTGAGCTGGCCGCTGCTCGATGCGCAAGGCCCGCAGCAGTGGCCGCTGCCCGAAGGCCAGGCCAGCGGCCGGGCTCGCCTCTACGAGGACGGCATCTATCCGACGCCCGACGGCCGAGCCCGCTTCATCGACACGCCCTACAAGCCCGTTGCCGAACAGCGCGAGGCGCGCTATCCGTTCTCGCTGAACACGGGCCGCCTGCGCGACCAGTGGCACGGCATGAGCCGCACCGGCACGCTCGGGCGCCTGTTCGGCCACGTGCCCGAGCCGGTGGTGCAGATGCACGGGCAGGACATGGCCCGCCGGCAGATCAAGGACGGCGACCTGGTTCATGTGACGTCGCGGCGCGGCTCGATCGTGCTGCCTGCGCAGGCCAGCGCGGAGGTCGGCATGAGCCAGGCCTTCGTGGCGATGCACTGGGGCGAGGAATACCTGAGCGGGCGTTCGTCCACGGGCGCGCCGCTGGCCGGCATCAACGCGCTGACGAGCCCTGCCTTCTGCCCCGATTCCAAGCAGCCCGAACTCAAGCATGCGGCCATCAAGGTGCTCAAGGCGGAGTTGCCGTGGTCGCTGCTGGCCGCGGCCTGGCTGCCCAACGACCAGGCGCTCGGCACGCTGGGCGAGCTCTGCGCGCTGATGAAGGAGTTCCCCTTCGCGAGTTGCGTGCCGTTCGGCACCGGCGGCGCGCTCGCCAGTGCCAGTGCCAGTGCCAGTGCCAGTGCAGGTGCAGGTGCAAGCGGCAGCACCAGCACCAGCACTGGCACGACCGCGGACAGCGCCGAACGCACCGGCGTCCTGTTTCGCGCCGCCGGCCACGACGCCGCGCCCGAAGCGCTGCTGACCCGCATCGAGGCGCTGATGGGCCTGTCGACTGCAGACACGCTGCGCTATGCCGACGCGCGCCACGGCCAGCGCCGCGCCGCACGGTTGGTGCGGGTGGCGGACACGCCCGGAGAAGCACGCCTCGAAGCCTTCCTCCTCGCCGGCGACACCCGCGCCGAAGGCTGGATCAAGGCGCTCCTGCAGGACCGCCTGCCCGCACAGGCTTTCGGCCGGCAGCTGCTGCGCCCCGGGTCGACCGCGCCGATCCAGGTCGCGGCGCGCGGCAAGATCGTCTGCAACTGCTTCGGCGTGACCGAGACGGCCATCGGCAAAACGCTGCAGGGCTGCACCGGCAACGACGGCCAGCGCCTCGCGGCGCTGCAGGGGGCGCTGCAATGCGGCACCAATTGCGGGAGTTGCCTGCCCGAACTCCAGCGCATGGTGCGCGCGAGTGCGCCCGAGCGCGCCGAGGCGTCGCCGTGAACGGGGACGTGTCCCTCCCCTCCACGCGAGGGGCGCAAGGCATTGGCGGCACTGGCGCCATTGGCATAAGCCGACTCACGAATCGGCATAACGGTTGCGGGACAATCCGCGCACCCATGGGAATCAGCCACTACATCAAGGAAATCGGCCGCGGCGTGCGCGGGGCCAGGCCGCTCCTGCGCGCGCAGGCCGCCGACTTGTTCGGCCAGGTGCTCGACGGCACCGTGACCGATCTCGAGATCGGCGGCTTCTGCCTGGCGATGCGCATCAAGGGCGAAACGCCCGAAGAGCTGGCCGGCTTCCTCGACGCCACCCATGCGCGCCTGCAGCGCATTCCCGCCACGGCCCGCCCGCTGGTCGTGCTGCCCAGCTACAACGGCGCACGCAAGTTGCCGGTGCTCACGCCGCTGCTGGCGCTGCTGCTTGCGCGCGAGGGGCTGCCGGTACTGGTGCATGGCGCCGCCACCGAATCGACGCGCGTGCTGGCATCGAATGTGCTGGCGGCGCTGGGCATCCAGCCCATGACCGCCATCGCCCCCATCGCCAACGGCGAAGTCGCCTTCGCCCCCACCGAACTGCTGAGCCCCGGCCTCAAGCGGCTGCTCGACGTGCGCCGCGTCGTTGGCTTGCGCAACCCGGGGCACAGCGTGGTCAAGCTCATGCAGCCGACCGAAGGTGCGTGCGTCGTGGTCGGCAGCTACACGCACCCTGCCTATGCCGAGTCGATGGCCGCCACCTTCGAGCTCATGGGCATGAACGCCCTGCTCTCGCGCGGCCTCGAAGGCGAAGTGGTGTCGGACCCGCGGCGCACCGCGCAGATCGACGGCTTCCTGCGCGGTACGCGCATCGCGTTGCAGGCCCAGCAACCCGGCACGCTCGGCGAGGTCGAAGGCCTGCCTACCGAGATCGACATCGAGACGACGGCAGGCTACACGCGGCGCGTGCTGGCCGGCGACATTCCCGTGCCGGCGGCGATCGCGCAGCAGGTCGAACACATCAAGCAACTGGCGGACAGGCTATGAGCAACCTCACTTCCCACGCCCTGGGCACTTGCACGCTGGTCGGCGCCGGCCCCGGCGACCCGGACCTGCTGACGCTGAAGGCGGTCAAGGCGATCCACGCGGCCACGGTGCTGTTCGTCGACGACCTGGTCAACGACGCCATCCTCGGCTATGCGCGGCCGGCCGCGCGCATCGTGCACGTGGGCAAGCGCGGCGGCTGCAAGAGCACGCCGCAGGCCTTCATCGAGAAGCTCATGATCACGGCCGTGCGTGAAGGCGAGCACGTGGTGCGCCTCAAGGGCGGCGACCCGTTCATCTTCGGCCGCGGCGGCGAGGAAGTGGAGCACCTGCGCGAAGCCGGCATCGAATGCACCGTGGTCAACGGCATCACCGCCGGCCTGGCCGCCGTGACCTCGCTCAACGTGCCGTTGACGCACCGCGACCATGCGCAGGGCGTGGTGTTCGTCACCGGCCATGCCAAGACCGGCGCCGGCGCCGCCGAGGCCCCGACCGATTGGCGCGCGCTGGCCGCCACGGCGCGCGACGCGCGGCTCACGCTGGTGATCTACATGGGCGTCTCGGGCGTCGGCCACATCCAGGACGAACTGCTGCATGGCCTGCCGGGCGACACGCCGGTGGCGGTGATCCAGCACGCCAGCCTGCCGCAGCAGCGCCACATCGCCACGACCCTGGCCCGGCTCAAGGCCGGCATTGCCGAGGCGGCGCTCGCCAGCCCGTCGATCATCGTGGTCGGCGACGTGCTGCGCGGGTTGGCGGCGGCAAACGTGCCGGCATCGCGCTTCGGCACCTGAATCCGGCGATGCCCCGCCGTTCGCGACATGCCTGACGGCCCGTAGCTGGCCGCCGCATGCGCTGCCCGGCAACCTAAAATCCCGCCTTGCGATAACAACACCAAGGGGGCCGGGATGCTCGAGAAACTCAACGAATTCGCGGAAAGCCACGGGCAACTCCAGCCTGGCAAGGGCCTGGTCACGGGCACCATTGCACTGACGCTGGGCATCCTGTGCTTCCTGGGGGTGCTGGCCTTTCACTTCCCGCAGTACCTCACCACGCCGGAGCTGCGGCGCAGCTACGACGTCGACCTGATGCGCTACATCCTGCTGGCTGCGATGGTGATCGCGGGCGGCCTGTCGCTGGTCAACATCGTCTTCAACCGCGCGCGATGGCTGTCGTCGTTCGCGTTCCTGATGATCGCGGCGGCCGCTCTGCTCGGCGGCCACAAGGTGCCGGTGGACAGCAACTTCCCCGACAACACGCCCTACATCGGGCTCGACTGGTTCATCCTCGACCTGCTCGGCTCGTCGCTGATCTTCATCTTCATCGAGAAGCTGTTCGCCTACCGCAAGGACCAGCCGGTATTCCGCGCCGAGTGGCAGACCGACTTCCACCACTTCATCGTCAACCACATGATCGTGGGCTTCGTGCTGCTGGCGACCAACCTGCTGGTGCACAAGCTGTTCGGCTGGGCCGCGAACGACGGCATTCGCGGCTGGGTGGCCGGCCTGCCGTTCTGGATCGGGCTGCCGCTGATCATCCTGGTGGCCGACCTGGTGCAGTACTGGACGCACCGCGGCTACCACGAGGTGCCGCTCCTGTGGCGCCTGCACGCGGTGCACCACAGCGTGAAGAGCATGGACTGGATGGCCGGCTCGCGCCAGCACATCCTCGAACTGCTGATCACGCGCACGCTGGTGCTGGCGCCGATCTACGTGTTCGGTTTCAGCAAGGAAGTGATCGACGCCTACATCGTGGTGGTCGGCTTCCAGGCGGTGTTCAACCATTGCAACGTGAACGTGCGCCTCGGGCCGCTGCGCTACGTCATCGTTACGCCCAACTTCCACCACTGGCACCACAGCCAGGACACCGAGGCCATCGACAAGAACTACGCCGCGCACTACGCCTTCCTCGACTACCTGTTCGGCACGGCGGTGAAGAGCACCAGGCTCTGGCCCGAGCACTACGGCGTGGTCGGCGACTACGTGCCGAACGGCTTTTTCAAGCAGCTCAAGTTCCCGTTCGTGTGGAAGGGATGATGGCAAGCCGCTTCGCGATTGCCGCGGCCTGCGCGGCACTGCTGCTGTCGGCCTGCGCCTCGCGCGTCGACCTGCCGGCGAAGGACCAGCCGTTGGCGCTGCGCGTGCAGAGTTCGGCCATCGCGCCGGGCAACGGCGGCGAGCTCGTCACGGCCGCGGCGCTGCAGCCCGGCGACATCCTGCTGACCTCGGTCGCCACGCTTAACTCGTTCGGCATCCGCCTGGGCACCTTCTCGCCAGTGAGCCATGCGGTGCTCTACCTGGGCGACGGACGCATCGCCGAGGCCGTGGGCAGCGGCGTGCGCGCGCGCAGCCTGGACGAGGTAATCGCCGAGGAACAGATGGTCGTGGCCTTTCGCGCGCCCGGGCTCGACTCGGCGCATGTCGATGCCATGCGCACCTGGGCGCTGTCGCAGGTGGGCACGCGCTACAACACCGTCGGCGTGATGCTCAACGCGCCGTTCGTGCTGAACCGCCGCGCCTGCGAGCTCCCGCTGATCCCGTCGGCGGTCAGCAACTTCTGCGTGACCGGAATGGCCATCGTGCAGCTGGGCGGCAGCCGCGGCGACCAGTTCTTCTGCTCGCAGTTCGTGCTCGAGGCCTTCAACCGGGCCGGCCTGCCCATCACCACCGCCGACCCGCGCTGGGTGAGCCCCGCCGACCTTCTGCACATGCGCGAGGGCGACGTGCCGACGATCCCGGCCACCCAGCCGCTGCGCTACGTCGGCCACCTCAAGTACAACCCGCCGCCGGTCATCACGGCGGATGGGGCGACTTCGCGTTGAAATTCGACGCCGTCATCATCGGCGCCGGCGCAGCCGGGCTGTTCTGCGCCGCGCAGGCGGGGCAGCGCGGCCTGAAGGTGCTGCTGGTCGACCACAGCGAGCGCATCGGCGAGAAGATCCGCATCTCGGGCGGCGGGCGGTGCAACTTCACCAACCGCGACCTGGATCCGCGCGCGCCGCAGAAGCATTTCGTCAGCGCCAATCCGAATTTCTGCCGGTCGGCGCTGTCGCGGTACACGCCCCAGCAGTTCATCGAGATGGTCGATCGCCACGGCATCGCCCACCACGAGAAACACAAGGGCCAGCTGTTCTGCGACGGCCCGTCGCAGCAGATCATCGACATGCTGCTGGCGGAATGCGCCGCGGGCGGCGTGCAGCATTGGCAACCCTGCACCGTCAAATCGGTGGCATTCATCGCGCCGGATGCGGGCGGTGCGGGCGGTGTGGGCGGTGTGGGCGGTGTGGGCGATGCGGGCGGTGTGGGCGGTGCGGGCGGTGTGGGCGGTGTGGGCGGGGCGAACGGTGCCGGCGCCACCCGCTACCAACTGGACACCAGTCGCGGCGCCGTCGAGGCGGCCAGCCTCGTGATCGCGACCGGCGGCTTGTCGATCCCGCAGCTGGGCGCAAGCGATTTCGGCTACCGCGTCGCACGGCAGTTCGGCGTGGACGTCATCGCGCCGCGCCCTGCCCTGGTGCCGCTGACCTTTGGCGGCGAAGGCTGGGCGCCCTATGCGGGCCTGGCCGGGCTTGCGCTACCGGTGCAGATCGAGACCGGCACGAAGAAGGAGCGCATGGCCTTCCTCGAGGATCTGTTGTTCACCCACCGCGGCCTGTCGGGCCCGGCCGTACTGCAGATTTCCAGCTACTGGAAAGAAGGCACCCCTCTCACGATCGATTTCGCGCCGGGCGCCGACGTGGCCGCGGCGCTGGGCGCAGCCAAGGCGCGGTCGCGCAAGCGCGTCGCCAACGAGTTGGCCACGCTCGTGCCCTCGCGCCTGGCCGATGCCTGGGTCGGCGAGGACGCGGCGCTGCAGCGCCCGATCAACGAAGCGGCCGACCGGGTGCTCAACGCGCTGTCGGAGCGCATCGCCCGCTGGCAGATCACCCCCGCCGGCACCGAAGGTTACAAAAAGGCCGAAGTCACTGCAGGCGGCGTCGACACCCGCGAACTCTCGTCCCAGAGCCTGGAATCGAGAAGGCAGCCCGGCCTTTACTTCATCGGCGAAGTGGTCGATGTCACCGGCTGGCTCGGCGGTTACAACTTCCAGTGGGCCTGGGCCAGCGCATTCGCCTGCGCCGCTGCGCTGCAAGAGGCGCAGGCGAACGCGCAGTAGATGGCGAATGGGCGATTGTTGCTATAATCTTTGGCTAACTTCTGGCCTCCCCTCAACGGCCGCCAAAATTTTCAGTTGAGGAACCCCGGCCCGGGGCCTCGATCTCTCCGGGCCAAATTCAGTTCAACGATCATCAATGACCACCATCCGCGTTAAAGAAAACGAGCCCTTCGACGTCGCACTGCGTCGCTTCAAGCGCACCATCGAAAAGCTCGGCCTGCTGACCGACCTGCGCGCCCGCGAGTTCTACGAGAAGCCGACCGCCGAGCGCAAGCGCAAGAAGGCCGCTGCCGTCAAGCGCCACTACAAGCGCGTGCGCAGCATGCAGCTCCCCAAGAAGCTGTACTGAGTACCGCTCTCGCTGGCCCAAGCCAGCGGACCGAGCCGCGCCGGGGAAACCTGCCGCGGCTTTTGTTTTTTCTCTCTTCCAGGAATCGCCATGAGCCTCAAAGAAAAAATCACCGAAGACATGAAGAACGCCATGCGCGCCAAGGACTCCGAGCGCCTCGGCACCATCCGCCTGCTGCTGGCCGCGATGAAGCAGAAGGAAGTCGACGAGCGCGTGGAACTCGACGATGCGATGGTGGTAGCGATCGTCGACAAGCTGGTCAAGCAGCGCAAGGATTCGGTCACTGCCTTCACCCAGGGTGGCCGCCTTGACCTGGCCGACAAGGAAGCGGCTGAAATCAAGGTGCTGGAGGTCTACCTGCCGCAGCGCATGAGCGCCGACGAAGTGGCGGCCGAAGTCAACGCCATCGTGGCCGAGCTCGGCGCCAAGGGCCCGGGCGACATGGGCAAGGTCATGGGTGTCGTCAAGACGCGCCTTGCAGGCAAGGCCGACATGGGCCAGGTCAGCGCCGCCGTCAAGGCAGCGCTCTCGGGCGCCTGAACGTGGCGGTGCGTCCCGTCCTCAAGGCCTGCGCCTGCCTGGTGGACGAGCGGGGACGGCTCCTGGTCTTCCACCATCCCGAGGACCGCGGCATGCAGTTGCCCAAGGGCACCATCGAACCCGGCGAAGCACCCGAAGCCGCCGTGCGCCGCGAGTTGCTGGAAGAGTCCGGCATCCACTACACCGGCGACTTGCTATCGCTGGGCACCATCGACCGCCATTGCGAAGCCGGCGTCGAAGGCAGCAAACGCCGGCATCCCCAGCTATGGCATCTGTTCCTGATGCGATTGCAGGCGGTACTGCCCGAGACCTTCGATCACGTCGCGATGGGGAGTCCCGAAGAAGACGGGCTCGTGTTCAGCTTCAGCTGGCTGACGCACGATGCGCCTCTGGATGCATTCGCGGAACCCTACGTCCGGGTCATCGCCAAGGTCCGGCAATACCTCGCCGGAACGTTGCCGGCATGCCCATGAAAGCACTTGCGTAGCGTGCCCGCGGACCTGCTGGCCCGCTGGGGCGATGCGCACGCCCTCTTCGACCGGCTGGAAGGCGCCTGGTGTCTGGACCGAACCATCGAGAACCAGGCCACGATGACCGGCGTCGCCACGTTCAGGCGACATGACCCCGATGCACTGGAATACCGCGAAGAAGGCCGCGTCCGCCTGGCCGACGGCAAGACGTTCGACGCACACCGCAAATACCGCTTCGAGCGTGCCCCCCAGGGATTCCTGGTGTTTTTCGCCGAAGAGCCGCCAAGGCTCTTCCACCAAATCGAACTCCGGCCCGATGGCGATGCGTTCGCCGGCTCAGCCACGCACGCGTGCTCGCCCGACGTCTACCGCAGCGACTACCGCTTTCTTGCCGACGGCACCTTCCTCATCCGCCACGCGGTGCGCGGCCCGCGAAAGGACTACGTCTCAACCACCGTGTTCAGGCGCCCGGAAACGCGCTAGCCCTGTTCACGTCAATCGCGCTCGAGCCGCCAGCTCGGCATGCCGCGCTTCACGGTCTGCACGACCACGGCGCAAATACCGCACTTGACCAAGTCGCCAGGAATGAAGATCAGCATGGCGAGCGCCGCCTGCGAGAGCGACATGTGGGCGACCAGCGAAAGCCCCACGATGCCAAAGGCGTAGACCACGGCAATCCCACCGATCACCGAAGAAAAGAAGGTGACGGCCAGGATGCCGCTCCCCGTGGTGCCGCCCAGGCGCGGCACCAGCAGGCGCATCAGCAGGCCGCAGGCGAAGGCACCAAACATCCAGCCGAACAGGAAACCCGACGTCGCTCCGATGAAAACAGTGATACCGCCGCGCCCGCCGGGCAGCAAGGGCAGGCCCAGCGCCACCGCGAGCAGGAACAATGCGATGGCAAGAAATCCGCGGCGCGGCCCGAGCAGGCAGCCCGCCAGCATCACGCCGAGCGACTGCAGCGTGATGGGCACGCCGAACGGCAGGTCAACTTTCGGAATCAGGCCCAGCACCGCCATCAGCGCCGCGAACAGCGCGACGTAGGCGAGGGATCTGGAAGATGAGGCAGGAGGCGCGATTGCGTTCATGGAAGTGATGAAAGTGACTGAAGTTGCTTTTGAATGGGCTCGACGACGGCGTCACTTGGCCAAACGCGCCGCGAGGGCATCGGCCACGCGATCTGCGGTCTGGAGGGTACGGATGGTCAGCGGCGCCAGCAGCCGCAGACCGCCGCCTCTGCCGGTGCGAGCGCGGTAGCATCGTCGAGGCGACGCCACTGGACGCAGAAGTTCTCGGCGAAGCGAAGCATCAGGCCAAGGCCGAGCGCAACGCGCTCGGTCGGCACGCCGAAACGCTGCATGGGACGCATGACGGCCTCCATCACGGCCAGCAGGTCGTCAAAACGCGTGGTCAACGTGAGCATCAGCGCGAGCGTGGCCGCGCTCGCGAGCCGCAAGGCGCTCACTACGCCCTGCACCGTCGTGCCCAGTGCCCAGTGAAAGATGACGATCAGCGCGCCGGCGACGGCCACGCCGCCCAGCATGCGCACGCACCGCCACGCGGTCGCGCCCAGCGAGGCGAACATCAGCAACACCAGCGCGCAGGCGACGAGCAGATGCACAGGCCGCTCGACCAGCGCCAGGATCGCGCCGCAGACCGACAGCACCGCGAGCTTGATCCACGCCGGGATCGCATGCATCCAGGTGGCCTGCGCCGAGTAGAGACTACGCATCGCGGTCCCGATCGGCCCAGACGCGCTCGCGCACGTAGCCGGCGTAGGCTTCGCAGACCTCGCGCCCAGGACCGTCGGCACGCACACGCCCCTCGTCCAGCCACAGCACACGCTCGAAACCGTGCACGTGCTCGAGCAGATGGGTCGATACGATGATCTGCTGCGCAGACGCGTCGAGTTGCGCAGCGAGCCGCGCCTGGCTCGGCAGATCGAGGCTTGCGAAGGGTTCGTCGAGCAGCAGCGTCACGGGCTCGCTGATCTCCAGCGCAAGCAGACACACCTGCTGGCGCTGGCCCTGGCTCAGTTCGCCGACGGCACGCCCAGCCCAGGCCGCAAGCCCACGTCGGGCAAGAAAGTCGAGCGCCCGCTGCCGCGCCGCCGGGCGCGTTTCGCCGATCGCCGTGAGACTGAAGGCCAGTTCCTCCGCCACGGTCGGAAAGATGATCTGGTCGTCGGGGTTCTGGAACATCAGCCCGACGCGCCCCGGCGATTCGCGGCCAGGCGCGACGACGCGGCCCTGCTGCGGCTGGTCGAGCCCACTGATCAACCGGAAGAGGCTGCTCTTGCCGGCGCCGTTGTCGCCGATCAGGCCGATTCTCGATTCCTGAAGGTTCAGCGCAAGTCCTTCGAAGACCCGCCGGTGGCCACGTACCAGCGTGACGCCTTCGATGCGGATGCCGCCGCTCGTGCCTGCCTCGAACATGGTCGGGCGCCGCACCGGGCAGGCCCCACCCGCTGCCAGGCTCAACTCCCCGCCACTTTCATGCGGTTGACCAGCACCGACCCGGTCGACTTGGCGCCGTAGTTGTAGACGTCGGCGCCGACGGCCTCGATGCCCATCAACATGTCCTTGAGGTTGCCGGCGATCGTGATCTCCTGCACCGGGAATGCGATGCGCCCCTTCTCGACCCAGAAGCCGCTCGCGCCGCGCGAGTAGTCGCCCGTCACGTAGTTGACGCCCTGACCCATCAGTTCGATCACGAACAGGCCGGTGCCGAGCTTGGCCAGCATCGCGTCGAGGTCGTCGCCCGCTTGCGTGAGGCGCGAGCGCAGCGTCAGGTTGTGCGAGCCGCCGGCGTTGCCGGTGGTCTTCATGCCGAGCTTGCGCGCCGAATAGGTGCTGAGGAAATAGCCTTCGAGCCGACCTGCATCCACCACCTTGCGCGCCTTGGTCGTCACGCCTTCGTCATCGAAAGGCGAGCTGCCCTTGCCACGCATCACATGCGGGTCTTCCGCCACGTCCATGTGGTTGGGCAGCACCTGCTTGCCGAGAGACTCGAGCAGGAAGCTGCTCTTGCGATACAGCGCCCCGCCGCTCGTAGCCTGCACCAGTCCGCCAAGCAAGCCCGCGGCCAGCGGCGACTCGAACAGCACCGGGCACTCGACCGTCTTGATCTTGCGCGCCTTGAGCCTGCTCAGCGCCCGCTCTGCCGCATAGCGACCCACTAAAGCAGGCGCGGCCAGTTCATCGGCCGAGCGCATCGAGCTGTACCACGCATCGCGCTGCATGTCGTCGCCCTTTCCGGCGATCGGTGCGACCGAGATGGAATGGCGCGAACTCGCATAGCCGCCGCGAAACCCGTGCGTGTGTGCGCTGAAGAAATGGCTCTGTTGCGCGGAAACGCCGGCGCCTTCGCTGTTGGTGACGCGCTTGTCGGTCGACAGCGCGGCGGCTTCGCATTCGAGCGCGATCTCCGCGGCTTGCTCGCTCGTCACCGACCACGGGTGGAACAGATCGAGGTCGGGCTGTTCGCGCACGATGTCTTCTTCGTCGGGCAAGCCGCTGACCGGATCTTCCGCGGTGAAGCGCGCGATGTCGTAGGCGGCTTGCACGGTCTGCGCGATGGCGGCCTCGGAGAAATCGGAGGTGCTGGCGTTGCCGCGGCGATGCCCGACGTAGATCGTGATGCCGAGCGACTTGTCGCGGTTGCGCTCGACGTTCTCCAGTTCGCCCTTGCGCACCGATACGCTGAGCCCGCAACCTTCGGATGCCTCGGCGCCGGCATCCGTGGCACCCAGCTTCTTGGCATGCGCCAGGGCCGTGTCGACCAGGTTTTCAAAGAAGGGACGGCTGTAGGCAAAGCCGGTTTCCGCTTGCGCGGGCGAGGTCTTCGGAGAGGTCTTCATGTAGTGGCTATGATACTTGCGCCCCCTGTGTCGGATGACGCGGCCCTCCTTATCTCCACGTCTGCACATGTCACGCAAACCCAAAAAAGGCTATTTCGTCCGCGGCCAGTTCATTGCCGAAGGCAGCGAACTCGACCTTGAACTCAAGCGAGAGCTCAAGGGCAGCGACGAAGCCAGCAAGACCGATCTCAAACGGGAAAGTGCCGAACTGCAGAAGCTCGGCGAAGACCTGCTGACCCTGCGCGCCGGCCTGTTCGACCCTTTGCCGCTCGGCGAAAAACTGGTCGACGCCATTCGCGAGGCCAAGCGAATCACCAACTTCGAGGGCAAGCGCCGCCAGATGCAATTCATCGGCAAGCTGATGCGCGGCCTCGACTCCGAAACGCTCGATGCCGTGCGCGCCGCGCTCGCCGAACAACACCGGGCCCCTGCCGAGGAGACTGCCATGCTGCATGAAGCCGAACGCTGGCGCGACCGCCTGATCGCCGATGACGACGCCCTCGGCGGCTGGATCGAAACCCATCCCGCCACCGACGCGCAACAGTTGCGCGCGCTGGTGCGGCAGGCCCGCAAGGACATCAAGGCCGGCCCGCCCGGCGAAGCGCCGCGCCAGGGCAAGGCCTACCGCGACGTGTTCCAGATCGTGCGCGAGCAACTGGCCATCCACGGCGACGCGGACCATTCGGCCGAGGCCAGCGAATCGGAGCGCGAGGACGACGCATGACCGACGAGACCTTTGACGCCGTGCGCATCGGCATCGTCTCGGTCAGCGACCGCGCGTCGGGCGGTGTCTATGAAGACAAGGGGCTGCCGGCACTGAAGGAATGGCTGACGCGCGCGCTGCTGAACCCGATCACGTTCGAACCCCGCCTGATTCCCGACGAGCAGATGGCCATCAGTACCGCGTTGATCGAACTGGTCGACGCAGGCTGCTCGCTGGTGCTGACCACAGGCGGCACCGGTCCCGCCTTGCGCGACGTCACACCCGAGGCCACGCTGGCCGTCGCCCACAAGGAAATGCCGGGCTTCGGTGAGCAGATGCGGCAGATCAGCCTGCACTTCGTGCCGACCGCCATCCTGTCGCGACAGGTAGCGGTGATCCGCGACAAGTGCCTGATCCTCAACCTGCCTGGTCAACCCAAGTCGATCGCGGAAACGCTCGAGGGGTTGAAGGACGGCGAAGGCAAGCAAATCGTGTCGGGCATTTTCTCGGCCGTGCCCTATTGCATCGACCTGATCGGCGGCCCGTACTTCGAGACGGACGCCGACGTCTGCAAGGCGTTCCGGCCGAAGGCGGCAATCCGCGCGAAGTAAGGTCCTTGCGACTTACTTCCCGACGAGCTGCGTCAACTTCTCAGCCTCGAAGCATTCGTCCCGCGCGGCATCCGAAGGCACGCAATCCGCTTTCTGCCCGCGCTGTGCGGACAGCGTCTCGATCGCCTGCCAGATCAGCGCAATCTGATGCTCCTGCCCCGCGGCGTTGTCGATCAGGCTGCGCATGGCCTGGCTCAGCGGGTCGTCGCTTTGCGTCACGCCGTAGGCCGAGAACGCCCCATCGGTGGCACCCTTGGAGTCGCCGCCCGGGATGATTCGTGCCGGTATGCCAACGGCGGTCGCGCCCGCAGGCACGGGCCGCGTGACCACCGCGTTGGACCCGATGCGCGCACCGTCGCCCACCGTGAAGCCGCCGAGCACCTTCGCACCCGCACCAACGACCACGTCGCGGCCCAACGTCGGATGACGCTTCGTGCCCTTGTAAAGCGACGTGCCGCCTAGGGTGACGCCCTGGTAGATGGTGCAGCCGTCGCCGATCTCGGCGGTCTCGCCCACCACCACGCCCATCGCATGGTCGAAGAACACGCGCTCGCCGATCTTCGCGGCCGGGTGGATCTCGATGCCCGTCAGCCAGCGCGCGACATGCGCAATGAACGCACCCAGCCAATGAAGGCCATGGTTCCAACACCAGTGCGCCGGGCGGTGCATGACAACGGCATGCAGGCCGGGATAAAGCGTCAACACTTCCCATGCCGAATGGGCGGCCGGGTCGCGCTCGAGGATGCACTGGATGTCGGAACGCAGTCTGGCAAACATCTTTGAGTGATATCGATAGGGGAAACGCAGTCTATAGCCCGCTGTCATCACCTACGGGCTCTGTGGATTCCCCTTCCGGCTGCGGCCGGCGCGGGTCGACCATCGCCTTGGCAATGCCGCGCAGGATGTGGATTTCTTCCTGCGTCGGCTGCGCGCGGTTGAACAACTGCTGCAGCCGGGGCATCAGCTTCTTCGGCGCGGCCGGGTCCAGAAACCCGATCTGCACCAGCGATCGCTCCCAGTGCGCCAACATGCCGGCCACGGCTTGCGCGTCGGCTGGAACGTGCGCCGGGGTCGCGTCGCGGACTTCGAATCCGCCCAGGGCGACCCGCCATTCGTATGCAATCAACTGGATCGCCGCGCCCAGGTTCAACGAGCCGAACGCGGGATCGGCCGGAATGCTCAGCGCCACGTTGCAGCGGTACACGTCCTCGTTGCGCATGCCGAACCGCTCCGAGCCGAACAGGAAGGCCACATGCTGTTCACCGCCCTTTGCCAACGCTTCCAGGTGCGCACGCGGCGTTCGCGTCGGCGGCCCGAAGTCGCGCGGGATCATTGCCGTGGCGCACATGTGCGTGATGCCGTCGAGCGCCTCGTCGAGCGTCTCGACGATGCGGGCGTTGGCCAGCACGTCGAGCGCGCCGCTGGCCCGCTGGATCGTCTCCTCGCGCCGCAGCACATTGGCCCAGCGCGGCGCGACCAGGACCAGGTCGCCGAAACCCATCGTCTTCATCGCGCGCGCGGCGGCGCCGACGTTGCCGGCATGGCTGGTCTGGATCAGGATGAAGCGGGTGCGCATGGGTGAAAACGAAGGGCCGGGTAAAATCGCAGGATTGTCGCCGCCCGCATCGCCGGGCCGTATCCTCCGGCCTGGCTGGCCTGCGTTCTTTCTCACAATCCAATGTCTTCACCCAATCTGCACCCAATGATCAATGTGGCCATCAAGGCCGCACGCGCCGCGGGCGCCATCATCAACCGCGCCGCGCTCGACGTCGAGGCCGTGCGCGTCTCGCAGAAGCAGGTGAACGACTTCGTGACCGAGGTGGACCACGCCAGCGAGCGCGCGATCATCGAAACCCTTCTCACGGCCTACCCTGGCCACGGCATCCTGGCCGAGGAATCGGGCACCGAGCATGGCGCCAAGGATTCCGAATTCGTCTGGATCATCGATCCGCTCGACGGCACCACCAACTTCATCCATGGCTTTCCGGTGTATTGCGTGTCGATCGCGCTGTCCGTCAAGGGCAAGATCGAACAGGCCGTCATCTACGACCCGAGCCGCAACGACCTGTTCACCGCCACCAAGGGCCGCGGCGCCTTCATGAACGACCGGCGTATCCGCGTGAGCAAGCGCACCCGCATGAACGAGTGCCTGATCTCTACCGGCTTCCCGTTCCGCACCGGCGACAACTTCAAGCAGTACCTGGCCATCATGGCCGACCTGATGCCCCGCGCCGCGGGCCTGCGCCGCCCCGGCTCCGCCGCGCTCGACCTGGCCTATGTGGCCGCCGGATTCAGCGACGCCTTCTTCGAGACCGGATTGAATCCGTGGGACATTGCCGCCGGCTCGTTGCTGGTGACCGAGGCGGGTGGCCTGATCGGCAACTTCACCGGCGAGCCCGATTTCCTCGAACAGCGCGAATGCCTCGCGGGCAACCCGCGCATCTACGGCCAACTGGTGCCACTGCTGACCAAGTATTCGAAGTTCGCCGGCGTCGACGACAAGCTGCGCGCCAGCGAACGCATCCGCGCCATCGACACGACCAAAGACCTCTACGCGCGCTCCACGGTCGATCTGCAGCAGGGCGACACCAGCGCCGAGACCGACGCCGCAGCGCCCGCCGCCGCACCCGCTCCCCGCAAGCTGACGCGCGCACGCACGCCCGTCGCCGCACCGGTCGATCCCGCAGCCGAGTGATGCAATTGGTGGCGCCTCGCGCCGCCGCGGCGCGCCGGACCCGCGCAGCGCTGCGGATCGCGCTTAGCTACTACATCGCGAATGGCCTGTCCGTCGCGCTCGGGCTGTTCCTGATCTCCGGCGCGGTGCATCTGTGGCTGGGCGCCATTGCCGGCGCCGCGGCTTCGGTCGGCGTCATCGTCACCACGCCGCCCGACCAGCCGAGTCCGCGCCGCGGCAAGTTGCTTCAGATGCTGCCGGCGCCGCTGCTGTCGCTGCCGTTGTTCTTTGCGGTGCAGATGTTGCACACCATGCCGATACGGCTGGGCATGCTGCTGATTCCCGCCACCTTCCTCGTGTTCTGCGCCATGGCGTGGGGCAAGCGCGGCATCCCGATCGCGATCGCGCTGATGTTCGCGATGATTTTCTCGATGGCCACGCCGCCGCCCACAGGGCTGGACGAGGCGCTCGGGCGCACCTGGCACTTCGGGCTTGGCGCAGGGCTGTATGTGATCTGGGCCACGCTCGCCAATCTCGCTCTCAACGGCCGCTACCGCGCACAGATGATTGCCGACGTGCTGTATTCGGTGGCCGCGCTGATGCGCACCGAGGCCAGCCAGTTCAAGGCCGTCGACGAAACCGGCGATGTGCGCGACCTGCCCGCGCCGCTGCTCGGGCAATTGCTGCGCCAGACCGCCGCGCTGGCCGACCAGATCCAGAGCGCCCGCGACATCGTGCTCGAATCGCCTCGCACACCGTATCGCCAGCGGCTGGCGGGCATGCTGGTGGTCGTGCTCGAAATGCGTGACCAGTTGCTGGCCAGCGAACTCGACCTCGACGCTCTTACCACGCTGCCCGAACATGCACCCGCATTGACCGAGATGCGCTGCGTACTCGAGGAACTGGCCGACGAAGTCACCGCGCTGGCCGATGCGCTGCTGATGTTCCGCCTGCCGGCGGCCGTGGCCGACCGCCGGCCGCAGTTGTCGATGATCCGCATACCCGAGGACAGCGGCCATTTGCAGACCTACCACGGCCCCTCGCCGGCGTTGCTGGCGCGCGGCCTGGCCAACCGCATCGGCCACATCAACGACGAGGTGTTGCGCCTGAACCAGCTCGCTCGCCACGAGCTCGAGCCCGACCTGGCCGTCGTGCGCGCCAACTGGCGCGTGTTCGTGAGTCCGACTGCATGGTCATGGCGGCCATTTCTCTCGCTCTGGCACTGGGATGCGCCGCCGCTGCGCCACGCCATCCGCGCGGCGCTGGCGATTGCGGCCGGCTATGGCATCGCAGTGTTCATGCCGTGGGGCTCGCACGACTACTGGATCCTGCTGACCATCGTGGTGGTGCTTCGCGGCAGCCTCTCGCAAACGCTGGAGCGCCGCAACGCGCGCGTGGCCGGCACGCTGCTGGGGTGCGTGCTGGCCGTGGCACTGCTCGCCATGCATCCAGGCCCCCTGGCGCTGCTGCTGGCCGTGACCCTGCCGCAGGCGGTGGCGCATGCATTCGCCGTGCGCAAATACCTCGTCACTTCGGTCGCCGGGACCGTGCTCGGCCTGGTGCAGGCGCACATCCTGAACGCGGGCATGGGCCCGACCTTCGCGCTGGGCGAGCGCATCGGCGACACGCTCATCGGCGTCGGTGTGGCCTGGGCGTTTTGCTATGTGCTGCCGTCATGGGAGCGCGGGCAGATTCCCGGGTTGGTACGCCGCACGCTGGCCGCGCAGGCGCTGCATGCACGGCTGGCGCTCGGCCTCGGCCAGTTTCATGACGTCGACAGGAGCCTGGAGCTGGAATGGCGCCTCGCGCGTCGGGAGGCCTTCGACAGTCTGTCGGCACTGGTGCAGGCCACGGAGCGTTCGCTCGCCGAGCCGCGCGCAGTGCGCCCGCCGCTCGAGCTGCTCGAATACCTGCAGGCGCACAGCTACCAGTTGCTCGCGCAGTTGAGCGCCATCAAGTCGATGCTGCTGCTGCGCCGCGACCGGCTCACGCCCGCGGACATCGAAGGGCCGCTGGTGCGCACTGCAGAGCGCATCGAAGGGCTGATCGGCTCCGCGCCGACCGCACCCTCGCCGTTGCCCGACCAATCGCCGGCCACGGCGCTCGGCGGCTCGATTCCGCTGCCCGATCCATTCGACAACGACGTCAGCCCGTGGCTGCTGAGACGTCTTGACCTGGCAACCGGTATCGCCGCACAGATCCGCGACGACGCTGCGCATATCCTGCAACCTTCCTCGGCGGCTGCGGCTGCGGCTGCGGCTGCTTCCGTTTCCGCCAGCACCCCGCACGAGGCTGCATGAATGCGCATTGGCGACCGCAGGGCTGGCTTTTCCACCAACGTTGCCGCATTTGCGAAGGTGCCGACCTTCATGCGGCGCGAATTCCCTGAACATTTGGCCAGGGTACGAATCGAAGACCCGATGGCCAAGACGGTCGCTGAAGGAGTTTGATTTGAGATTTCCGCGCTTCTCCATCCTCGTCGTCGTCGCCTGCCTGCTGGCCGCTTGCGGCGCTGCACCGCGTGGCGCGAACCCTGGCAACGAAGGCGCCGGCACGTCGTCCGGCCACAGCGGCGTCGAGGTATTCGGCACCATGGACGCCGCCGTTTCCAACTATCGCAATCGCTGACGAGAATGGACGCGCCGGTCGACCTCCAGCGCTTCGTCGATGCGCAGGCACCGGTGATCAAGACGGTGACTGAGGAACTGCGCGCGGGCCGCAAGCGCAGTCACTGGATGTGGTTCGTCTTTCCGCAACTCGACGGCCTTGGCCATAGCGCGATGGCCCGGCGCTACGCCATCGCGTCGCTGAACGAGGCGCGTGCGTACCTGCGCCATCCGGTGCTCGGTCCGCGACTTGAAGCCTGGAGCGCGCTGGTGCTGCAGGTGCCGGACGCGTCGATCCACGAAATCTTCGGGTCACCCGACGACATGAAGTTCAGGTCGTCGATGACGCTCTTCGCGCAGGCCGCACCCGACAAGGGCATCTTCACGGAGTGTCTGCGCAAGTACTTCGGCGGCGTCGGCGACCCCGCCACTTTGGCTCTGCTCTCTATCTGAAAGAAAACCCTGCCGGCAAGTCGGCAGGCCTTGATGTCATTGACTTCGATCCTATTTAGATATATCTTTACGCTTTCAGATATAGCAAGATAGGAGCGCTCGATGCGCGATTCCAGAAGATTTGGGCACTACATGCGTCGCGGCGGCGATCACGACGACGGACCTGGCGCCAGCGGACCTGGCGCCAGCGGACGTGGCGGCCGGGACCATGGCGACGGCATGCGCCATGGCGTGCGAGGAGGCGGCCGCGTGTTCGGCCATGGCGGGCTGCGCTTCGTGCTGCTGCAACTCATCGCCGACAAACCCAGCCACGGCTACGAACTGATCAAGGCGATCGAAGAGCGCCTCGGCGGCAGCTACAGCCCCAGCCCCGGCACGGTCTACCCCACCCTCACCCTGCTCGAGGAACTCGGCTACCTCACCGTCGACGAGGCCGATGCCGGCGGCCGCAAGCGATACACCATCACCCCGGCCGGCCAAGACTTCCTGGCCGAAAACCGCGTCACCGCCGACGCGATGCTGGCCCGCATGAACGGCGGCGTCGATGGCGCCGGCCCGCGCGGCGGTCGCCCGCCCCAAGTCACGCGCGCCGTCGAAAACCTCAAGCTCGCCATGCGCATGCGTCTGTCGCGCGAACCGCTCACACCTGCGCAAGCCAGCGCCTTCGCCGCGGTGCTCGATGCCGCGGCCCAACAACTGGAACAGATTTGATGACCACCTCCTCTACCCTCGACCCCCTCGCCGTCACCCTGCCCGACCGCACCCCGCAACGCGTGCGGCACCCCCTGCGCTTTCGCAAGCTCGAAGTGCGGACCGTCGAACGCGTGACGCCGCACCTCGTTCGCGTGACGCTCAATGGCGATGCACTGGAAGGCTTCACGAGTTCGGGTTTCGACGACCACGTGAAGCTCGTCTTCCCGGATGAAACGACCGGCGTGCTCGCAATGCCGACGCTCAGCGCCGAAGGCAAGCCGGAATGGCCACCCGGCCCCAAGGTGATCCTGCGCGACTACACGCCACGCCGCTTCGATGCCGCCGCGCGCACGCTCGAAATCGACTTTGCGTTGCATGAAGCCGGCCCCGCCACGCGCTGGGCCGAACAGGCTCAACCCGGCCAGCAGATCGGCGTCGGCGGCCCGCGCGGCTCATTCCTCGTGCCGACGAATTTCGACTGGCACCTGCTCGTGGGCGACGACACGGCGTTGCCGGCGATCTCCCGTCGGCTGGCCGAGCTGCCCGCCGGCGCGCGTGCGCTGGTGCTGGTGGAAGTCGACGGTCCGGCCGACCGCATCGCGCTGGACAGCCAGGCCGCCGTCGATCTGGTCTGGGTGCACCGCGACGACGCCGATGCGAACGCGACCGAGCCGCCGCTGCTGACCGCGCTGCGCACCGCGCGCTTGCCAAGCGGCTACTTCCATGGCTGGGTCGGCTGCGAATCGGCCGCGGCCAAGGCAGTGCGCGCGCACCTCGTGAACGAGTGCCGCGCCAATCCGAAGTGGATCCGCGCGTCGGGCTACTGGCGCCGCGGCAGCTCGGCCACGCACGATTCGTACGACGAATAACAGGACCGGTGGGCTTGACATGAGTGGCAAGTCCACAGGGAGTCAACGGAGAGTCATCGATAGGCACCGGCAAGCCGGCCGGACAACCGGCCAACCGGCCAACCGACTGATCGCATCCCCGTCGGCGCATAGCGGACTACATCGAACGGATTAGCCAGCAGCCCTTGGCGCGCCAGGGGCCCGGCCTCCAGGCACAAGGTTCCGGCCGGGCTGGAACGGCACAACGCCCCAGTGCCGGCCGACTGCGCGGTCATCCTGGGCCACTCGACGCTGGAGATGCCGCAGCGCTGAACTTACATCGCTCCCCCCGCAATTTGCCAATTGGATCTGGCCATTTGTCACATTGACGCTCAAGCGACGGACACACAAGATTCGTGATTCCTGAATACTAAAGAACTAGTCGCGGAGTTCAAAATGAACGTGTTCCTCGATGACAGATGGCAGTTGATCGCCTGGATGGGCGTTGCCTTGATCGCGATTGCCTTCGTGTATTACGGCTGGCACGTGAAAGCCGTCAGGAGCGAGGCGGCGCGGCGCATCGAAGCCGCGCGGGTGCGTTCCGGCCACGTCCCGCTCGAAATCCCGACCACGCGCGGCGGCCTGCGCAGCGGCACCTCGAGCGGCGGCGATCCCGACACGCTGCCGGAGTGGTTCATCCAGGGTTCCGGCGAACATGCCATGGTCGACGAAACGCCGCGAATGCAGATTCGCTACCTGGACGTCGACGGCAAGAAGGTGCAGAACGTGCTGCAAGTGGAGCAGCTCGACCTGCAGAAGAAGCTGATCGTCGGGCACACCGACACGCCCGGCGACGTGCGCAAGATCTTCCTGCACCAGGTACTGGCGGCGCGCAGCGCGGAGACAGGGCAGCGCTTCAATCTGGATACGTGGGTCGAAGCCGTTCGCGTGGCGCGGCGTCGACGCGGGCTGGCTCATTGAGCTTGCCCCCAGGCTGCGCGCACTTCGTGCGCTCCTCCCACCCCCCTACCGGGGGCAACACCAGCGGCCCGGCAAAGCCGGTTCCGCGGTGTTCCACGACTTAGTGGGGCACTTCGACGGGTGCGCCGGTGGTTGGCGTGCGCTTGGGGCTGCGGATCACCAATAGCAGCGGAATCGCCGCCAGGGTGACGGCCATCATGATGCCGAAGTCGTTCAGGTAGCCGATCAGGGCGCCTTGGCGGGTGACTTCGGCATTGAGGATCGCCAGGCCGCCGGTCGTGTCGGGGCTCATCACCGGCGGCAGGCTGGGCAGGCCCAGGTTGCCGAGGGAGACCGTGGACGCGAGTTGCGCATGCGCCTTGCTGGAGCCTTCGGTCAACATCGCCTGCACGATCGAGATGCCCACGCTGCTGCCGATGTTGCGCAGCAGGCTGAACACCGGCGTACCCTGGTTGCGCAGGCGCGGCGCCAGCGTGGCAAAGGTGGCGGTGGACAGCGGCACGAAGGTGAAGCCGATGCCCAGGCCCTGGATGAAGCCGGACACCACGATCAGCGTGCTGTCCATCTGCAGCGTCAGGCGCGTCATCTGCCAGAGCGAGAACGCGGTGAGGCTGAAGCCCACGGCCATGATGGCGCGCACGTCGAACCTCTGCACCAGCCGGCCGACCAGGATCATCGCGATCATGGTGCCGATGCCGCGCGGCGCCGTGACCTGCCCCGTGTAGACCACCGGATAGCCCATCAAGCCTTGCAGGAAGTTGGGCAGCAGTGCCATCGTCGCGAACAGGATCATGCCGACGATGAACGCGAACAGCAGGCCGGTGACGAAGTTGCGGTCCTTCAGCAAGTCGCGGTCAAGGAACGACACGCCGCGCACCGTCCAGGTGTGCACCACGAAGAAGCCGAACGCCACCAGCGCGGCGGCGGCTTCGAGCTTGATCTCCCATGAATCGAACCAGTCGAGCTGCTCGCCACGGTCGAGGAACATCTGCAGCATGCCGATCGCGAGCGAGAGCGTGACGAAGCCGAAGACATCGAGCTTCTGGCCCTTCGGCCGGGCCTCGGGCAGGTAGCGGGCAATGCCCCAGAGCGCGAACGCGCCAACCGGCAGATTGATGAAGAACACCCAGCGCCAGTCGAAGTTCTCGGTGAGCCAGCCGCCCAGCAGCGGGCCGAGGATGGGGCCCACCATGATGCCCGCACCCCAGATCGCCATGGCCTGGCCGACCTTCTCGCGCGGATTGATGTCGAGCAGAACCGCCTGCGACAGCGGCACCAGCGCCGCGCCGAAGATGCCCTGCAGCAGGCGCGCCGCGACGATGCCGATCAGCGAAGTGGCCATGCCGCACAACGCCGAGGCGACCGTGAAACC
The DNA here is from genome assembly GCF_037889915.1 of Variovorax humicola. Classification (NCBI taxonomy): domain Bacteria; kingdom Pseudomonadati; phylum Pseudomonadota; class Betaproteobacteria; order Burkholderiales; family Comamonadaceae; genus Variovorax; species Variovorax humicola. The sequence continues at coordinate 155,687 of NZ_JBBKZV010000012.1, read as the reverse complement.
CACCACCGAGATGATGAAAACCCGGCGCCTGCCCCAGTGGCCACAGAGCCAGCCGGTGAGCGGCAGCGCGATGGCCGCAGCCACGATGTAGGAGGTCAGCACCCAGGTGATCTGGTCCTGCGAGGCCTGCAGGCTGCCCTGCATGTGCGGCAGCGCGACGTTGGCGATCGTGGTGTCGAGGGCCTGCATGATGGTCGCCAGCATGATCGAGATGGTGATCATGCCGCGATGGGGAATGTTGGGGTGGTTCATTGGGACGGCCACGCCCGGTGCGGCGCTCAAGGCTTGCCCTCCGTCTCCGATGCCGCGCTCATGAGCCCGCTGCGCACCTTGCCGAGCAGCAAGAGCAACTGGGCGCGCTCGGCCGGTTCGAGCACGCTGAGGGTCTTCGCCTGCAGGCTGTCGCTGAGAGTCAGCGCGCCGTCGAGTGCCTTGCTCGCACTGGGCTCCAGGTGGATCAGATTGATCCGGCGGTCCGTCGTGCTGGGCACGCGGCGAATCCAGCCGGCCGCGGCCATGCGATCGCACAGCGTGGCAACGGCCATGGCGCTGAGGCCAAGGCGCTGCGCCAGCTCGGTTTGCGACAAGGTGCCGTCTTCGTCGTTCATCGCCAGCACGCCGAGCAACCGGCATTGCGCCCGCGAAAGGCCGATGCGCTCGCGCGCGAGGCGGTCGAACGCCTCCCCGTGAAGCTTGGCCACGTCATTCACCAGGAAACCGAAGCGCTGGGTGAAATCTCTTTTCATAAGCACATCTATTATAAATATGCTTACTAATAATTGCACGCCACGGCGGACTGCCATGTGGGGCGTCCGCCGCAAGCCCGGGTTGCCCGCAGTGGCCTTGTGTGAATCGGGTCTGGAAATGCCGATGACCGCTCTCGGCACAGGGCCGGGCGCGGCCTCGAAAAGGACAGGAAAGCTGCCTCAGCCCAGCCGACGACGCAGTTCGCTGACCGCGCTGTCGACGGTGGTCAGCACGGGCAAGCCTGACGCCTGCTCGCAGGCTTCACGTGCGCGCGCCATGCTGAACTGGGCGAGCGCGAGTCGGGTGCAGCCCTTGCGGACAAGACGCTGCGCCTCGGCCGCGATCAGCGCATCGTGGCGCGCGGCGTCTCCCCCGTTCAGTGCCTCGAGCGCACCTTCGGCCAGCGCCGGCACGAGTTGCACCCCAGTCCCGAACTCCGGCGGCATCGAGGCCAGTGTCGGAGCGAAGGTTGCGATGAGCCCGAGCCGGCCCGGTGTCCGAAGGGCCTCGGCGATCATCGCCTCGTTCGGCTTGAGCACCGGAATGCCCGGAAAGCGTGTCGCCACAGCCTCGATGCAGGGCCCGAAGGCCGAGCAGGTAAACAGGATGCCCTGGGCACCTGTCGCCAAGGCATAGCAAGCGAGCGTCATGAAGCGCTGGTGCATCGTCTCGTTCAAACCCTCGCCATCTCGCGCAAGATCGGCAGAAAGGCTGTCGTCCAGGAGATTCATGCGAACCGCTTGAGGCCAGTCTCGCGCAAATGCCTGGTTGATAGGCTCCACCGAATGATTCAGCGCGTGGATGAGTGCGATACGGGTCACGGGCAACACCTGGATTGGGAACGAGAAGCGCCGAAGTGTGCGGACTGCGGGAAAGGCGTATCAGAGGGCGACGCTTGCGGCCTGGGTGACCGCATCGATCGATGCAGTCAGGAGACGGGTGATTTCCTGCAGGTCTTCGCGACTGGCAATGAATGGCGGTGCCAATAGGACGTGGTCGCCGTGGACGCCGTCGACCGTGCCGCCGAAGGGGTAGCACAGGAGACCGCGCGCCATCGCGTCTTTCTTGATCGTGGCGTTGACCTTCAGCGCCGGCGCAAATGGACGTTTGCTGGCACGGTCGGCTACCAGTTCAATCCCCCAGAAGAAGCCGCGACCGCGTATGTCGCCCACATTCGGATGGCCGCCGAGCGCCACGCGCAACATCGCGCCCAGCGCTCTGCCATCAGCGCGCACCTTTTCGAGGAGTCCGTCGCGGTGGATGACGTTCTGCACCGCGAGGGCCGCCGCACAGGCAACCGGATGGCCGAGATAGGTATGGCCGTGCTGGAAGAAGCCGCTGCCCTTGGACATCGCATCAACGATCTTTCTCTGTGCCAGCACGGCGCCGATCGGCTGATAACCGCCGCCCAAGCCCTTGGCGATGGTCACGAGATCTGGCACCACGTCCTCCTGCTCGCTTGCATAGAGCGTCCCGGTGCGGCCCATGCCGCACATGACTTCGTCGAGGATCAGCAGCACCCCGTGCTTGTCGCAGACCTCGCGCACGGCCTTGAAGTAGCCTGGGACGGGCGTCAGCACGCCTGCGGTAGCGCCGCCAACGGTTTCGGCCACGAAGGCGATCACGCTGTCGGCACCCTGGGCGACGATGGCCGCGTCCAGCTCGGCAGCCAGGCGCAGACCGTATTGCTCCGGCGTCTCATCGGCGCGCTGCTCGCGATATGGGTAACAGGGTGCCAGGTGGGTGGCCGCCACCAGGATCGGCGCGAACGGCGCACGCCTCCATTCGTTGCCTCCGACCGCCAGCGCACCGAGCGTGTTGCCGTGGTAGCTCTGGCGTCGCGCGATGAAGTGCGTCCGCTGCGGCTGACCGATCTCGACAAAGTATTGGCGCGCCATCTTCAGAGCGGACTCCACAGCCTCCGAGCCGCCACTCACCAGGTAGACGTGGCTCATGCCCTCGGGTGCAGTGCGGATCAGCTCGTCGGCCAGTCGCTCCGCTGTCTCGGACGTGAAGAAGCTGGTGTGTGCGTAGGGCAGACGATCGATCTGCGCGTGCATTGCCGCGATCACGTCAGGGTGGCCGTGGCCCAGCGACGACACCGCTGCGCCCCCCGATGCGTCGAGATAGCTCCGCCCTGCGGCATCGTAGATCCGCATGCCGGCGGCGGACACGGCAACCGGCGGTGTCGAGCGAAGGTGCCGATGGAATACACGGGTCATGGATGGGCGCCTTTGGAACTAATGTGCTTCATGAATTATTTTCTGGAACATTTGTTCCGTCAAGGTTTTTCACGCAGGACGTTATCCTTGCGGAACATTTGTTCCGAAGGGGTGCGCACCAATGTCCGTGAAAGATGAGCTACGACAACGCTTTGCGACGCTCAGCCCGGCCTTGCAACAAATCGCCAAGCACGTCCTGGAGCACCCGAACGAGGTAGTGACGAGTTCGATGCGCACCGTGGGCATGCGCGCAAGCGTGCCTCCATCGACCTTGGTGCGATTCGCCCAGCACCTCGGCTATGAAGGCTGGCCGCAGTTCAAGCAGGCCATGACACAGGAGATGGGCCTGGGCCCGGAGGCCTATGGCGAGCGGGCACGATCGCTGCTTCGCCGTGCGAGCGACAGGACTCTCGCCGATGAGATCTTCCAGGTGCACCATGCCAACCTGGAAACGACGGAGCGCCATAGTTCCCGCGGACTTGGCAGGGTCGCCTCACTGCTGGAAAAGGCGAATGCAGTGCATGCGGCCGGGTTCCGCGCGTGCTTTCCAATCGCATTTTCATTCGTGTATGTCTACCGGTTGTTCCGCAATAGCGTTCATCTGCTCGACGGCCAGGGTGGCTCGCTGGAGATGCAGCAGCGTGCCATGGCCAAGGGCGATGCGCTGGTCGTGATGAGCTTCGCGCCCTACTCGCGCGAGGCACTGCAGGTGGCGGAGGCGGCCAGGAAGGCGGGCTGCAAGGTGGTAGCGCTGACCGACAGTGCTGCTTCACCGCTGTCGCTCATTGCCGATGAAACGCTGCTGTTCAGCGTTCATAGCCCCTCCTTCTTTCCCTCGATTACCTCGGGCATGGCGCTCACCGAGTCGCTGTTGGAGCTACTGGCCAGCCGGGCTGGCCAGTCGGTGGTCAAGCGCATCGAGAGCGCAGAAGCACACCTGCATGAATCGGGGGCGTATCTGGAGAGGGTACCCAGGCGAGGACATTGACGAAAGACGCTTTTGCAGCGGAGTCGCCTCGAGCCGGAGCGCCGCGAGCGCTTCATCGCCGATCCGAGGATCGAATAGCCGGCCGGCATCGACTGCGCCCGTCGTTCAACTGCCGCGAAAGCGTCCGACCAACCGATCTAGAAATTCGCCCGCCAGGGGCGACAGGGTCAGCGAACGGTGGCGCATCACGCCTACGGTGCGCGTGATCTCGCGCCCTGCAATACCCACGGCACGGATGTTCGTACCGTGGCGCTGAGCCAGCGACAGCGCAGGAACGATGGCGCAACCCACCCCCGCTTCGACCAATGCCATCACGCACGACACGTGCTCGACTTCGTAGAACCAGCGCAGGCTCATCGCCGAGCTTCCGAGCAACACCTCCAGCAGCAGGCGATTGCCGCTGTCGCGCCCGCCGATGATCAAGCGCGTCGATTGCAGGTCCTGCAGACTCACCTCGCTGCGCGACGCCAGCGGATGCGAGACAGGCACCGCCAGCACGTAGCGCTCGGTGACCAGGGGTTCGAAGGACAGGTCGCCGTCGGCGCCCGGGTCCATCCCGATGCCGAACTCGGCTACGCCGGTCTGGACCTGCCGCGCCACGAAGTCGTGGTTGCCATCGAAGATCTGCACGCCGATGTTCGGGTGCGATGCGGAGTATTCGAGCAGCAGCGCCGGAAAAAGCTGGTGCACGACCGTTGGGATGCTCGCCACGCGGATCTTTCCGAAGCGCTTGTCGGCAACCTCCTTGATGGAGTCGAGCATCTCGCTCAGGTTCGCTATCTGCTGACGTGCCATCGGCAGGAAGTGACGCCCGACTCCTGTGAGGCTGACCGAGCGCGTCGTGCGGTGAAACAGTTCGACGCCCATCGTCTGCTCCAGCTTCTGGATGCGGCGCGACAGGCCGGGCTGCGTGAGGTGCAGCTTGTCGGCGGCACGTTGAAAGCTCAACAGTTCTGCCGTTGCCACGAAGGCTTCCAGCTCGGCGTTTTCGACTTTCATGCGGTGGCCTCATCAATCACAAGTGAACCCGCATTGGACCGCAGCGATGGCCGTTCCTACGATCCCCGGCACCGCCCCTACAGCCCGGAACTCATCATGTACACGATCGCCGAAGAACGACCCGTCAAAAGCACCTCCACGGCCCCCGCTACGCCCACGACGGAGGTGATGAGTGCCGCCTACCGCAAGATCACGCTGCGCATTGTTCCGCTCATCCTGATCTGCTATTTCTTCGGCTACCTGGACCGGGTGAACGTCGGCTTCGCCAAGCTGGAGATGGTCAATGACCTGCAGTTGAGCGAGGCCGCCTACGGCTTCGGCGCCGGCCTGTTCTTTATCGGCTACCTGCTGCTGCAGGTGCCGGCCGGCTACCTGGTCCAGCGGCTTGGCGTTCGGTGGTGCCTTGCGGGATCGATGATCAGCTGGGGCATCGTTTCGGTCGCGACACTGGCCACGCACGACCCGATCTCCTTCTACGCGTTTCGGTTCCTGCTGGGAGTCACCGAGGCAAGTTTCTTTCCAGCCGTGATCGCATATTTCAGCGTCTGGTTTCCGTCGTTCCGGCTGAGCAAGGTGATGTCGCTGCTGTTCCTGGCGCTGCCGCTGGGCGTCATCCTGGGTGGACCGCTGTCGGGCTGGATCATCGACGCCACGCACGGCGGCTACGGCCTCAAGGGATGGCAATGGATGTTCCTGCTCGAAGGCGTGCCGGCCGTGCTGCTGGGGCTCTATCTGGTCAAGGCGGTCGTCGAGCGCATCGAAGATGCGACATGGCTGACCGAAACCGAAAAGAGCGCCGTGCGGCTGGAACTCGCCGCGGAGTCGAAGGACAAGCAAACCAGCCTGTGGCCGGCACTGCGCGAACCCACGCTGTGGATCCTGTTCGTCACCTCCTTCCTCTACAACATCGGCAACTACGGCCTTGTGTTCTGGATGCCCAGCATGATCAAGGCGCTCGGCGGACTGACGAATTTCCAGATCGGCCTGGTGACGGCCGTGCCCTACCTGGTCGCGGCCGGCGCCATGCTGGCCAACTCCTTCCACTCGGTGAAGACCGGCGAACGGCTGTGGCACACCGCCCTGCCGGTGCTCATCGGCGGCGTGGCGCTGCTGGCCGGCGTGATGACTCGGGGCATGCCCGTGCTAGCCGTCGTGTGCCTGGCCGTCGGGGTCGCGGGCATCCAGTGCACGTTGGCGATGTTCTGGAGCCTGCCCTCGCGCATCCTGGCCGGCACCGCCGCAGCGGGCGGCGCGGGGCTGGTGAACATCGGCGCCGCCAGCGCGGGCTTCATCGGTCCGGCCGTGCTGGGCCTCCTGAACCAAGTCACCGGCAGCACGACGGCGGGCCTGTCCCTGCTGGCCATCGCACTCTTCGCCGCCGGCGCACTCATCTTCGCCATTCCGAAGCACCTGATGGCCCGGCATGTCGCCACGACTTTCGAGCCGCGGTAAACCGGGATCGACCATGGTCAAGGACTTTCGCGTCGCCATCGCCGGCTTTCACATCGAATCGGTCAGTTTCCTGCCTGTGGCCTCCGGTTACGACGACTTCGAGCAGGTCGCCTTGCGCGGCGAGCGCATCTTGGAAGCACTGCACGGCACCAACACCGTGATGGGCGGCTTCATCGAGGTCTGCGCACAGGAAAGCATTGCAATGAAGCCGCTCGTCCACACCGCCCTCGGCGCAGTCGGGCCCGCGACGGACGACGCGGTCATTCGCTATGCCGACGAAATCGTGGCGGGCGTATCGTCCGATGCGCCAGGGCTGGACGGCGTGCTGCTGTTCCTGCATGGCGCCTGCTGGGCGCCCTCCTACCCCGATGCGGAGCGCTACATCATCGATCGCGTGCGCGTGGCCCTCGGGCCCGACAAGCCATTGATAGTCGCCTTCGACTACCACGGCAACCTCGACGCACGCACGCTCGCAGGCGCAACGGCCGCTTTCGCCTACCGCAAGTCGCCGCACACCGACACTGGCGAGACCGGCCGTCGTGCCGCGCAGTGCATTGTGCGCACGCTGCGCCGCGAGATTTCGCCCGTATGGGCAATCGCCAAGCCCGGGATCGTGGTGCCTTCGATCTTCAGCGCCACGGCGTTGCATCCGCTCGCCGACATCATCGAAGAGGGCCATCGCGCCGAGCGCGAGAGCGACGGCTACACGGACATCTCGCTGATGGCCGGCTTCTCCTATGCGGATGCGCACAACACCGGCTTCTCGGTGCTATGCGTCACCGACGGCGAACCAGCCCGCGCGCAGGAACTGGCGGATCGCCTGTCCTCGCGGCTATGGGATGAGCGGCAAGCTCTTTACCGACCGCTGCAGGTGCACAGCGTGACCGAGGCCGTGGACCGTGTATGCGAAAGGCTGGCCACTGGCGAACGCGACGAGCGCCCCTTCGTTCTGCTCGAGCACGCCGACCGCATGAACGATTCGACCTACCTGCTGGCAGAACTGCTCCGGCGCCGCGTGCCACGCGCCGCCGTTCCGTTCCTGTGGGACGCCGCGGCCGCGCGCCGGGCTTTCGAGGCCGGCTGCGGCAACAGCGTGGCGCTTCGGCTGGGCGCGCACAGTTCGGACAAGGCCGGCCCCGTGCTGGAGGTTTGCGCGCGTGTGCTGTGGGCGGGCCCAATCAGCTACCGGGTGTCGGGCGCCTACATGCACGGCATGCCGGTCGACCTCGGGATGACGGCGCTGCTGGACATCGACGGCATCACGGTCAGCGTCGTGAGCGCATTCGCGTTCGCCGTGGACGGTGACGCCTTCACCATCTTCGGCCTGCGGCCGGAAGACTTCGACGTCATCGTCCTGCGCTCGAAAACCCACTTCCGTGCCTTCTACGAACCGCTGGCCCGCGAGATCCTGATCGTCGATACGCCCGACTACGGCGCCGCCGACCTCAGCCTGCTGCCCTACCGCCGGCTCGACACCCGGCGAACGTTTCCGCTCAACTCGCAGTCCTTCGCAGGAGCACTCCATGAACAGTGATGCCGGTGCGCCCGGGCGCAATATCAAGGTCAGCCTGGTGCAGTTCGATGCCAGGGTGCTACGGCCCGGCTTGAACCTCGAGCGCATGCAGCGGGCCGCCACGGAGCAGGCGTTGGCGGGGTCGCAGTTCATCGTTTTTCCCGAACTGTGCAACACCGGCTACATCGAGCCACTCGTGCCGGGCGCGCCTTTCAGCGCGGAAGCGGGCAGCGCGGACGACTATGCGTTTCGCCTCTACCAGGCGGCGGAACCGGACGGCGGCCCCTTCACACAGATGCTGTGCGACGTTGCCAGCGCCCACGGCGTGCATATCGTGGCCGGGCTGGCCTTGCGCCATCCGGTACTCGCCGGGGCGATGTACAACGCCTCGATGCTGGTCGGCCCGCAGGGGGTGCTGGGCGTGTACCACAAGATCCATCGCTGGCATCTGGAGAAGCTGTACTTCATCGCCGGCGACACCATCTCGGTGCAGGACACGCCCTGCGGCCGGATCGGCATGCAGGTCTGCTACGACATCCGCTTCCCGGAGCTGACGCGGGCCCTGATGCTGCAAGGCGCCGACATCGTCACCAACGTCTGGGCCTCGTTCCGGCCGGACAACGCCCCGCCGGAAGACGAGCAGATCTTTACCCACCGGGCCTACACGCGGGCCATCGAGAACGGGGTGTTTTTTCTCAGTTGCAATCGTGCGGGGCGGCAAGGAAACAGTGTCTTCATGGGCCGAAGCCTGATCGTGGCACCCAACGGCAAGGTGCTGGCGGAGTCGCGCTCCGAAGACGAAGAAGTCATCCAGGCACAGCTGAACCTCGACGACGTGATCCGCTACCGCAGCTTCGTCGGCCTGTCGACGGACCGGCGCCCCGACGTGTATGCCCGCTACGGCACCGGGTCGGCCTGACCACTCTCAGGCCAGGGTCGAGCGGTAGCCTGCTGCGAGGGACTCGGCTTTCGTACCTCGCACACTGCCCTGGACCCGATCGGCCTGAAGCCGGCGAGACATTCGGCAGCCCAAGCGTTCTTGGCCACTGGCCCAGAGCAATCTGCGGCACTCGGCCGTCGACCTGGACTTGCATCGGCACGTCCAGGTTCGCCTGGAAGCCGTGGCGACCAGGGGCAAGCCCGGGCATCCGTCCACCATAATGTGCTCCCCTGGCTGTAGGCCTTCGCTTCGGCGCATTCGAATTTCAGCAGGCGCAGCTTGTGGCGTAGGTGATTGAATTCCTGCGGTCGCAAGCAGCGTAGCTTCTGATAATTCCGCAAAAATCTACGCTCGGTCGGCAAGCGCGGCCCATCGGAGGCAAGTGCAACCCAGCATGAGGGCGGGCTGAGTTTTTGGGAAATTCTCTTTTGTTTTCAATGAGTTGCAGGAAAAAGGCGTGATGGATCAACGAGTTGTGAGCGCCGATTTTTCGCAGCACACCCCCATGATGGCGCAATACCTGCGCCTCAAGGCCGACCATCCGGACACGCTGCTCTTCTACCGGATGGGCGACTTCTACGAGCTGTTCTGGGGCGACGCCGAGAAGGCCGCGCGGCTGCTCGACATCACGCTGACGCAGCGCGGCCAATCGGCCGGGCAGCCGGTGGTGATGTGCGGCGTGCCCTTCCACGCGGTCGACACCTATCTGGGCCGGCTCATCAAGCTCGGCGAATCGGTCGCGATCTGCGAACAGGTCGGCGAGGTCGGCGCGAGCAAGGGGCCGGTCGAACGCAAGGTGATGCGCGTCGTCACGCCGGGCACGCTGACCGATTCCGAGTTGCTCAACGACCGCAGCGAATCCCTCCTGCTGTCCGTGCATGCCGGCGCGCGCAATTTCGTCGGGCTCGCCTGGCTCAGCGTGACAGGCGCTGACCTGCACCTGGCCGAATGCCCGTCCGACGCGCTCGAAGCCTGGATCGGGCGCATCGCGCCGAGCGAAGTGCTCTACAGCGCGGAGGTCACGCCAGCTTTCGAAAACCGCCTGAAGGCGGCGCGCGGCGCCACGTCGCCGTTCACGCTGTCGATCCGTCCGGCCTGGCAATTCGACGGCGCGCTCGGTGAGCGCAAGCTCAGCGAGCAACTCGCCAGCGCCAGTCTCGCGGCCTGGAATGCCGAAGGGCTGGCCAACGCGCATGCCGCGGCTTCCGCCCTGCTCGGCTACGCGGAACACACGCAAGGCCGCGCCCTGACGCACCTGCAGCGGCTCGTGGTCGAACGCGACGGCGAACTGATCGAACTGCCGCCCACCACGCGCCGCAACCTGGAACTGGTGCAGACGCTGCGCGGCGAGGATTCGCCCACGATGTTCTCGCTGCTCGACACCTGCATGACCGGCATGGGCAGCCGCCTGCTTAAGCGCTGGCTGCTGGCGCCGCGTCGCGATCGCAGCGAGGCCCAGGCACGGCTCGAGGCGATTGCCGCATTGCAAGCCACGCCTGCGGGAAGCACCGCATTGCCATGGCGCACGCTGCGCGAGCAGCTCAAGCACACCAGCGACGTCGAACGCATTGCAGCGCGCATCGCGCTGCGGCAGGTGCGGCCACGCGAGTTGGTCGCGCTGCGGCTGGCGCTCGCCAAGACCGGGCAACTCGCGCCCGGGCTGCCGGCTTTCGCGTCATTGCTGGCCCGCATCTGCAGCGACTTCGCGGCACCGCCCGGCTGCGCCGAGGCGCTGGTCAGCGCGATCAAGCCCGACCCGTCGGCGCTGGTGCGCGACGGCGGCGTGATCGCCACCGGCCACGATGCCGATCTCGATGAACTGCGCGCCATCAGCGACAACTGCGACGACTTCCTGCTGAAACTCGAAGTGGAAGAACGCGAGCGCACCGGCATCAGCAACCTGCGCGTGCAGTTCAACCGTGTGCACGGCTTCTACATCGAGGTCACGCAAAGCATGCTGGCCAAGGTGCCCGACAACTACCGCCGCCGACAGACGCTGAAGAACGCCGAGCGCTTCATTACCCCCGAGCTCAAGGCCTTCGAGGACAAGGCACTGTCGGCACAGGACCGCGCGCTGGCTCGCGAGAAGTTCCTCTACGAGCAGTTGCTCGACGAACTGCAGGCCCACGTACCGGCGCTCACCCGGCTGGCCAGCGCACTGGCCACGCTCGATGCCCTCTGCACTCTGGCCGAGCGAGCCCACACGCTCAACTGGCGCGCGCCTTCCTTCGTGGCCCATCCCTGCATCGAAATCACGGGCGGGCGCCACCCCGTGGTCGAAGCGAGACTCGCGGAAAAATCCGCCGGCAACTTCATCGCCAACGACACGAAAATGGGCCCGCAGCAACGCATGCAGGTCATCACGGGGCCGAACATGGGCGGCAAGTCGACCTACATGCGGCAGGTGGCGATCATCGTGCTGCTGGCTTCGATCGGCAGCCACGTGCCGGCCACGGCCTGCCGGCTCGGCCCGATCGACGCGATCCACACGCGCATCGGCGCGGCCGACGACCTTGCGAACGCGCAGTCGACCTTCATGCTCGAGATGACCGAGGCCGCGCAGATCCTGCATGGCGCCAGCGCGCAATCGCTCGTGCTGATGGACGAGATCGGCCGCGGCACCAGCACCTTCGACGGCCTCGCGCTCGCGGCCGGCATCGCGGCGCAACTGCATGACCGCACCAAGGCCTTCACGTTGTTCGCCACGCACTACTTCGAACTGACCGAATTCCCGGCCACGCACCACGCGGCCGTGAACATGCACGTGAGCGCCACCGAGTCGGGCCGCGACATCGTCTTCCTGCACGAGATGCAGCCCGGCCCGGCCAGCAAGAGCTACGGCATCCAGGTCGCGCGGCTGGCAGGCATGCCAGCCGCGGTGGTCAACCATGCCCGGCAGGCACTGGAGGCATTGGAGGCGCAGCAGACGCAGACGCGCGCCCAGGTCGACCTGTTCGCCCCGCCGCCGGCGGTTGAGGCGCCGGCGATCAGCGCCGTAGAATCCGCGCTGGCTGCGCTCGACCCCGACGCAATGAGCCCCAGGGAGGCGCTCGAAGCCCTCTACTCACTCAAAAGACTGAACGCATGAAGCCACGGCCGGCCGAACAGGCCCGTTTCATGCACAGGGACTGCTCATGACATATTGCGTAGGCATCAAACTCAACGCCGGCCTGGTGTTCCTGTCCGACTCGCGCACCAACGCGGGCGTCGACCACATCAGCACCTTCCGCAAGATGATCTGCTACGAGCAGCCGGGCGATCGCTTCATGGTGCTGCTTTCCGCGGGCAACCTCAGCATCTCGCAATCGGTGCGCGAGATCCTGCAGATCGAGGAACTGCAGGAGGCCGAAGGCAAGGAGCCGATCACGATCTGGAACGCGAAAAGCATGTTCGATGCCGCGCGCGTGCTCGGCTCGGCGGTGCGCCACGTGTACCACCGCGATGCCGAGGCGCTGAAGCATGCGGGGCTCGACTTCAACGTGTCGTTCATCTTCGGTGGGCAGATCAAGGGCGAAGGCATGCGCCTGTTCCTGGTCTACGCGGCCGGCAACTTCATCGAAGCCACGACCGAGACGCCCTACTTCCAGGTCGGCGAATCGAAGTACGGCAAGCCCGTGCTCGACCGCGTGCTCACGCCCGAGACGCCGCTCGACGAAGCCGCCAAGTGCGCGCTGGTGTCGATGGACTCCACGATGAAGTCGAACCTCTCGGTCGGCCTGCCGCTGGACCTGGTCGTCTACGAGGCCAACAAGCTGCAGACCGATCGCGTGATCTGCATCGATGCCGACAACCCCTACTACCGCATGATGCACAACAGCTGGGGCCAAAAGCTGCGCGAGGTGTTCGACAGCATCGAGGATCCGGTGTGGGACGGCTCCGCATCGGAGCATCCGCTGAAGATGCCCGCAGCGCGCCACAGCCCGTTGCGCAAGATCTCGACCCCCGAAGAAAAGCTGATCTAAACCAGTGCCACCCATCATCTTCTCGCACGGCAACAGCTTTCCGGCGAGCACCTATCGCGTCGTGCTCGACAGCCTGCGCAACCGCGGCTTCGAAGTCGAGGCCATAGAAAAGTTCGGGCACGACCCGAAGTACCCCGTTACCGACAACTGGCCGCACCTGGTGCAGCAACTGGCCGATTTCGCCAAGGCGAAGGTCGACAAGGCAGGTGGCCCCGTGTTCCTGGTCGGCCATTCGCTCGGAGGATTCCTGAGCCTGATGTGCGCCGCCGAGAACCCGGCGCTGGCAAGGGGCGTGGTGCTGCTGGACTCACCGCTGATCGGCGGCTGGCGCGCCGACACGCTCAGCCTGGTGAAACTCTCGCCATTCATGAAGCAGATGTCGCCCAGCACGGTGAGCCGCAAGCGCAGGAACACATGGGCGCACCGCGACGAGGTGTTCGAGCATTTCCGTAGCAAGAAGGCGTTTGCGAAGTGGGACGAGCAGGTGCTGCACGACTACATCGACCACGGCACGCTGGAATCGGACGACGCGCTCACATTGAGTTTTGACCGCGACGTCGAGACCGCGATCTACGACACCATCCCGCACAATCTCAGCGCTCTGCTGCGGCGTCATCCCATCAAATGCCCGGTCGCTTTCATCGGCGGGCGCCAGTCGCGCGAGATGAAGGCAGCCGGCATGCTGATGACCGAACAGGTCACGCGCGGTCGCATCATGATGCTGGACGGCACGCACCTGTTCCCGATGGAAAAACCGATCGCCACCGCGGCGGCGGTCGAGGCTTCGCTGCGCAACCTGCTCGGCTGAAGCCGTGGGTTGAAACACCCCCGATGCGCCTGCGGCGCCTCCCCCTCCGGGGGCGCACCCAGCGGCCCGACAAAGCCGGTTCCGCGGGGGAAATGGACCACCCCCGAAGCGCCTGCGGCGCCTCCCCCTCCAGGGGGCGCACCCAGCGGCCCGGCGAAGCCGGTTCCGCGGGGGAAATGGACCACCCCCGAAGCGCCTGCGGCGCCTCCCCCTCCAGGGGGCGCACCCAGCGGCCCGGCGAAGCCGGTTCCGCGGGTGCCCACGAACAGACTTCGCAGTGCGCGTCCTGGGTTCATGCGTCGCGGTCACGCGAAAACGTGGTGGAAAACTGAGTGCAACGCTAGAGATCGCTCAGGCGCGGCTTCTTCGGCGACGGCAGTGGTCGCCTTCGCGGCCTGGCCGTGGACGGCAGTTCGGGCGGCAAGGCGTCGAGTTCTTCGTCGCTGAGTTCAAGCTCGGGCGGATCGGGTTCATGCAGGGGGTGCGGTCGCGGCAGTGGTGTGTGCATCGGTTCGGGCGGGCGGCTCGAATCGCTGGGTGACGGTGGCGCCCCGGTGGTCGGCGACCAATGCGGCGGCACCGGTGGTTCGACCCGTGTGGACGGCGTGCTGTTGCCGGATTGCGTTGCCAGTGCCTGAAGCAACCCACGCAACTCGTTCGCGCGGCGTTGGTCCTGGTCGGCTTGCCATCTGCGTTGCTCGTGCGTTCGAGCCTCATCGCACGCGGCCTGTCGCCGGGCCAGAAAATCGAGTTCGACCAGAAGGGCCTGTTGCACCAGTTGCGCGATACGTGCCACATCGATGGCCGCTTTCGAGGAGTGCGGCGCGGGTTCATCGTGGTTGGCTTGCGTTCTTCCCAGCGCCTGGAACTGCGCCGCGAATTGCGCCCGGATGCGGCGCGACATCACCGAGATGCCCATCAAGGCGCCGAGCAACCCCACGGCAAAGCTGCCGATCAAAAGATAGGCGACAGATGGATTCATACCGGCGCCTCCTCCAATCCGCCCTCTCCTTCGGACTCCCACTTCTGCAGGAGGTCGAGTGGAATCGAATGCGCCACTTGGAAAAAGCGCTTGCCCACCATGCGCTCGGCCTGTTTGAGCAGCACGGCTACGGGGCTGCTGGGTTCGCGAATTTCGAACCACTCTCGCGCGGCGCGGATGCTGTGCAAGACGTCGTTGCGCGTGGCCGCGCCGACCAGGGGCAGCGATGGCAGCGCTTGCACCGATGACATCGATGATGGGGAGGACGGCGACGACGGCGATGACGGCGATGGCAGCGACGGCAGTGAGCGGGTCGGCGCATGGCGAGCTTCAAACATGGAACCGGGCTCTCCTTGCGGTGCTTCATGCATCGGAGACGTCTCGGTCGCGGCCTCGCGCAGCGGCTCAGGCGCGACGAACAGATCCAGCAGGCGGACGAGTCCTTGCAGCGAAGGCGCATCGTCGCCAAGGTGGCGCCTGCTCCAGCCATCGATCGCGCGGGCATGCCGGGCGGCTTGCGCAAGCAGGCTCACGGGCGCGCCGGCGTCGTCGGCACCGGCGCGCAACGCGTCGAGTTGCCGGCCCACGGATTCGGGCTTCTGAGAGTCAACCGGGCGCGGCACGGCAAACGCGCGCTCCACCTCGCGCACGGTCAGTCGCAAGGCAGTACTGGAGGCCACGACGATGTCGCGCACGTCGTTCAGCAAGCCTTCGGGATCGGCCAGCCCGGCCAGAGCATTCGCTCGCACGTCAGGATCGATCTGGCCTTCGATGACGAGTTGCGGATGGATGGCTTCGGGCCATGCCTCAAGCACATCCGCCAGCATGGCGAGCGCTTGCGCAAGCCCGGCGGACTGCCCGAGCCGCGCACGGGCACGACAGAGCCATGCGAACAGGTTGATGTCCTTCGTGCGCAGCAGGAGCCGCCGGCAGTCGCGCTCGATCTCGGCCCAGTTGGGCGCCTCGGGCGTGCCGACGAAGTCGCCGTACTGGGCCTCGCCACGCGGCGTCATGCGCGACAGCAGGATCGCGTATTCGGCGTCGTATTCGAGGCTGGCACCACACGGCGCATCTGTGCTGATCGGCAACAACCAATCGGGAATGCCATTCGGGGAATGAGCAGATGGAGCAGATGGAGCAGATGGAGCAGATGGAGCAGATGGAGCAGGCTGGAGCATGAACGGATATCTAAGTGAATTGACTCAATGGACGGCAGCGGCACGGTGGTGCGCGCCGATGTACTGCTCGGGCTCGAACACGAGGCCGACGGAGTAGTCGAGCGCGGCCGCTCGCCGGTTGGCAGCGATGCCCAGGCCCGCGCCTTCCGAGCCGCCCAGCCAGGTCGACCAACCCAGCCTTTCCCTGTCTTCAAGCCGCGCCGGCGGGGTGCTGTCATTGCGCACGCGCAGTTCGACCTCCCATACGAATTCGTAGCCGACGAAGCCGCGCACCCACTCGACGAGCATGGGCAGGTCCTTGCCTCGTGGGGTGAAGCGCAGGTATTGGTCGAGGCTCAAGGGGCCGAGCACGAGGCGAAACTTGTTCTGCCGGTCGGCGACGACTTCGCCGGCGATGGCACCCGCGCCCATGACGCTGGAAGTGCGGGGAGTTCCAAGATGCGTCTGGTCTTCATCGTCGATGCGGATCCAATGCATCACGAACTCCTCAAGCTGAACAGGAACCGTGAAGAAGCGCGCCAGCGTGGCAGCGAGCCCGTCGGGGTTGCGCGCCTCGCGGCCGAGGTGCGTCGAGGCCGCAAGACGCGCATGCGAGGGCAGTACCGAGTCGCGGATCTCCATCGGATCGTGGCCGGTGAGGCGAGCGATGTAGCGGCTGAAGGTCTCGTCGTCCGCGCGATCGAGGCCCGCGGCCGACTGGCTTTGTGCCCACGCGCGGTACATGTGCGTGAGGTAGCGGTGATGAAAGATGTCGAGAAAGTCGGCGAGCGTGCTGTCGTTGTAGTTCTCCTTGCGGTCGCGCACCAGCTCGGTGTAGTGCAGCGGCAGCGGACCGTTGGGGCCGAGCAGGCCGAGCCCGTAGAGCCGAATCTTCGGCAATGCGGGGTTGTTGCCCGTGCGCACTCGAGAAGCGCCCGCTTCCACCGGAAGCGCAGCCTCGACAGGCAGCACCACCTCGGCGATTTCGCGCGGCGCGAACGACAGCGCGGCGGTCTGCCCAAGCCTGAATGGTTCCTGTTGCGGACGACTCGCCAGCCCGATGCGCGGCAGGTCCGAATGGAAAGCACCGAAGCGGCGCATCAGCACGGTGAAGCTGAATTTCCACGGCTCGCGGCGCAATCGAAGCAGCAGCTCGTGCAGGCCGAACACCGCCGGGTCGCGATCGCGCCGCATCAGACGATGCCCCGTCCGCCCATGCGCACCGGCCAGCGCGCGACGCTACCGCGCTGCATGGATTCGAGCACGGTCTGCGTGAAGACGTTGATGCTGACGTGACGCGCGAGGTAGTGCTCGAGTACCAGTCCGAAGAGGTAAGGGCTGGTGCCCGAGAAGCCCTCCTCATCCACGCTCAAGGTGCAGCGCACGCCGCGCCCGTAGATCAACGGACCCGTGCCCGGCAGCCGGCGCGTCACCGGCTCGATGCGCGATCCCACGAGGCTCTCGATCTGGCGGCGCTGCACGTCGTTGTCGGTCGTCACGAACAGGCGCAGCATGTCGCGCAACGCCTGCGCACCCTCGCGGTGCGGCATGTCGGCCAGCGGCAAGTGGTTGAAGCCGATCTGTCGAATCAGCCGCCAGGCGTTTTCGCGTTGCGCGAAGGGCGACTTGGGCGTGCTCGGCGGGCGGATGAGACCCACACCGGTCACCGGTATCGATTCGGCAATCGCCAGGTCGGTCTTCCCGTTGCGCGGCACCAGGCAAGGCAGATCGCGATTGGTCAGCAGCGCCGTGACCGACAGGTAGTGGATGGCATCGGGATAAGGCGCCTCGTTCTGGTCCACCAGCGACACGAAAACCTCGGTCCCGATGTAAGGCGTGCGCGTGCCGTACTTGCGCGAAGTGTCGGATGCCAGCCGTGGCTCGCGCCGCACCGAGAAGTAGCGGCCGTAGTTGCCCTCGTCTTCGTTGAGCGTCTGGTAGAGCGGCCGGAAGTCCACTGGCGCAGTGGTCTGCGACTGTTGCCCCGCGATCAGCTTGACCGAATAGACCTCGAAGTCGAGCGGCCGCGACCGGTCGGGCACCAGGTGGAACTCCGGCTGCGCGGTGTCGATCTCGATGCGGTCGGTGCGCTTCTCGAACAGGTTGACCACCGGCGTGCAGAACAACGCGAATTGCCCTGCATCGACCAGGCTGCCGAGCGCTCCGGGCGGCCGGGTCAGCAGGATCAGCACTTCGGCCTCCTTGCCCTCCACGCGCGACAGGCCGGGCGCCAGTTGCGTGAGCGTGAAGAAGTAGAAGCGCTCCGGGCACGCGAAATATTCGTGCAGCAGGTTGTGGCCGTGGAAGGTGTTCCATTCCAGCGGCAACAAGCCCTGGCCCGGCTCCATCCCTTCGTGGACGAGAGCACCTTCGGTCACCACGTGCGGCCGATGCATCAGCTTGCCCGGCTCGCCGGTGAAGGTGGCGACCGCCGAGGTGTGCAGCAGCTCGAACAGATGCGAAGCCACCTGCTCGTTGCCGCTGAGGTACACCGGCAGGCGGTCGAGCCCCGCCAGCGCATTGAAGTTCAGCTCGCCGACCATGCGCAGCCGCAGCCGCAACGCGCCCGTCACTTGCACATGCGGTGGCACATAACGTTCGAGCGCCGGAATATCCGGCGGCGCGCCGGTCAGCTTTGCATCGACGATCTCGATCGGCCATAGCGTGACGTCCTGGCTGGAGCGAAATTCGCACGGTGTCTGCTCACCCGCCGGCACCTTCGCGTGGAAGGCGGTATTGCGCGGCACCACGAAGCCGCGCTTGAAATCCCCCTCCTGCACGCTCGGGTCGAGCCGCGCCACCGCCATCGACGGCGTCGGGCTCAGGTAGTTGGGATACAGCACCTCCAGCAGCCGTTGCGTGAAGCGCGGAAACTCCGCGTCCAGCTTGATCTGCATGCGTGCCGACAGGAAGCTGAACGACTCGATCAGTCGCTCCACATACGGATCGTCGACCTCCACGCCATGCATGCCGAGGCGCCGTGCGATCTTGGGATGCGAGGCGGCGAACTCGCCCGCCATCTCGCGCATGTAGATCAGCTCTTTGTTGTAGTAGTCGAGGAGTTGGGGGTCCATCAGATGTCTTTGAGAGGAAGGCAGGAACGAGAAGGCGCCCGCAGCTCAGCGGGTCGCGCGCCTCGGGCTGCGCGATGCGTGGGAGATGCTCATGCGACTGGTTTCGAGGTCGACCGAGCTCTGCACCGTGAGCTCGAGCGGATAGGGCTTGAGATTGATCATGGCGCGAATCTCGAACAGCAGCACGTTGTACTGGTCGTGAACGCCATCCTTCATCAACGGCAGCACCGTCACCGTGTCGGGCAACAGCCGCGGCTCGTAGTCCGCGATGGCGCGGCGGATGATGCGTTCGATGTCTTCCCACTTGCGCGTCGACAGATAGCTGCCTGCCAGCGAACGCACGCCGAAATTCACCGTCGACGAGGCTGCCTCGGGGTAGCGCCTGCGGTCGATCAGGTCTTCGACGTTCGTCGTGTTGAGAAGAAGGGCCAGGTCGCGCTGGATGATGTCGCGCATCTGGCTGGGTGTTGCGGTGTACTCGGAAGGCGACTCGCTTGCGCGGCTCGGCGCCTCGTCGCGAAGGCGGTCGAACAGCGTGGGCATCAGTTGCGCATTCGCACGCGCCACGCGCTCGTCGGCCGGGCGTGGGGAGCGGGTGCCAGGGTGCACCGGGTGTGCGCGATGCATGCCGCTCGCATTCCCACTGCCGCCGGTGGTCAGCACATCTTCGGGGGAAGCGTCAGGCTGCGGCATGGCCATCTCCTTGAACAGCGGCATCGCGCGGGTCCGCCGGCGCGCCAATGAATTCGCAGCGCCGGACGTCGAGCAGCGCCATGTCGCCCGCGTCGGTGGTCCACATCTTCTGGCCACGCGCGACAACGCCGGTGCGGCCGACATCGGACCACACTGTTTCGCGCGCCATCAGCAGCGCGTCGCGATCGCCCGCGCCCACGGGATAGCGCATTGGCATGTAGCTTTTGAGCGGCATGCCATCGCGCAACACCAGATCGACCTGCGCCCACACCAAGTCAAGCAGCCGCGAAGGCGCGGACTTTGTGATCGAGGCCAGGTCGTCAAAGGCCACCCAGCGATAGGCGCCCGCCAGGACCACCTCGCACACCGGGCCCAGCCGGGTATCGGAATCGGTGATCCAGGCAAAGGAATGGAGATCGCTGGCGCCTGCCGTGTCCGGCGCCTGTGACAACGCCGACTCGCGCGCGAGGTCAGCGGACTCGATGGCCGCCTCGTCACCTGCAGCGGCCAGCCGCAGCGCCTCGCCGAGCTGCGCCATCCATGCGGGCGACTGCGTCTCGGTTGCCGTCAACGTCGCCGCGTCGATGCGCCCCGATAGCACTTCGACGCGCTGGCGCTCCGCACGGATCAGGCCCCGCATCACATGCGCCGTGCTCTCGTTGTCGCGAGACAGGCCGGCCCACGTTTGCAGTTGCTTGAGCGCGCGTTCCCATTGACCAAGTACGCAGAGCAGTTCGAACAACAGCCAGCGCGCATTCGCCTCCTGGGGCTTGGCGCGTACGGAGGCTTCGGCGCGAGAGAGTGATTCGGCAATGGACTTGGCGTGGGACCATGCTCGGAAGGACAGGGAGGGGCCTGGGGCGCTGGTCAAAGGAGACGGTGGGTTCATTGAAGGTTGGGGAAAAATGCCGACGAGTGCGAGCGGCCAGCAATCCGGGAGATGCCCGGTGGCGGCCAGGAGAACGAGAGCCTTCGTTGCGGAGGAATCGCGATCGAGAGCCTGGATCCGGCCGAATCAGGAGAGCCATGCGCGGCCATGCCATGTTCATGGCTTCCACCGGCTCGTTGACCCGGCGTTCCGCCCTGGCTCCAGTTCTGCGTCGGACTCCTTGTCGGCTGGTCGCCCGTGCGTCATCGGCATATGGCTGTCCGGCGAGAGCGCGTGGTGTTCGCGCCGGGTAAGGCTCGGGAGGGCGAGTTGGGTGCCAAGCACCGGTTCCGGCGCAAACAGCTGCAACGGCTCCGGCGGTGCCTTGCCGGCGAGCGGCATCGGCTGGTCCAGCGTCACGAAGCCGTCGAAAAGCTTGTCGATGTTGTCGCGCGGCCGCAGGATATCGCGCAGCATGGGGTACTTCTCCCCATCCCGGCTCAGCTCTTCCAGGCTGGGTCCGCCCGGAGCCTCTGGCGCAGACGCGCCTTCCCAATCGGCGGCACCAGTGAGCTGGGCCTGGTCGCGCACGACGCGAGTGAACTCCGCGTGCAGGTCGTCGAACAACGCGCGAACCGACTGCTGCCGCTCGGTGGAATCTCCAGCCAGTAGCTCCGCTGCCGCCACATCTGAGGTGGCATCCGCAAGACTCGCGACATTCAAGGCCGCAGCGGCCGCCCGTGGCGGCTGCTCGCCAAGCAAGTCGGCAAGCGGGCCCGCCCCCGGGCGCGACCTCGCCCCGGCGATGTCGAGCACGCCGAACGGATCGTCCAACGCTTGTGCCTGTTGCCGGTCGCCAAGATGAGCGAGTTCGCGCAGATCGAAGTCCGCATCCGGCGCTTCGGACGCTGCAGGGGTGTCGTTCATGTCTCGATGCTCCAAGGATCTGTCCACCGCCTCAGGCAAAGCGCCCCGGGCAGCGAAAGCCCTTGAGCACATCGCTGTTGAGCGGATTCGGCTGGCTGCCGGAGTTGATGTCGAGCAGCGCCTTGCGCCCGTCGAACTGGAACTCGACGCTCATGCGCCCCGGCGTGGCAGAGCTGACGATGCGCCCCTTCTCGAGCAGCCGGAACAGTGCCCAGGGCCCATTGGCCTGCAACGTCGAAGTCGGGCCGGAGATGCGCGGATTGGCCGTCAGTTCGGCCGTCGAGCCGCCGCGCGGACCGGGCCAGCTCACCGGGAAGGCTTGCACCGGGCCGTGGACATAGCGCTGACCCTGCCCGTCGATGTCGATGATCAGGTCGGTGATGGTGGGTTCGAGTTCCATCACCTTCAGGTCCATCTTCCAGGCGAACTTCTTGCCGGCCGCGTCGCGAAAGAACACTTCGCGGATCTGCCGTGCACGGTAGAACGCATCCAGGTTGGGGCCGCTCTGCGCGAGCAGCTTCAACAGCTCTCCGAGCAGCGTCGGTCCCGTCGTCACAGGCTGCGGCGCGGTGCCATTGGCCCCGCCTTCGCCGCCCACCACCGCGCCCGCCATGTCGGGGTTCTTGTAGCGCCACGGATGCACGCTCATATCGACGAACGGCGCCAGGTATTTGGTGAAGAATTCGTCCGCCGCGCCGCCGGCGGCGAACACTTGTGAGAAGTCCTCGATCGAGACATCCTCGGCCACGGCCGCGAGCGGGTAGCGCCCTTCGACACCGCGGCGGCAAGGCTCGCTGACCTGCGTTGCCATCAGGCCCATGATGCGGTCGAGTTGCGCCTGCGCCTGCTTGCGCAGGATGCCGGCCGAGCCTTCGGCCACCTTGCCGCCGCCACTGTCGGCCAGCGCCGTCAGCACCTCCCGAAAAGGCGCCGGCAGCTTGCCGGCCTCCAGTTTCATGCGGGCGCCGACTGCGGCACCACCTGGCGGAAGACTGCCGGCCGAGAGCGCCGTATCGGCCACCACCAGCGTCGTGTAGAACTCGTTGATCAGGCCCGAGATGGCTTCGAGCCCGGGCTTCGCATTGCTGGCGCCGACGCCCGAACTCAACGCAATGTCAGGTTGCCCCGTGACCACTTCGCGCAGTGCGGCGAAGCGGTTGTCGACGATCTCCCGCTCCAACCGCTCTTCGGCGCGAATGCCGAAGTTCTTGCCGATCTCCCGCGTCTGCTTGTCGAATTCGTCAGTGGCCTTGTCGAAGAATCCCTTGTCCTGCTGCGCGCGCGTGACGAGCGATCGCGAAAGCGTCGTCTCGCGCGCTGCCGCACGCGCGAGCCGCGACAGCGGTGAATCGGGCGCGGCGAACTGGCGCAGCACGCTCAAGTCGAAACCCAGGCTGGTGCCGGTGACGTCGCTGCTGCCGACCGTGCGGATCGAATCGAGGAAGGACTCCCATGCTTGCGCGTACTCGCTGAGGTACTGGCGCCGGACGTCTTCCTGCAGGGCGTTGCTGCGCAGCTTTTCATCCGCTTCGTCCAGTGCTTTCCTGGGCAGGCTGTCCAATGCAAAGGCGCTCTTGCCCCGCCCCATGACCCAGGCGTCGTCATCCAGTGCCCGCGCCACGAATTCAGGCAGGCGTTTGCCGAACAGTTCGTGATAGCCGTCGTAGGTGAACAGGCCGGGCACTCCCTTTTCGAGCGGCTGGCCACCGGCGCGCGAGAACACCGTGCCCGCCTGCGGCCCCACGGCGCGCACCAGAGTGAACTCCTGCGGCGCCTGCTGTAGCAGGGCCGCCTTGGCGCGCTCATAGATGCGCTGCGTCGACGTGTTGCTGTTCAGGAAGCCCTGCACCTCGCGCACCAGCGCCTCATTCGGCAGCGAGGCCGACTGCACTGGGCGCACTCCCGAGAACAGGGCCTGCACGTGGCCGACCATCGATGCCCGGCCACCGAATGCAGCGGCGCTTTCGGTGGTCTCCCAGTCCCTGAGCACCCACTCGCGCACGTCGCGCGCGCCGCCGTTCATGTAGCGGTCCTTGTCGTGCAGCAGCTTGTAGACGCGCAGGGTTTCGTAGGCGGTCTTCGCATCCTGGTCGCGCACGCTCTGCGCCAGCACGGCTTCCATGCGCTGCAGGATGGCGGGCAGCAGCATATGGTCCTGCAATTGGGCATAGGTCCGGGATGAAGTCTCGAGCACCGGCGGCACGCTGTACAGCCCGTAGAGAAAGCCGACCGGCGGGTTGTCGACGTCCAGGCCCGGATAGCCCGGCAGCTCGCGTGCGCCGTTAAGCACGTCGGGCACGCCGGTCGGCTTGAAGCCGGCGAACAGGGTACGCACCCGGCCGATAAGCGCCTCGCTGCGTTGGCCCACAGTGGCTAGGTAATCCTTGTTGTGGCCGAAGCTCAGCGTTAACGCGCCGGCCAGCCACAGGAAAACCACCACCGCGAGCGCAGGGCCCAGCAGACGGATCAGGCGGAAGCGGAACTCCCAGCGCAGATTGGGCCGCACCAGGTGGGCCTCGGGGATGATCACCTTGGTCAGCAGGTCTTGCAGGAAGAAGCCCTGCTTGCCACGGCCGGCATCTGTGCCGATTGGTGCCGGGGCATCGGAGGCGTCGGCGGCAGGCGCGGCGACAGCAGAGGCTGACGCTGGCGTCGCGGTGGACGGCACGTCGGTGGACAGGGAACCCGCGCCGGCCTTGGTCTGCTCGCCTGATTTGGTTGCTGCTGCTGCTGCTGCGGCGGCGGCTGCGGCTGCGGCTGCGGCGGCGGCTGCGGCTGCGGCTGCGGCTGCGGCTGCGGTTGCGGTTGCGGTTGCGGTTGCGGTTGCGGCTGCGGCTGCCGCTACTTCTGCTCCCTTCTTCCTTCCGAACGCGGCCGCCCCGTCAGCCACGGCCAAGCCACGCCACAAGCGCTGCATCAACGTGTCTTTGTCGGCCGGGATCGGCACTCGAGCCTGCGCACCGCTTGTGAAGTAGACGCCGCGCAGCGTGTTGTGCAGTTGCGTGGTGTCGAAGCGCGAATCCAGGAAGATTTCGTCGATCACCTGCACCAGCGGGCCAATCAAGCCTGGTAGTTCCTGAGGCAAGCCCAACAGCAGATGGCGGCGCTCGAGGTCGTACTCTTCGGCCAACCGTGCACGCACCCCGGCATTCAACCGACCTCGAAGCAGACCGAATTCGGTGCCCAACTGCGCGCGCAGTGCCTCACGGTTGGCTGCTATGTCGACCGCCGAGGTGCGTTGTTTGCCTTTCAGGCCTTCGTAGGGCACGGTGAAGCCCCAGGGCTGGGTGCGCCCTTCGCTGGTGAGCGACTGGAAGTATTCCGAGAAGCCACTCAGCAGGTCCGTCTTGGTGACGATCACATACACCGGGAAGCGAATGCCCAGTTCCTGCCGCAACTCCGCCAGGCGGTCGCGCACCGCGCCGGCGTGATGCAGGCGATCCGCATCCTTCATTCCCAACAGCTCGGCCGTATTCAGCGCCACGATCGCGCCGTTGATCGGCGCGCGCGTGCGGTGCTTGCGCAGCAGGCCAAGGAGGCCGTGCCACTCTGTGGCGGCGTCGCTGTCCTGCTCGGTGTAGCGACCCGCGGTGTCGATCAGCACCGCCTCATTGCTCAGCCACCAGTCGCAGTGCGTCGTGCCGCCAGCAGTGCTGGCGGCCATGTTTCTGGAAGCGCCGACCATCCTGCGCGCCAACGGAAACTGCAGCCCGGAGTTCAACACCACGGTCGTCTTGCCGGCATCGGGACTGCCGACGATCATGTACCACGGCAAGTCATACAGGTAGCGCTTGCCTTCGAAGACCCGGCGCAGACCGCCACTGCCCCGCAGATTCATGAGCTGGGCCACGGCCACCTGCACCGAAGCAGTCACGTTCTTGAGTTTCCCCTTGGACTCGCGCCTTTGCTTGTCTTTTTCGGTCCTGGCTGCAAAGAGATTGACGAGCGTGTCCGGGTCTTCCTTGATGGCTTGCCAGAGCTTGTTCAGCCAATAGGCTGCGCAGATCAGCACGAGGCCGCCGATCACCGTCGCGCGCACCCACACAGGTTCGAGCGGCCGCGCCGCGCCGAACGAAAGCACCGGCCCGGCATGCCATGTCAGCAAACACAGGGCTGCCACACCAGCCAGGCTGATCGGCCCGGGGGCGAGCCACAGGATCGCGCAGACCAACAGCAGCACCATCAGGCTGATGCGCACTCCCACCGCGGCCAGCGGCCGCAGCCCGTCCATCGCAAGCAAAGGGCCGATGAACCAGATCGCCAGCCCCAACACCACCAGGCCAATGAAGGCCAGCATGGCCCGGGAAAAAACAAAACCGAGAAATGAATTGAGAAATTGCATGAAAACTTTCCGGGCGCTTCAACCGACCATCTTGTCGACGTGGGTGGCGCGGTCGCCCAACACGATCACTCTTCTGCTCATGGGTTGTTCCTCAATCGATCTGCACGGCGGAGCGGCGGCTTGACAAGGATGTGGGCGAATCGCGCTGCGTCACCACGATGTCCACCCGGCGATTGCGCGCGCGCCCCGCGGCAGTGGCGTTGTCGGCCAGCGGCTCGGCGTCGCCCTTGCCTTCCACCTGGACCCGATCGGACGCCACGCCGCTGCTCTTCAGCACCTCCGCCACGGCGGCAGCACGGCTCTCGCTCAGCGCCTGGTTGTCGGGGAACTGGCGTGTCTTGATGGGCCGGTTGTCGGAGTGGCCCGTGACGCGCACGGCGCCCGAGACCTCATTGATCTCGTTGGCGACCTTGGCGATGGTGGACAGGATCTTGGCATTGACCCGTGCCTGGCCGGGCACGAACATGTCATCGCCCCTGAAGCTGACCGCGCTGTGCTCGGCGTCTTCTTCCACGCTCACGCTGCCGAGCGCGATCTCGGGCGCGAGAAGTTCCTTCAGCCGCAGCGACTTGTGCGCGACCGCCGGCGGCGGCTGCATCGCACCGATGGCGCGAATGCTCGCCTCCACCTCGGCGCTGGCCTGCACGAGCTGGTACTTGTACCAGGAGTACTGCCCCAGCAAGACCAGGCCCAACACCGAGACCGTGACCCACACCGGCACGGTGTACAGCAGCTTGAACCTGCCGGCGGCAACACCCTTCCAATGTGGAGAAAGCGCGCGCGGCACCTCGCCTCGCGCGGCCGAGACGATGTCGTAGAGGCGATGGCGAATGGCGTCGTGTTGGCGCCTGCCATTGGCGGGCGAACGGTAGCGGCCTTCGAAGCCCAGGGACAGGATGAAGAACAGCAAGTCGAGCAGATCGATGTGCTCCTGCGGCGAAACGGCCAGCCGTCCGATCAGCAGAAAGACTTTGTCTCCACCATGGCTGTCGTCATGGAACGCCTGGGCCAGTTGCCGTTTGGCCCATGTGCCCGTGTTGCGGTCCACTCCACCGCCCCAAGCAGTGCGGTTGACCGCTTCGTCGACGGCGGTGCACAACGCATAGCTGGCCGCTACCGCGTGCTCGTGCTTGATCTGCGCGTCGCTGCAAATCGCCTGGAAGGTAGTGACCTCGCGCATCAGCAAACGATGAAGGACATCGATCCCTTCGTCGGAGAGTTCCTTGGGCAGCTCGCCCAGCACGCGAAGCAGGGGGTAGGCGGCTTCGAGCAGCGGGTTTTCGGCGGCCTTGACGGCGGCCAGGCGTGCAGCCTGGGGCGGCTCGGGGGCCAGTTGGACCGCCTTGGGCACTGTCTCCGGCGACGCATGTGCGCCAGGAGGCTTGCCATTGCCGCCTTGCCGAGCTGTTTCACCGCCGATCACGGGCGAGCCGAGTTCTACATTCATGTTCATTGGAAATCAGCGCAGAGAGGACGGGATGGATAGGAATGAAGAGAAGCTGATCAGGACGAGACCCACGTAGGCATTGCCACCGCTTTGCTCCGCGATGCCGGCTGGCGCATCGCTTGTGTCTTTGCGCGATTTATCGTGGTCGAGAATGACTGCTGTGGAGTTGCTGCCCGAGACGGAGGCCCGTGCAGATCCAGGTCCAGGAGGCGTCACGAATACCTCTCTCGCCCGGCTGCGCCTGACGCTGCCTGCCCTCACGGACAGAGATTTATCTCTCATACCTGACTACCTCCCTCTTTGTTGTTGCGGCTCAACGCCGTTCAGCCGATGCTTCCATGCCCGCTCGCGATCAAGGTGCAGCCGCACTCGGTGCGGTGCCCTTCCAGGGCGATCGGACGCCCGTTCAGCATCGTTGTCACGTCGGCCTCGATGATCCGGTTGATGCCATGCGGGACTCCGCCCGGGTAGCGTACCGGGCAGTCCACCAGATCGCCGAGGCGGGCAATCGGACGGCCATCGATAACGTCGATCTCCGAGCCCGTGATGACGACGCCGTCGTGGCTGGTCCTGTCGCCGACCAGGATGATTCCTCTAACCATGGGGTGACTCCTTGGAGGCTGGATCACGTCGCGGGCGAAGCGCTTCAGGTCGCTTCATAGGGACGCTTCTTGAACAGGGCACGATAGGCTGCGGTCATGGGTTGCAGCGCCAGGACGGTCGCGCCATCGTTGCGCCGGGCGCCGATCACCAGCGCAGTGGCGCCGGTTTCCCAGGCGGCCAGACTCGCCAGGCCCAGGCCCACAAAGGCGCTCGCCGCGCCGGTGTCTCCCAGTCTTTCGCACAAGTCGTAGCCGACCTTCACGTTGAACAGATCGCAGGCCGGCAGCGCGGCCTTCACGGCCTGTACCAGCAACGCCTTGCGCTGCTCCCGGCCCTCGCCGGTGCCGGTATCGAACAGGATGCGCGCGGGCACCTTGCCTTGAAGCAAGACATCCACGGCAGCGCGAATGGAGGCCGTCAGACGCTCGACCCGGGACTGCGCCGGCAGCAGTTTCTGGTCGCCACCCAGATAGCTCGCCAATTGCGGCCGATAGACCCAGGCCAGCACCGGCATCCCGTCGTACTGCGCCACCTGCACCTTGCTCCAAGGTTCGGGCACGTGCGCCGTCTTGATGGACGACGTGGGCGAAGGGAAGATGTACTGAGCGGTGTGGACCCTCCCGCCCGTCAGCCCTCCGAACGCATGTGCGGTGCGGGCGCTGCTGCCGTTGGCCAATCGCGTCACACGGCTCGCATCGTGGACGTGCATCGACAGCTCGCGCAACCACTCGGCGGAAGCCGACCGCGCCAGCAGCAAGGCGCAAAAGCAGTCGCTCCAGTCACTGGCGGCCTTGCCGCGGGAGAGGATCGACTCCAGCGGCTCGTTGCGCTCGTTCTGCCAGCTGTCGAGTTCCGAACGGATCGCGTAGCCTTCTTCGGCCCACAGCAGCAGGCTGTTGAGGTCATCCGCCTGATCGAAGGAATCGAAGATCTGGTGCCACAAGAAGTCATTGTTCGTAGTGACCTGGACGGGGGTCCTTTGAACGATGTCGTGAAACGGCATGCCGGCGCCACAGCGCAAGGCGCGGCGCAGCCGGGCATTGTGTGCACCGGCCCAGCCTCCCAACGTGCTGGTGTCACGAGGCGTCGATGGCGCGAAGGCCATGGTCGGCAGGGGGTAGCTCTCGACGAACTCCGCCGGTGCGTCGCCATCGGCTGGCCAGTGGCGCAGCGCTCCCCTGAGCGCCGCCGCGCGGAACAGTTCGGCCTGCGCCCGGCATCGCGCCAGCGAGCCGGCCGGGGCCGGCGGCGGAATCCGGCCGCCTGCGGCCCGTTCGACCTGCGCCCAGAGCGTGTGCGCGGGATGCTGGTCAAGGCTCAGTCCGGCACCGATCACGCCCAGCAGCGCGGTCGACGTGGCCTGGCCTGGCATCCAGGGGCTGTAGCGGGCGCGACGCTCGCTCATCGCGTGCCTTCAGGCTGACCGAGGCCGGCGGGCGACGGGCGAGGGTCGTCGGCCATGGCCGAGGTGGTCTTGTCGATGCCGGGGGGCACGTCGCCGATCTTCTCGGTCAACTCGCCGCTGAAGTAGTACGGATCGCTGTTCTTCCAGTCCGCCAGATCGAGCAGGTAGTTCCAATACCTTTCATCGCCCCATGCGTAGCCTTGGCCGACGGTGATGTCGTAGCTGAGGACGCGCTCAACCGGAAAGCCGTTGTCGCCTGAATATCGAAGAATCTGCGCATGGTTGGTTGGCGACACCACGCGCTGCCCCACCGCGTCACGCCTGCGCTGCTCGACCACTTCCCAGGTCTCGAAGCGCTTGTACTTGAAACCGTTGTTGTCTACGACAGTGATCTCCCGGCGCTCCATGAATTCCACGTCTTCCTTGAAGTCCTCCTTCTGTTCCTGATTGGCGGCGACAGGCTTGCCGTCCGCGTCGACACCGGCTTCGCCGTCGTAGCGCACTGCGGGCAGGTCGAAGTCCGGCCCGAGTTCCGCCGGCACCGGCACCAACGGTGCGTTGATGGTGACGTACTCGCTTTGGCCGCCGTCGCCGCGCGGGCTGACGTCGCCGTGGGCGGACAGCAGTTTCAGTATTTTTTCCGAAGGAATGAACCACTGCCTGTTGGGACTTCCGCCGTCGAGGTAGTGCCAGTTCTCGTTGGCGGTCTGCAGTGCGACGCCATCGCTGGTGGTCCAGGCGGGGCCGTCGAAGTTCTCTCCGGAGACGACCGGTTTGCGGTCCATCTGCGTGTAGAAGTAGGCCTGCCGGTAGCCGGTCCGGTCACCGACGACGAACGGTTGCTCCTTGCTGCCGCGCGCGAACATGCGCTGCATGACGTTGTTGCCTAGCTTGCCGAAGTACCGGGGCGGTATGCCGCGCCAGCCGATGCCCTCGACGGCCGACACGCCGATCACGCGGTCGCTCGGGTTGAAGTTGACGAAGAGCTTGCCGCGGTTGTCGCGGTCGTGCAGTGGGATGCTCCACCACTTGAGGTTGTCCTTGCCGATGTCGCCAGCACCGATTTCGGCCTTCCACTTGGGGTTGTCCGATGGCTGGTGGACAAAGATCTTGTCGTCGTACTTGTGCCGGTGCACGGGCTGGTGGGTGCACTCGGCCTTGGGGGCGGGGACGTAGCTGAACTTGTCCTTGGCCTTTTGCATGATCTCGGCGGCCTTGGCGAAGGTGTTGACCCGCGCCTCTTCGCTCTGCACGTCCCTGGCGCCGCCAGCGGCTGTCAGGAAGTCGGTGACCTTGGTGTCGAAGTGATAGGGCGAGCTGTTGAGGATGACGGTGTCGGGGCCGCGCACGCCGTCCTTGTCGAGGTAGAACAGCGCGCACAGCGCGACCATGGTGCCCTGGCTGTGGGCGACGATGTTGATGGGTTCATTGGGCAGGTCGCCTCGGATGGTCTTGACCAAGTGCGCGAGGCGGCGTGCCGCGTGGGCGTAGTGGCGGCGGTCGGGGCAGTCGAACAGGTGGCGGCCCAGGAAGGGGTTGAGCCAGTCGAGGCTGACGATGTCGTGGAGGATCTTCTTCTTGAAGCCACCCTCCTGCCAGAAGGGCAGCAGGCTGCCGGTGCCGTTCTGGAAGGGGCCGCCGCCCCAGGTGCCGTCCTTGCGCAAGGGGTTGCCGTGCTCGTCGCACAGGGCACCCATGCTGCCGTCGGGGTGGCACTCGATGCCGGTGCCCAGGACGACCAGCCGCTTCTCGGGTGGAACGCTGTAGCCCCAGTAGAAGGGGATGATGGGGGAGCGGTAGCGGTTGCCGTCCTTGTCTCTTCGGCGGAATCGATATTTGTTGTCCGGGTCGACCACGAGGGGACGTAGATCACCTCTTCCGAGCCTCTTGCCCAAACCAGTAGCAAACTGATCTGCCGCATCGCGGTACCACTCCCCTTCAGAATTACCCCATGCACAAAGATGATCGTGCCGGGCATCAGGTGCGGTATGCCGATGGTGTGGGTGCGGACAGGATTCTCCCTGTCGATGCCGGTCATGACGCCTTGGACCCATTGGCACTTGCCTTGATCTGGATGGACGGGCGTGAGTTGGCTGAGATCGTCGCTCATGGTTATTCCTTCCCTTTCGCGCTGCAGTGGAACTTTGTGTCCAGGGGAGCTTTGCGAAGAGGTGGAGCGAATTTCTGCATGTATTTCCAATCGCGCATCTCAAATCTGTCTCCGGAAAGGTCAAGGCTGTTGACGAGTCGATCTTGATCAATCTCGTAGGCGATGGAGCCGCTTACGCTCATTCCATCTGAAGGAGACAGTGCGTCTGCCCGTTTCCAAGTCCTCCCCGCATCCGTCGAATACGGCAGGCGCGCTCCCCCGCAGCCGCCTCCACCAGACGAACAGTCGGTGTTGCCCTGCGTGACGGGCGCAATCAGATACTGGTCGTTGGCTGCATCGATGATGAAGTCGGTTCTCAAGTTGTAGCCCGGCTTCCAGTCATAGATGAAACTGTGAATGCCCTTTGCCTTGTCGGTGTAGTACAGGTCGGCGAAATAGCACGCCCCCTCGGTCTTGGGAACGATCTCGAAGTACCTGTTCTCATCGATCCGATAGGCCACCTGTGGCGCTGCAACCTTCTGAGCACCTCCCGATGAGGGTGGTATCCACTCAGGCCGTCCGCGTAGGTCGGCACTGCCCGCAGGCCGTAGCTCCGGCACGCCCGGATACGGCCCACCCATGCCGCCCAGGCCGCAGCCAGCAAGAAGAATGCTGCTTGCCGTCAGTGCGAGGACTGCGGCGGTTCGTGTGAATTTCATCTTGTTCCTTCCCTGATCTTTTCTATGCGCCGTTTTGTCAACGAAGCTGTTTGTGTCGAGGCACAGCAGCACATCGACGCGCCAATCGGCAACCCCTGGGCGATCGGATCTGCGCCGCACAGGCTTGCCGGTAGCCGGTCCGGTCACCGACGACGAACGGTTGCTCCTTGCTGCCACGCACGAACATGCGCTGCATGACGTTGTTGCCGAGCTTGCCGAAGTACCGGGGCGGTATGCCGCGCCAGCCGATGCCCTCGACGGCCGACACGCCGATCACGCGGTCGCTCGGGTTGAAGTTGACGAAGAGCTTGCCGCGGTTGTCGCGGTCGTGCAGTGGGATGCTCCACCACTTGAGGTTGTCCTTGCCGATGTCGCCGGCACCGATTTCGGCCTTCCACTTGGGGTTGTCCGATGGCTGGTGGACAAAGATCTTGTCGTCGTACTTGTGCCGGTGCACGGGCTGGTGGGTGCATTCGGCTTTGGGGGCAGGGACGTAGCTGAACTTGTCCTTGGCCTTTTGCATGATCTCGGCGGCCTTGGCGAAGGTGTTGACCCGCGCCTCTTCGCTCTGCACGTCCCTGGCGCCGCCGGCGGCTGTCAGGAAGTCGGTGACCTTGGTGTCGAAGTGATAGGGCGAGCTGTTGAGGATGACGGTGTCGGGGCCGCGCACGCCGTCCTTGTCGAGGTAGAACAGCGCGCACAGCGCGACCATGGTGCCCTGGCTGTGGGCGACGATGTTGATGGGTTCGTTGGGCAGGTCGCCTCGGATGGTCTTGACCAGGTGCGCGAGGCGGCGCGCGGCGTGGGCGTAGTAGCGGCGGTCGGGGCAGTCGAACAGGTGGCGTCCCAGGAAGGGGTTGAGCCAGTCGAGGCTGACGATGTCGTGGAGGATCTTCTTCTTGAAGCCACCCTCCTGCCAGAAGGGCAGCAGGCTGCCGGTGCCGTTCTGGAAGGGGCCGCCGCCCCAGGTGCCGTCCTTGCGCAAGGGGTTGCCGTGCTCGTCGCACAGGGCGCCCATGCTGCCGTCGGGGTGGCACTCGATGCCGGTGCCCAGGACAACCAGCCGCTTCTCGGGTGGGACGCTGTAGCCCCAGTAGAAGGGGAGGATGGGGGAGCGGGCGCGCGCGCCTCTGGTGTTTTTTCCGTTGAAGCGCTTATCTGCCCTCACGTACACCGCCGCCTCCAGATCATCGCGCCCGAGGCGGGTTTTCAGACCCTCGGCGAATTGCTTCGCTGCCTCTTCGTACCACTCCCCTTCAGAATTGACTCCGTGCACAAAGATGATGGTGCCTGGCATCAGATGGGGGATACCGACGGTATGCGTGCGAACAGGATTGTTCCTATCGATGCCAGTCATCACGCCTTGGACCCATTGGCACTTGCCTTGATCTGGATGGACGGGCGTGAGTTGGCTGAGTTCGTCGCTCACGGTTATTCCTTCCCTTTGTCGGTGCAGTGGAACTTGGTGTCGAGGGGGGACTTGACGGGATTGGGAAAGGCGCTGAGCTGCCCGTCCTTCCAAGCACTCATGCCGCCGGCAAGCTCTTGCATGTAGGCCCATGCCGCAGAGTTGTAGACCTTGTCGCCGCTCATGTAGACCGCGTAGCCCCCGGAATACCTGGGAGTCGCCCGCTTCCAAGTCCTCCCCGCATCCGTCGAATACGGCAGGCGCGCTCCGCCGCAACCGCCTCCGCCAGATGAACAGTCGGTGTTGCCGCGCGTCACGGGGCCGCTCAGGTATTCGTCGTTCGCCGCGTCGATGATGAAGTTGGCCCCCATCGAAGCCCCATCCATGTTCACCACATAGCTGCGAATGCCCCGCGCCTTGTCGACGTAGTGGATCGGACTGCCGTTCTCGCAGAATCGTCCGGCCTCCGAGGCATCTTCGAAATACCTGTTCTCATCGATACGGTACAAAACCCGGGGCGCTGCTACCTCACGCGGCCGACCCGATCCCCCATCCGCCGGCGGTATCCACTCAGGCCGTCCGCGTGTGTCGTACTTGGATGCGGACTGCAACTCCGGCATGCCGGGATACGGTCCCCCCATGCCGCCCAGGCCGCAGCCAGCAAGAAGAATGCTGCTTGCCGTCAGTGCGAGGACTGCGGCGGGTCGCGTGTATTTCATCTTGTTCCTTCCCTGATCTTTCTGTGCACCGTTTATCAACGAAGCTGTCTGTGTCGAGGTGCAGCAGCACGTCTACGCGCCAATCGGCAACCCCTGGCGATCGGATCTGCGCCGCATAGGCCATTGACTCCGTGCACATAGATGATGGTGCCGCGCATCAGATGCGGGATGCCCACGGTATACGTGCTAACAGGGTTGTCGCGGTCGATGCCGGCCATGACGCCTTGGACCCATTGGCACCTACCTTGGTCTGGATGGACGGGCGTGAGTTGGCCGAGTTCGTCGCTCATGGCTATTCCTTCGCTTTGGTGGTGCAGTGGAACTTGGAGTCGAGGGGGGGCCTGCGGAGAGGCGGCAACTCATTGCCACCGACTAGGTAATACTGCTTCCACGCTTCGTCTCCGATGGATGCTTCAGAGAGCTTTACCCGCTGGCCGGCGTAGAACAGGCTGTCGCCAATCAGATAGATCTCATAGCCGCTTGTTAGTGGCGGGCTCGCTCGTTTCCAAGTTCGGCCCGCATCTGTCGAGTACGGCATTCGAATGCCTCCACAATTGCCTCCACCGGACGAACAGTCGGTATTGCCCCTCGTCGCAGGGCCGATCAGGTATTCGTCGTTCGCCGCGTCGATGATGAAGTTGGCCCCCATCGAAGCCCCATCCACGTTCACCACATAGCTGCGAATGCCTCGGGCCTTGTCGACGTAGTAGATCGGACTGCCGTTCTCGCAGAATCGTCCGGCCTCCGAGGCATCTTCGAAATACCTGTTCTCATCGATACGGTACAAAACCCGGGGCGCTGCTACCTCACGCGGCCGACCCGATCCCCCATCCGCCGGCGGTATCCACTCAGGCCGTCCGCGTGCGTCGTACTTGGGTGCGGACTGCAACTCCGGCATGCCGGGATACGGTCCCCCCATGCCGCCCAGGCCGCAGCCAGCAAGAAGAATGCTGCCTGCCGTCAGTGCGAGGACTGCGGCGGTTCGTGTGAATTTCATCTTGTTCCTTCCCTGATCTTTTCTGTGCACCGTTTGTCAACGAAGCTGTCTGTGTCGAGGCACAGCAGCACGTCTACGCGCCAATCGGCAACCCCTGGCGATCGGATCTGCGCCGCACAGGCCATTGACTTCGTGCACAAAGATGATGGTGCCGAGCATCAGATGCGGGATGCCCACGGTATGCGTGCTAACAGGGTTGTCGCGGTCGATGCCGGTCATGACGCCTTGGACCCATTGGCACCTACCTTGGTCTGGATGGACGGGCGTGAGTTGGCTGAGTTCGTCGCTCATGGCTATTCCTTCCCGTTAGTGGTACAGCGAAACTTGGTGTCGAGTGGGGGCTTGCGTGGCACGAAAGTGAAGTTCGGCAAATACACCCACTCGGCTTTGGCGAGATTGGCCTGGGACAGATCAAGGCTACTAACGAGCTTGCGGTTGCCAGTCGAATAGGCAAGAGAGCCGCTTATGCTCACCGGATCCGAGGGGGACAGCGCTCCCACTCTTTTCCAAGTCCTCCCCGCATCCGTCGAGTACGGCAAGCGCGCTCCCCCGCAGCCACCTCCACCAGACGAACAGTCGGTGTTGCCGCGCGTCACGGGGCCGATCAGGTATTCGTCGTTCGCCGCGTCGATGATGAAGTTGGCCCCCATCGAAGCCCCATCCATGTTCACTACGTAGCTGCGGATGCCTCGGGCCTTGTCGACGTAGTGGATCGGACTGCCGTTCTCGCAGAATCGTCCGGCCTCCGAGGCATCTTCGAAATACCTGTTCTCATCGATACGGTACAAAACCCGGGGCGGTGCTACCTCACGCGGCCGACCCGATCCCCCATCCGCCGGCGGTATCCACTCAGGCCGTCCGCGTGCTTCGTACTTGGGTGCGGACTGCAACTCCGGCATGCCGGGATACGGTCCGCCCATGCCGCCCAGGCTGCAGCCAGCAAGAAGAATGCTGCCTGCCGTCAGTGCGAGGACTGCGGCGGGGCGTGTGTATTTCATTTGTTTGTTCCCTGCAAACGGTCTGCGCTCTTCAACCGATGTCGAACGGTTGATCTGTCTTGAGCTTCGATAGAGCATCCCCGCCCGACTTGTCACCGATGCTTCCACCTTCGCTCTTCACGATCTTGAAGTCCCGCTGCGCAGCTACTTCGGATTTGCCGGCGATGTTGTGCAGCTTGATTTGCTGCGCCTGATCGATGCGGTTGAACTCGGGCAGTTCCACCGGCAGGGTGCTGGGACCCGTGAACAGGCGGCCCGCGGACATCACCTTGAATTGACCGTTCATTCCGAACAGGACCTGTCCGTTGGCCAGCCGCAGATAGGTGCCGTCTTCCAGCGCCATCGTGATGCTGTTCTTGGCCCGCACGATCACATCCTCTTCGGTGGACGTCAGCGTGACGGTCTTCTGACCGGTGATCTCGACGCTGTTGTGCTGCGCCTGCTGGATGAGCTTGCCCTTGTTCGCGATGCTGCGAATATCGCCTCGCACGGTGACCTGCTCGATGTCCTGCCCAGCGGTGTGCAGGATGGACTGGTCAGCGTAGTGCTGCTGGTTGTGGCCGGCGACGGTGTCGATGTTGAGCCCGGCGTATTGCACGTGGTCCCTGGGGGTGGCGCTGGCGATGCCGGCTGCGCCGCTGAAGGCCAGTACGGGCTGTCCGCCCAGCACATTTCCCTTCGAATTGGACTCAGGCCCGGTGCCGTGGCCGAGGGCGTCGACCGCGTCGCTCAGGTGCTGCTGGGGCAAGGTCTCGCGCGAGCCGGCCTGGCATTGGTCCGCAGCCTTGGCAAGGTCCTTGGCGATGGCGAGCGCCTTTTCCAGGCAACTGACGAGTTCATCCCGACTCAGGGCGCCGCCGACCGCGCTGGATCGACCATCGGTGGTGATCAGCAATCCCTTCGCGGCGCGCACGGCGCCATGGCCGTCCGTTCGCAGTTCGGCGCCTTCGCCCCGCGCGTCCTTGCGCCCGGCGTTGTCTTCGATGCGCGTGATGTGGCCCAGGCTCAGGGAACTGCTCTGGTAGTCGCTCTTGAGCTGCGCCTGGATCTTGCCGGCGGTATCGTCCAGCGCCAGATGATTGGAGCGCCCGGCCGCGCTGTTGCCGCCACCGTCCTCGGCGAGTTCACGCGAGCGCAGTCCGGACAAGGCGCTCTGCCCCGGCAAGGCCCATGGCGGCAGGTTGTTCTGGTTGTACAGCCGCCCGGTGCAGACAGGCAGATCGGGGTCGCCCTCCATGAAGCTGATGATGACTTCCTGGCCGATGCGCGGGATGTGCATGCCACCGAGCTGGTTGCCCGCCCATTCGCTGGAGACCCGCACCCAGCAGGTGGCGTGCTGGTTCTTCTCGCCCACTCGATCCCATGGGAACTGGACTTTGATGCGGCCAAGGTGGTCGGTCCAGAGGTTCTGGCCCTCGGGTCCGACCACCAGCGCCGACTGCGGGCCACGGACATAGGGCTTGGGCTGGGTGAACTCCGGGCGCAGCGGCTCCTTGACCGGGTGCGCGGTGAAGTCGACCTGGACTTTCCATTGCTGACTTCTGGAAGGCGCGGCATCCCCGATCTGGCTGTCCTGGGCCACGTCCTCGATCAGGAAGGTGGTGTCGAGGATCAGGTACTCGGCGTTGGCCTTCTCGCGCGGATGCTTCGCCAGCTTGAAGGTGCAGCCGGGGACCATGCCCCGGAGGTTGCCACTGGCCTGGGCTCTTGCGCCGTGCGTGCGCAGGGCCTGCATGCGCAGCAGGGCGAACTGGCGCCCTTCGTCGTGCGGATCGTTGGCCTCGGCGCTGCCGGCCTTGGGTTGGGCGTAGTGGCTGCCGGACTTGCCGTCGTGCCACTGGTAGACCTCGCCAACGGCCTGGCCGGTGGCGCGCGGCTCGCTGCGGCTCTGGGTGAGGTCGGCGCGCGGGCGCGTGTAGTCATAGTCCCGCGTGGTGTAGCGCCCGCTGGTGAGCTGGTGCCGGGCGACGAAGCTGTGGATGTATTCGGCATCGACCTTCCAGCCGGGGGCGTGGTATTCGACCTGCCGGTACGCCTGGCTGCCGTTCTCCCGGTAGGCGGCCATCGCGTCGCCGAGGACCAGGCGGTGCTTGCCTTCGCTGTGCTCGAAGTGGTAGCTGATGCCCCATTCCTGGCACAGTCGGCTGAAGAACGCGAAGTCGCTCTCGTTGTACTGGGCCTGGTAGTCGCGCTGCGAGTAGAAGCCGGCGGCGGCGCCTTCGAGGCCGTAGAGGCGCTTTTCGACGGGGAAGGAATAGGCGCCGAGGAGTTCGTCCAGGACGTCGACGACGGTCTTGTTCTGGAAGATCCTGCAGTCGGTGGTGAGCGTCGCAAGGTGCAGCCAGGGGCGCAGGGTCAGCCTGTACTGGACGTGCCTTCCTTCTTCGCCCCACAGGGCGGCATCGGTGATGAGGGCGTTGATCTGGCGCACGCCGGCGCCGACGTGGTCCACGCTGGCGCCGACCACGCCGGGGATGAACTCGCCCGAGCCGTCGAGCTGGATCGAGCAGCTGATCTCGCGGCCGATGAAGTCGTCCACGTTCCAGTCGGCTGCGCCGCTGGCACCGAGGTTCAGGTCATCGGGGGTCTTGAGCAGGAGCTCGTATTCGAAGAGGCTGTTGAGGCCTTCGCGGCCCGAGAGGCGGACCGGCTCCAACACCAGGCGGCCTTGAAAGACCGGGATCGCCGAGGACTCGATGAACAAGGTGTGGCTGTTCAGCACGTTGGGCGCTCTTTCACTTGGTTGTCGATGCGATGGAACGGACGGCGCGCATGCAGGGCGCACGCATCACAAGGGTTGGCCACATCTTCATTTCTCCCTCACCCCCCACAACTCCAAGCGCAGGCCCGGGATCTCCCCGGCGATGTGCAGCGCAAGCCCGCCGTGCTTGAGGAGGTGTTCCCACAGCGGCCCGCGCGAATCGATCTGGAAGTACACGAAGCCGGCGTTGAACGGAATCTGACGCGGCGGAACCGGCAGCGTCTGCAGCGCGATGCCCGGCAGATGCGAGCGGATGAGTTCGGGCAGCCGGTCGCTGGGGCCGACCTTGCAGCGCGCAGGAAACTGGCCAGCAAGCACATCGGGCGGCGCATGGGCCGCAACCGCGAAGACCAGGTTCGAAAAGCCTCGCAGCTCGCCCGGATCGACACTCGCCACGCGCACGCCATTGGCGCGATCGGCCAACGGGATGTTCTGCGCGCTGCGCACGAGCACGTCGTTGAGCAGCGACTGCACGTCGCCCACCAGATCCTTGAAGGACAGATAGGGATTCGTGTGCAAATAGACGGGATGCTCCTTCGGACGGCGTGTGGTCGCGCGCACGAAGGTGGCCAGTTCGCCGCTCAGGGTGCGCAGTGCAACGTAGAGCGCCTCGGGCGAGGTCTCGCGCACACGCAGCCAGTGCTCGAGCAGCGGCTCGTACCGATTGAGGATCTGCAGCAGCAGGAAGTCCGACACCTCGGCCGCCTCGCTCGATTTACCGTCGTTGCCGCTGAGCCGCGCGGCCAGCGACTGCGCACGCAGGCGGCACAGGCCGTGCAGGTTGGTGATCCAGTCGGTCAGCAACGAACTCGCGCCATAGCCGGCGACCGGCGGAATCAGGTGCGAATCGAGGGTGATGCTGCCATTCGATCGCAGCATGGAGACGCGGGTCAGCGGCAGGCCGATCCAGGCGTCGGTCATTTCGCGCTGCGGCAACAGGCGAAGACGCAGGCGCGAGAGCTGCACGGTCTTCGGGCCTTGTCCGACGGAGTTCGCATCGCGCAGTTCTGTGTCGAACACCGAGAAGCGCGCCAGCGAAGCGTTCGACGCCGCTGCATCGTCGAAGGTGGTTTCCTCGCCATTGGGCGTGCGAATAGGCACCGCCAGGTAGATGACCTGCTCCAGGTGCTCGGGCAGGATGGTGAGCGGCACGGGCGGCAGCGTTTGGCCAGGCGTGTCGAAGGGCGTGCCGTCTGAAAAAATGCCGGCGGCGCTGGCAAGCACCACCTTGCCGAGCGAAAGCGATTCGGAATCGATGGCGTAGTGACTGAAGCCCCAGTAGAACGGGCTCAGTGCCGCCGCGCGCTTGTGCGCGAGATGCTCGAGGTAGCGCTCCTGCTGCTGGAAGAGCTGCGGCCGGAGAAACAGCCCCTCGCTCCAGGCGACCTTGTTGTACCAGTTCATGGTGTCGATGTTTCTGAAAGAGAGGGGACTACTCGATGGGCGTGAGCCGGACGCCCTGGGCCTGGAGCTGAATCTCCAGCCTGGCCTTGCTGGCGGGCACGACTGCCCGGTACCAAGCGGCCTCGGGCGCTGGATTGATCTTCTGCACGGCACGCCAGTCGGCGTTGGGCAGATCGCGATAGCCGGCGAGCACGCCGATGGCCGTGATGTCGGGATGGGACTTGCGGCGAATGGTCTTCACATCGCCCGGCCGCATGATGAATTCTTCGCGCACGAGCAGGTCGCCGCCGAGCAGGGCCTTGTCGTTTTTCTCGAGCGAGTAGTAGTCGGCGGACTCGAAGGTGCCTTCGGCCTTCAACTCGTAGAGGCGCACCATGATCGGCGCCGCCCGCTCCTTGACGTCCGGGTTGACGTCGTCGGCGGCGGTGATCGTGATGACCAGCTCGGTCTGCTCCCTGAGGGGCGAATACTGGGCCTGCGCTGGCAAGGTGATCACGGCCAGCGCAACCGCCATTGCCATCCACAGGAAGAATGCAGCGACCGGATGCCTCGCCGAATCGGCCGACAGACGATGCAAGGCATCGGGCCGACGGGGCTCGAAGAAATGGAGGGCCATGTTGATTGCGATGAGTACGGTCAGACGAAAGCGACCCAGCCCGGGTGTTCAGGTGCGCCGCGGCGCGACCTCCGACCCGGGACCGGAAATCTTCGGAAAGGGCCCGGCAAGCCGGACCCGCAGGACATCAGGACTCCTTGTTGCCCTTGATGTCGTAGCCCGCCGTGATGGCGCCGCCGCTGCCGCCCTGCGCGTTCTGCACCGTGTACTCCTGCTTGACCTTCGAGAAGGACAGGCGAACGGTCTCCAGCACGCGCAACTCATCCTTGTTCGAGCCCTTGGGCGCGACGCTGGTGATGATGACGTCGGTGAACGTGAACTTGAGGTATTCGAGCGGGGTGCCGCCGGCCTTGCGCACGGTCAGCATGGCTTCGGGCACATGCTTGCCGGTCAGGCAGTACTTCATGAGGTTGGGGCTCGAGCGGTCCACGTAGTGCACGAACTCCAGGTCTTCCACCGTCGCCTTGCCGGCGCCGCCGCCGGAGCCGGCGTGCATGGTGGATTCCTGCTTGATCTTCCAGTCGAAGGACAGGACTTCGATCTCGTTCTTGTGGGCCGCATCAGGCGATTCGCCTTCGATGCCGTTGAGCTTCAGATAAATGTCTTGTGACATGAGGACTCCCTGAGTTAAAGGTTCTTGGTTTGCGTTTCAGCGCACCCGGACGCAGTGGCGCACGGATGCTTCTTCTCTTCAATGCGGCGTCTGGTGCGCCGCTTCTTCAATGAGGTTCGCCGTGTGCGCGTCAGGCTGCTTGCTTGAGCGACGGCAGCTTCGCGACCAGCCGCAGCGAGACCGTGAGGCCTTCTAGCTGGAAGTGCGGGCGCAGGAAGAACTTGGCGCCGTAGTAGCCGGGGTTTCCTTCGACGTCTTCCACCACCACTTCAGCCGCAGCGAGCGGACGTCGCGCCTTGGTCTCCTGTGAGGAGTTGGTCGGGTCGGCATCGACGTAGTTCATGATCCATTCGTTGAGCCAGCGCTGCATTTCGTCGCGCTCCTTGAACGTACCGATCTTGTCGCGCACGATGCACTTGAGGTAATGCGCAAAGCGCGTGCTGGCGAACAGGTACGGCAGGCGCGCCGAGAGGTTGGCGTTGGCAGTGGCGTCCGGATCCATGTACTCCTGCGGTCGCTGCAAGGACTGCGCGCCGATGAAGGCCGCGTGATCCGTGTTCTTGCGATGCACCAGCGGAATGAGTCCGGCCTTCGCCAACTCGGCTTCGCGGCGGTCGGAGATGGCGATCTCGGTCGGGCACTTCATGTCGAAGCCGCCGTCGTCGGTCGGGAAGGTATGGCACGGCAGGTTCTCGATCGTGCCGCCCGACTCGACACCGCGGATCATGGTGCACCAGCCGTAGAGCTTGAAACTGCGGTTGATGTTGACGGCCATCGCGTAGGCCGCGTTGTTCCACACGTAGTTGCGGTGGTCCGCGCCTTCGGTTTCTTCCTCGAAGTCGAACTCGTCGACCGGGTTGGTCTTGGCACCGTACGGGAGGCGCGCCAGGAAGCGCGGCATCGCCAAGCCCACGTAGCGCGAATCCTCGGTATCGCGCAGCGAGTTCCAGGGTGCGTGCTCGAGGTTCGAGGTGATCTTGGCCAGGTCGCGCGGATTGGCGAGCTCTTGCCACGACTCCATGCCGAGCAGCGACGGCGACGAGCCGGCGATGAAGGGCGCATGCGATGCGGCCGAAATCTTGGCGAGCGCGCCGAGCATTTCGACATCGGGCGGGGTGTGGTCGAAGAAGTAGTCCGCGACGAGGCAGCCGTAGGGTTCGCCGCCCAGTTGGCCGTACTCTTCCTCGTAGATGCGCTTGAAGATCGGGCTCTGGTCCCACGCGATGCCCTTGTGGCGCCGCATCGTGCGGCGCAGTTCGTCCTTCGACAGATCCATGAACCGGATCTTGAGCTTCTCGTCGGTCTCGGTGTTGGACACGAGGTGATGCATGCCGCGCCAGGCGGATTCGAGCTTCTGGAACTCTTCCTTGTGCAGCACGAGGTTGATCTGCTCCGACAGCTTGTGGTCGATCTCGGCAATGATGGCTTCGATGCTGCTGTAGGCATCGTCAGTCATCGTGGTGGCGTTGACCAGCGCCTGTTCGGCGAGCGTGCGAACAGCCGCTTCGACGGCGTCGCGCGCTTCCTCGGTCTTGGGCTTGAACTCCCTGTCGAGCAAGGAGGAGAAGTCCGACACGTCTGCGAACTTCGTCGTTGCGGTGGTGGCCTGTTTGTTGTTTGGCTTCATGTGAATCCTTCCCTGAATATGCGGTGCGTTCTGCGCGCGGATCAGGCGGTCGCCGCTGCTTCGGCGTCGCTCTCGTCGGCCGACTTGGGCTTGGGCTCTGCGGCGAGCGACTTCATGAGCGCCGGGTCCTGCATGAGCTTGTTGATGAGGCTCTCGGCGCCCGCCTTGCCGTCCATGTAGGTCTGCAGGTTGGAGAGCTGCGTGCGTGCCTCCAGCAATTGCCTGAGCGGCTCGACCTTGCGGGCCACGGCGGCGGGCGAGAAGTCGTCGATGCTCTCGAAGGTGATGTCGACCATGAGCTGGCCTTCACCCGAGAGCGTGTTCGGCACCGCGAATGCGACGCGCGGCTGGATAGCCTTCATTCGCTCGTCGAAGTTGTCTATGTCGATGTCGAGGAACTTGCGCTCACCGACGGGAGGCAGCATCTCGACGGGCTTGCCCGAAAGGTCGGCGAGCACACCCATCACGAAGGGCAGTTCGATCTTTTTTTCCGAACCGTAGATTTCCACGTCGTACTCGATCTGTACGCGCGGCGCCCGATTGCGAGCGATGAATTTCTGACTGCTGCTGTTGGCCATGAATATCCTGACTGGGTAACAAGAAAGGGGGTGGAAAAAATCACGCGAACTCGATCTGGCAGACGATGGCGCCTCCTCCTTTCGCGTCGTTGAGAAGGGTCGGATCGGACGCGATGTCCGCGGCAATGCGTTTGATTTCTCGCCGGTCCTGCAACGCGCCGAGCCAGTGGCGCGAGAGAACGGGCAGCAGGTTCTGCTCGATGAAACCAATGAGGCGGCGAGCGCCGATTTCGTGCGTGCCGCACTGGTCGATGATGTGCTTGACGAGTGCCCGCGAATAGCTCAAGGCGATCCCATGCTGCAATTGCATGCGATCGACGACACGGTTCAGATGCAGCGCAACGATGTCGGCCAGTGCGATTTCGCCCAGCGGCAGATACGGCACGACCGAAAGCCGCCCGATGAACGCCGCCGGAAACACCTGCCGCAATTGCGGCAGCAGCGCTTCGCGCAGCACGGTGGCATCGGGAATCAGCGCCGGGTCTTCGCACAGGCTGCTGATCAGGTCCGACCCCGCATTGCTGGTGAGGAGGATGGTGCAATGGCGGAAGTCGATGCGGCGCCCTTCCCCGTCTTCCATCCAGCCCTTGTCGAAGACCTGGAAGAAGATCTCGTGCACGTCGGGGTGCGCTTTCTCAACCTCGTCGAGCAGGATCACGCTGTACGGCCTGCGGCGCACGGCCTCGGTCAGCACGCCGCCCTCGCCGTAGCCCACGTAGCCTGGCGGCGCACCCTTGAGCGTCGACACGGTGTGCGACTCCTGGAACTCACTCATGTTGATGGTGATGAGGTTCTGCTCACCGCCATACATCGCTTCGGCCAGGGCCATCGC
Source organism: Variovorax humicola (assembly GCF_037889915.1). NCBI lineage: Bacteria > Pseudomonadati > Pseudomonadota > Betaproteobacteria > Burkholderiales > Comamonadaceae > Variovorax > Variovorax humicola. The sequence continues at coordinate 111,197 of NZ_JBBKZV010000012.1, read as the reverse complement.
CGTTTCGGTCTTGCCCACACCCGACGGCCCGACGAGGAGGAACACGCCGACGGGTTTGTCGGGGTCGGTCAAGCGGGCTCGTGCCGTCTGCACTCGCTCGGAGATGACCCTCAGCGCGTCGCTCTGGCCGATGACGCGGCGGTCGAGCATCGCATGCAGTTGGAAAACGGCGGCAACGTCGTCCTTCACCATGCGGCCAACCGGAACGCCTGTCCAGTCGGCGACGATGGCGGTGACCACGCGTTCGTCGACCTGCGGAAAGATCAACGGCGCGTCCTGCTGGCGGTCAGCGAGTTCGGCTTCGAGCGCGGCCAGTTCGGTGGACGGGGCCGAGGCGGAGTCGGACGCATGCTCTGCGCGCAAGGCCTGGATCTGTCTGACCAAGCCAAGTTCGTCCTGCCAGCGTTGCTCCTGCGCCGACTGGTCCTCCGCAAGCGAAGCAAGGTCCGTCTGGATGGCCGCGATGCGGGCCGAGCGCGCTTCCCGGCCCTGTGCGACCACGCCTTCTTTTTCGAGCAGCTCAAATTCGATCTGCAAGGCCGCGATGCGCTGGCGCAGATGCTCTACCGCAGCGGGCGGCGCATGCAACGACATGGCGACACGAGCGCAGGCGGTATCGAGCAGGCTGATGGCCTTGTCGGGCAACTGACGCGCCGGGATATAGCGATGCGACAGCAGCACGGCGGCGCGCACGGCTTCGTCGAGCACGGTGACGCCATGGTGCGCGGTGAAAGTCGCAACCAGACCGCGCACCATCTCGATGGCGGAAGTCTCTTCGGGCTCCGCAACCTGCAGAACCTGGAAGCGGCGTGTGAGCGCTGGGTCTTTTTCGATGTGGCGCTTGTATTCGCTCCACGTCGTCGCGCCGATCGTGCGCAAAGTGCCGCGCGCCAATGCGGGCTTGAGCAGGTTGGCCGCATCGCCGGTGCCGGCCTGGCCTCCGGCGCCGATCAAGGTATGAACTTCATCGACGAACAGGATCACGGGCTGCGGCGAGCGGCTCGCTTCCTCGAGCAGCCCTTTGAGGCGCGATTCGAATTCGCCGCGCAGACTGGCGCCCGCCAACAGCGCGCCGACGTCGAGACTCAACAAACGGGCTTCGCGCAGCGCGGCAGGCACTTCGGCGCGAGCGATGGCAAGCGCGAGTCCTTCCACCACCGCCGTCTTCCCGACGCCCGCCTCACCGGTCAGCAGGGGGTTGTTTTGCCGACGACGCAGGAGGATGTCGACCATGGTGCGAATCTCGTGTGCGCGACCGATCACTGGATCGATCTCACCGGCACGTGCGCGTTGCGTCAGGTCAGCGCAGTATTTGGCGAGCGCGGATTTTTCATCCGACGCTTCCACGATGGCGACGCTGGCCTCATCAGGCACGGCGGATGCAGGCCCCGAACCGTCGTGAGGCCCTTCATGCTCTTCCGGCGAACCGGCGATGATGGACGTCAACGAGTCCGTCAACTGGTCGGCGGGAATCTTCTTGAAGGCCGGAGAGATGCCTAGCAACGCGCTGCGCAATTCGGGCGTTTGCAGCAATGCCGCAAGCAGCGCTCCGCTTCGGATGCAGCGGCCACCGAATTCGAGACTCGACAGAATCCACGCACGTTCGATGGCAGTGCCGATGTGATGCGAGAAATCGCTGAGCGACGTTGCTCCCGAGGGCAATACGGCCAGCGCAGATGTCAGATCGCGGTCGACGGATTGCGGCTCGATCTGGTAGTGGCGGCAGACCCGGTGCAGGTCGCTGTCGTTGAGTTGCCAGAGTTGGTGCAGCCAGTGCGTCAGCTCGACATAGGGATTGCCGCGAAGTCTGGCGAATGCCGTCGCTGATTCGATGGCTCGAAACAGCGACAGATCGAGCTTGCCAAAAAGCGCTCGTCGTGAAACAGCCATGGCGCGTGCTAGACGAAAACGACATCGTCGAGCACGGCAAGCCTTGAGCGTTTTGGATTTGTCAGGCTGGTTCGCCAAGTCGCTTGCGCGCTGGCGTGTGCAGCCTCATGCACCGGGCACGGTGCTTCAATTGAATTAGGCATATGTTTTTTTTACGGCTTCCTCTGCCGTCGCTTTTTTGTGCTTGCATCGTAGCACTGGCCACGCAACCAATGGTGAATGGTTGAAGCGGATGAAGGGGGCCGGTTCCAACGGGAATGCATCGTGGCCGGTTCATCGCGTGCACCAGTAACACCGAGGTACTCAAAGAGCCTTGCAGCCTTCCTGAGCCGATGTGCGCGACCCAGCACCCTGCGTCGGCCAAGGGCGTGGTGCTACTGGATTCGCTGCTGCGCGGCGGCTGGCGCGCCGGCACACTGGCACTGGTGAAACTGTCGCCGTTCAATGAAGCGGACGACGTGCGCAAACAAAGCTTTGATCGCGATGTCGAGACCGTCGTCCACGACACCGCGCCCCACGACCTCATCAGAGCACTGCGGCGGCGGCATCTGCATCAAATGCCCGATCGCTTTCATCGCCGGGCGCCACTTGACGGCCTGCTCCTGATGAAAAAGTTGATCACCACCGTTGCAGCGGCCGAAGCCTCGCTGCGCAACCTGCTCGGCTGAGGAGGCAGCAAGCCTTCTTTAGGTCAGTTTTCCACCACGCTTTCGCGTGACTCGCGACGCATGAAACCGGCGCGGTCAAAAGCCAGGGATACCGCGGAACCGGCTTCGCCGGGCCGCTGGTATCGCCCCCTCGAGGGGGAGGCGCCGCAGGCGCTTCGGGGGTGTTTCACTTCCACCGCGGAACCGGCTTCGCCGGGCCGCTGGTATCGCTCCCTCGAGGGGAGGCGCCGCAGGCGCTTCGGGGTGTTTCAATTCATTCAGCCCACACCACCAGCCCACTCCACGCGGTCGCGAGCACCACGATCCCGAACGCGATGCGATACCACGCGAACGGCACGAAGTCGTGGGTGCTGATGTAGCGCAGCAGCCAGCGCACGCAGAGCCAGGCGCTGATGAACGAGAAGGCCAGTCCGACGCCGAACAGCGGCAGGTCGGCCATCGACAGCAGCGCGCGCTCCTTGTAGAGGCTGTAGACGCCGGCGCCGATAAGCGTCGGGATCGCGAGGAAGAATGAAAAGTCGGTCGCCGCCTGCCGGCTCAGGCCCAGCAGCATGCCGCCGATGATGGTCGCGCCGCTGCGGCTGGTACCCGGGATCATGGCAAAGCATTGCACCAGGCCGACCTTGAGCGCGTCCCACGGCGTCATGTCGTCGACGTTCTCGATGCGCACCGATCCCGGTGGACGTTTCTCTGCCCAAAGGATGATGAAGCCGCCGATGATGAAGGTGCTGGCCACCACCACCGGAATGAACAGGTGCGCCTTGATGGCCTTGCCGAACAGCAGGCCCAGCACCACCGCCGGCAGGAATCCGATGAACACGTTGAGCGCCAGGCGTTGCGCCTTGGCCTGCCGCGGCAGCGCGACGATGGTCGAGTGGATCTTCTGCCAATAGACGAGGATCACCGCGAAGATCGCGCCCGTCTGGATCGCGATGTCGAACACCTTGGCCTTGTCGTCATCGAATCCGAGCAATGAACCGGCCAGGATCAGGTGCCCTGTCGATGAAACCGGCAGGAATTCGGTCAGGCCTTCGACGATGCCCATGATGGCGGCCTTGACCAGCAAAACAATATCCACGCGCACTCCTTGAAAAGAGCCTCAATTATCGCGAGGCGCGGTGTCAGCCGGCATTCAGCTTGCGTCGTATCAGACGGTGTGCGCCGCAGCGGACCGCAGGACCGCATCGAGGGACGTCGCCAACGTACGGATGCGCGGTCGATTCCTCACGCAGCATCCGCGGCAGGCGTGTGATCACTCGGCGCCTCGACCGACACGACGGCGCACAGCGGCAATCGAAGCGTGAGACCGAGTTCACCCAGCGGAGAAGGTGCGGCATAGATCCGGCCGCCGTGCGCGCTGGCGATGCGCTGGCAGTGGGCCACGATCGCATCGACGCTGTCTTTCGATGAATCGCGTGCATGGAGGCCGCTTGACGCGCGCTCGAACATGCGCCCGAGCACGGCTTCCTCGCCACCCGCATATTCATCCATGAAATGCACCACCGCTTGCAAGCCGTCCGCCCGGGCCATCAGCTTGAGCGTGCCACCACCGTGCATGGCGCGACACCCGACCTCCACGACATTCGCCAGCAATTGCCGGATGCCCTGTCGTTGCACGAAGACCGGCAGTTCATCACAGGCGAACTGCTGCTGCAGCACGACACCGGCACGCTGCAGCATCGCCGCGCATTCCGTCGACAGGGCACGCAGCATCAGGACCAGGTCCGCGTCGGTGCGCGGCTCGGGTGGCGGCACAGGAGTCTGCAAGCTGAAGCTGGCTCGCGTCGTCATCTGCGTCTGCAAGGTGCGCCATAGCAGCAGCAACGTGGTAGCGGCGAGGAAGGAGATCAAGAGCAAGTACGCGTTCATCGCTGGATGGCTCGTCAATGAGTGGTGGTCCCGGCGTCAGCATTGCGGAGCCAGTCCGCATCCCAACCGCCGCCGAGCCCCTGGATTAGACCCACCGCTGCTGCCTGCCGACTGACTTGCACCTGCAGCACGGTGCGGCGCGCGCTCAGCGCAGAGGCCTGCGCCGTGACCACATCGGTGTAGCTCACCTGGCCCGCGCGATAGCGGTTGAGAAACTGCTGCTCGGTCTTGTCGGCCGCGACCGAGGCTTCACGCCGCAGCGATTCCTGCTGGGCGAGGCTGGCAGTGGCGGTGAGTTGGTCCTCGACGTTCTGGAAGGCCGTGAGCACGGTCTGGCGATACCGCGCGACCGATGCTTCATGCGCGGCCCTCGCCGCATCGACGCGCGCGCCGATGGCCCCGGCATCGAACAGCACCTGCGAGGCAGAGAGTCCGAACGACCAGACCAACTGCGGCGCACTGAACAGGTCCTGCCATCGCAAGGACGTGGTGCCCGCGGAAGCGCTGATCGTGAGGCTCGGGTAGTAGGCGGCGCGCTCGATGCCGATCTGCGCATTGGCCGCGGCGACGGCACGCTCGGCGGACGCGATGTCGGGGCGGCGCTGCAACAGCGTCGAAGGAACGCCCAGCGGCACGGCGGGCACTGTCGGTTTCCATTCCGTCAACGCAGCCAGTTCGAAGTCGGCCGCCGCAGCACCGACCAGCGCGGCGATGGCGTGCTCCAGCGTGTCGCGCGTGCGCTTCAACGCCACGCGTTCGGCGCGCGCATTGACCAATTGCGTTTGCGCTTGCAGCACGTCGCTCTGCGGCGCGATGCTGGCTTCGTAGCGGTTGCGGGTGATCGTGTAGCTTCGCTCGTAGCCCTGGATGGTGTCGTCCAGCAAGATCAGTTCGGCATCGGCCTCGCGCAGCGAGAAATAGCTGGTCGCCAGCAAGCCGATGGCCGACAGGCGCGCCGCGGCCAGGTCGGCAGCGCTTGCCTGCGCCTGCGCCTGTGCGCTGCCGACGGCGGAACGCAGCCGACCCCAGATGTCAGGTGTCCAGCCCGCGTCGACCGATATGCCGGCGGAACCCGCCACGATGGGCACGCTGCGGTCGCCGCTGCGCCGTGCGTTGGCCGACAAGCCCAGCGTCGGAAAATAGCCCGCGCGCTGCTCGCGCACCAGCGCCTGGGCCTGGTCGTAGTTGGCGACGGCTGCCGCGATGTTCTGGTTCGACACCTGCACGCGGTCGGCGAGTTCGTTCAGTGTCGTGTCACCAAACAGCTTCCACCATTCGCCGCGGTCGAGCGCATCGGCGGGCGCGGCCGGCAGCCAGCCTTCCACGGCCGGTGCTTCCTTCCACATGCTGGGCGACGCCTGCACCGGCCGCTCGTAGGTAGGCCCGACCGCGCAGCCAGCCAACAACACGGCCACCGCCACCGCCCCAAAACGCCCAACCTGCAAGGCCGCCTTGGAAAAACTCAAGGAACACCGCGGAACCGGCTTTGCCGGGCCGCTGGTGTTGCCCCCGGTAGGGGGTGGGAGGAGCGCACGAGGTGCGCGGAGCCTGGGGGCGAGCAACAAGCCTTCCCCGGCAGGGGGTGGGAGGAGCGGCACGATGGGTCGCGGAGCCTGGGGGCGAGTCATATTCTTCGGCTTAGGTATTTCTCATTGGCGGAGCGGCGGCGCAGCTTGTCCATGAGCACGTAGACGACCGGCGTGGTCAGCAAAGTGAGCAACTGGCTCGCGATGAGACCGCCGATGATCGACACGCCCAGCGGCTGCCGCAGTTCAGCGCCCTGGCCGAAGCCAATGGCCAGCGGCAACGCGCCCAGCGCGGCCGCCATGGTGGTCATGAGGATCGGTCGGAAGCGCAACAGGCAGGCTTCGCGCACGGCCTCGGTGGCGGTCAAGCCGCGCGCACGCTCGGCGTCGAGCGCAAAGTCGATGATCAGGATGGCGTTCTTCTTCACGATGCCGATCAGCAGGAACACGCCGATCAGCGCAATGATCGAGAAGTCCATGCGGAACAACAGCAGCGCCAGCACAGCGCCCACGCCGGCCGATGGCAAGGTGGTCAGCACGGTGATCGGATGGATCAGGCTTTCATACAGCACGCCCAGCACGATGTAGATCACCACCAGTGCCGCGAGGATCAGGAAGGCCTGTTGCCCCTGCGATTGCTGAGCGCTCGCGGCAGTGCCGCTGAAGCTGCCGCGCACGTTGATCGGCATCGCGATGTCCGCGCCGGCCTGCTCGACAATCGCGCGCGCCTCGCCGATCGACACACCGGGCGCGAGGTCGAACGAGATGGTGCTCGACAGTTCGCCCCCCTCGTGCGAGATCGACGTGGGAATGGCCCGCTCCGAGATCTGCGCCACCGCGCTCAGCGGCACCATGGTGGTCGCGGTGTTGGCCAGCGGCGAACCTGTCGAGGCGCCGCGCAGGCCCGGGTTGGCCGACGTGAGGACGGGCACGGTGCCGCTGATCAGCACCGGGTCGGACGGCACGTACATGTCCTTGAGTTCCACCGGCCCGCGCATGAATCGCGGCGCCCATTCCATGATCACCGCGTACTGGTTGAGCTCGTCGTAGATGGTGGCCACGGAGCGCTGTCCATAGGCGTTGTAAAGCGCGTTGTCTATAGCGGTCGAATTCAGGCCGAGCCGCGCGGCGCTGTCGCGGTCCACCGTCACGTAGGTCTCCACGCCGTTGTCCGCCTGGTCGCTGTCGATGTCGGTAAGCGACTCCTCCAGCTTCAGCCGTTCGACCAGCTTGCCGACCCACAGCCGCAAGTCGCCGAGGTTGTCGCTCTTGAGCGTGTATTGATAGGTCGAATTGCTGGACCGCCCGCCCATGCGCAGTTCCTGCACCTGGCCCAGGAACACGCGCAGGCCGGTGAGTTTGTCGAGCTGCGGCCGCAGCCGCGCGATGACCTGCTGGCTGGTGGCATCGCGCTGGTTCACCGGTTTGAGGTTGACGAACATGAAGCCGCCACCCGCGCGGCTGCCACCGGCAAAGCCGACCACCGTGTCGACGGCAGGATCCGCGCGCACGATGTCGACCGCCTGCTTCAGCTTCTCGCCGAGCGCGATCGACGAGATGCTCTGGTCGGCGCGCAGCCCGCCGTTGAGCTGCCCGTTGTCCTGCTGCGGGAAGTAGCCCTTGGGCACATGCTGGAACAGATAGAAGTTCAGGCCGATCACGGCCACCAGCACCAGCATCACGATGGTCTTGCTGTGAAGCGCCCAGTCCAGGCTGTGCTCGTAGGTGAGCAGCACGAAGTCGTAGCTCTTCTCCGCCCAGCGGATCGGCCATGCACGCTTGCGCGGCGGTGCGTCCGGGTCCTCCTTCGGCTCGGACGCGAGCAGCCAGGCGCACATCATGGGCGTGGTGGTCAGCGAGATCAGGAGCGAGATCAACACGGCCGCCGACAGCGTGATCGCGAATTCGCGGAACAGCCGCCCCACCTGCCCGTCCATGAACAGCAGCGGTATGAAGACCGCCACCAGCGACAGGCTGATCGACAGCACGGTGAACCCCACCTCGCGCGCGCCGAGCAGCGCGGCCTCCAGCCGGTTCATGCCGGCCTCGATGTGGCGACTGGTGTTCTCCAGCACGACGATCGCGTCGTCCACCACGAAGCCGGTGGCCACGGTCAGCGCCATGAGGCTGAGGTTGTTGAGGCTGAAGCCCAGCAGGTACATCACGCCAAAGGTGCCGAGCAGCGAGACGATGGTGGCGACTGCCGGCACGATGGTCGCGCGTGCCTTGCGCAGGAACAGCCCCACCACCAGCACCACCAGCACGATCGAGATCATCAGCGTGCCCTCGACCTCGCGCAGCGATGCGCGGATGGAGTTGGTGCTGTCCGACGCCACCTCCACGTTGATGTCTTGCGGCAACTGCGCACGCAATTCGGGAATGAGCGCACGCACGCCATCGACGGTCTCGATGATGTTGGCGCCCGGTTCGCGCGTGATGAGGATGATGATGGCCGGCTCGCCGTTGAAGAGCCCGGTGGTGCGCCGGTTCTCGACGCCGTCGACCACGTTGGCCACGTCCGACAGGCGCACCGCCGCGTTGTTGCGCCACGCGATGATCATCGAGCGATAGTCCGTCGCGCGCAGCCCCGGCGACGGCGTGTAGATCTGCAGCCGCCGCCCCTCGCCTTCGATCGCGCCCTTGGGCCGGTTGGCATTGCTGGCCTGGATGGCGGCGCGCACGTCTTCCGTGCTGATGCCGTACTGGTTGAGCGCGTACGGCTGCAGCTCGATGCGCACTGCCGGCAGCGAACCACCGCCAATCTCCACGTCGCCGACGCCGGGGACTTGCGACACGCGCTGGCTGACGATGTTGGACACCGCGTCATAGATTTGTCCAGGCGTCTTGGTCTTGGACGTGAGCGCCAGGATGATGACGGGCGAGGACGCCGGGTTGGCCTTGCGATAGGTCGGGTTGCGCCGCAAGGTCGCAGGCAGGTCGACCCGCGCCGCATTGATGGCCGCCTGCACTTCGCGCGCTGCGCCGTCGATGTTGCGCTTGAGGTCGAACTGCAGGCTCACGCGGCCCGAGCCGGTCGAACTGCTCGATGTCATCTCGTTGACGCCCGCGATGGTCCCAAGCCGTCGTTCCAGCGGCGTGATGACGCTGCTGGCCATGGTGTCGGGGCTGGCGCCGGGCAATTGCGCGGTCACCGAGATGGCCGGGTAGTCGACGTTCGGCAGCGGCGAGACGGGCAGCACGAAGAAGGCCGCGATGCCGGCGAGTGCGATGCCAACGGTCAGCAGGACCGTGGCGATGGGGCGCTCCACGAAGGGCCTGGAGAGGTTCATTGGCCTGCTCCGTGGCCTTGCTTGGTGCATTCGGCTGGCGAAACACGATCGGGCGGCCCGTACCGCGTGCCGGGCGCTCCCAGCAAGAGAACGAGCACGGAGGTCACGCAACCACCCCGGAACCCTTGTGCCCGAACCGCTTGCCCAACCGGTCGAAAGCAAGGTAGATCACAGGCGTCGTGAACAGCGTCAACACCTGGCTCACGATCAACCCGCCAAAGATCGCGAGACCCAGCGGCCGACGCAATTCAGCCCCTTCGCCAAACCCCAGCATCAACGGCACGGCCGCGAACAACGCAGCCAGCGTCGTCATCAAGATCGGCCGGAACCGCAACAACGCCGCCTGGTGAATCGCCTCCTGCGCCGACTTGCCCTCCTGCCGCTCCGCATCGATCGCGAAGTCGATCATCATGATCGCGTTCTTCTTCACGATGCCGATCAACAGGATGATCCCGATGATGCCGATCACGCCCAGGTCATTGCCCGTGATCCACAACGCCAGCAACGCACCCACGCCCGCGGAAGGCAAGGTCGACAAGATCGTCAGCGGGTGGATGTAGCTCTCGTACAGCACGCCGAGCACGATGTAGACGCACACGACTGCCGCAAGGATCAGCCACAACTGGTTCGACAGCGACTTCTCGTAGGCACCCGAGGCACCCAGGAACGTCATCGTCACGCCTGCCGGCATGCCGATTTCCTTTGCGGCCCGGCGGATCGAGTCGACGGCATTGCCCAACGAGACGCCCTGCGCCGTGTCGAAGCCCACCGTCGCCGCCGGATACTGCGCTACGTGCGTGATCTGCAACGGCGCAAGCTGCTCGCGGATCGTCGCCACCGCCGACAACGGCGTAGCCGCGCCCGAGCCCGTCTTGAGATTCAGGGTGCCCAACTGCTGCGGCGTCGCGATCGAATCTGCCTTGGCTTCGAGGATCACGCGGTACTGGTTCGTCTCGGTGAAGATCGTCGACACGATGCGCTGGCCGAACGCGCTGTAGAGCACGTCGTCCACCGCACTCGCCGTGACCGCCAGGCGCGACGCCGTGTTGCGGTCGATGTCCACGTACGCCGACAAGCCCTCCGCACCCGCGTCGCTCGTGACGTTGCGCACGCGCGGCTCATGCTCGAGCTGCGCCATCAGCTTCTTCACCCACTCGGTCACGGTCGCCGAACTCACGCCCTCGATCGACAGGCGGTATTCGGTCGGGCCGGTCTCCGCATCGATGGTCAGGTCCTGCGTCGGCTGCAGGTACAACGTCACGCCGGCCACCGCGCGCACCCGGTCGCGCAAGCGGTTCATCACGTCTTCCTGCCTGTCGTGCCGGGACTTCAGGTTGACCAGCATGCGGCCGGTGTTGAGCATGGTGTTGTTGGCCGCGTCGACGCCGGTGAACGAACTCAGGCTCTCCACGTCCGGATCGGCCAGGATGGCCCGTGCCGCGGCCTGCTGCAGCTCGGACATGCGGTCATACGACACGTCCTGCGCCGCTTCGATGCGCGCCTGCAGCTGGCCGGTGTCCTGCGTCGGGAACAGGCCCTTGGGAATGAACACGTACAACAGCACCGTCAGCGCGAGCGTCAGCAACGCGACGATCATCGTCAGGCCCTGCCTGCGGAACACCCAACCGAGCCACACGTCGTACTGGGCGATCACCCTGTCCAAGAAGGTCTGCACCTTGCCTGCGAAGCCGCGGGTCGTGTTGTGCGGCTCAAGCACTTCGACCGCTTGGCCGCCGTCCTGCTGCGGCAGTCCCCGGTGGGGATCGACCCCGCTTGGGGCGGCCCGGCGCGCGCTCGTCAACATCCGCGCCGACATCATCGGCACCAGCGTCAACGACACCACGGCCGAGATCAGGATGGTGATGGCCAGCGTCACCGCGAACTCGCGGAACAGGCGCCCCACCACGTCGCCCATGAACAACAGCGGGATCAGCACCGCAATCAGCGACACCGTCAGCGAGATGATGGTGAAGCCGATCTGGGTCGCGCCCTTCAATGCGGCGGCGAACGGGTCCTCGCCCTCTTCCAGGTAGCGCGAGATGTTCTCGATCATGACGATCGCGTCGTCCACCACGAAGCCGGTCGCGATGGTCAGCGACATCAGGCTCAGGTTGTTGAGGCTGTAGCCCATCATGTACATCACGCCGCAGGTGCCCACCAGCGAGATCGGCACCGCCAGGCTCGCGATCACCGTGGCGCGCAGGCTGTGCAGGAAGAAGAAGATCACGAGCACCACCAGCACCACGGCCAGCGTCAGCTCGATCTCCACATGCATCACCGACGCGCGGATGCCCGTGGTGCGATCGCTGAGCACCTTCACGTCCATTGCCGCCGGCAGCTGGGCCTGCAAGTCGGGCAACTGTCTCTTGATGGCATCCACCGTGGCGATCACATTCGCGCCGGGCTGGCGTTGCACGTTGAGGATGATCGACGGCGTCAGTTTGGCCTCCGCCACGCAGTCGGGAAAACACTTCTCCCCGAACCACGCACCCAGCTTGTTGTTCTCCGCGCTGTCGACCACCTGCGCCACATCGATCATGCGCACCGGCGCGTTGTTCTTGTAGGCAACGATGAGGTTCTTGTAGTCGTCCACCGTCACGAGCTGATCGTTGGCATTGATGGTGTACGAGCGCTTCGGCCCGTCGAAGCTGCCCTTCGCGCTGTTGGCATTCGCGTTCGAAATGGCCGTGCGCAAGGCGTCGAGACCGATGCCGAACGAGGCCAGCGCGCGCGTGTCGGCCTGGATGCGCACCGCAGGCCGCTGCCCGCCCGACAGCGTGACCAGGCCCACGCCCGACACCTGGCTGATCTTCTGCGCCAGCCGCGTGTTGACGATGTTCTGCACCTCGGTCAACGGCATCGTCTTCGAGCTGATCGCCAGCGTGAGCACCGGCGCGTCGGCCGGGTTCACCTTGGCATACACCGGGGGCGCGGGCAGGTCGGCCGGCAACAGGGAGTTGCTGGCGTTGATGGCGGCCTGCACTTCCTGCTCGGCCACGTCCAGCGTCTCGGTCAGCGAGAACTGCAGCGTGATGATCGATACGCCGGCGGCGCTGGTGGAACTCATGCGGCTGAGTCCCGACATCTGGCCGAAGTTGCGCTCCAGCGGCGCGGTGATCGTGCGGCTCATCACCTCCGGGCTGCCGCCCGGGTAGAGCGTCTGCACCTGGATGGTCGGGTAGTCGACTTGCGGCAATGCCGAAAGCGGCAGGAGGCGGAAGCCCACCAGCCCCGCCAGCACGATGGCAATCATGAGCAGCGCCGTCGCGACGGGCCGCTCGATGAATGGACGCGAAGGACTCATCGCCTGGCTCCTTCCCCTTCCGGCGCGTTCATTCCGCCTGGCGTCGAGGACGCTCGCTCATGCGCTGCCAACGTTCCAGCGCGGCCGGGTCGCCCTTGTCGAGCGCTTCGAGGAAGCGCTTGCGCCGCTCCAATTGCTCCGGCTCGTCCTTGACCGCGTCGAGCATGCGCTGGCGCTGCTCGGCCGTTGGGAGAGGCCGGGGCGCGGCTGGGGAGGCCGGCGCAGCGGCGGCATTGGGTGAGGCGGGTGCAGCGGCGGCGTTCGGTGCGGCGGGTGCAGCAGGTACGACCACCGCGGCAGGCGGTGTCGTCGCGCCCGGGCCGGCCGGTGCTTGCGCGGCATCCGGCGCCGCGCGCCGCGCGCGCCTTTCTCCTGCGGCGGCGTCCGCTGGCGCCGCAGCGCCATCAGCAGCCGACGCCGCGGGCGCGCCACCCGCCGCTGGCGTGCCACTACCCGCAGGCGTGCCACTACCCGCAGGCGCGCCATTACCCGACTGCGGTGTGCCCGCACCCTGGCGCCGTCCACCCGTGCGCGGCGCATCCGTCGGCAGCTGCACACGCGAGCCATCCTTCAACCGGTCGCCGCCTTCGGTGACAACCCGCTCGCCATCCTTCAGGCCTTCGGTGATCACGACCGACTCCACCGACGAATCGCCGCGCTTCACGTTGCGCATGCTCACGGTGCGGTCTTCGTTGATCACGTAGACATAGTTGCCGGTGCCGGCCGTGCGCAACGCCGTCACAGGCACCACCACCGCGGCATTGATCGTGCGCAATTGCAGCTTGACGTTGACGAACTGGCTCGGAAACAGCGTGTTCTTCGCGTTGTCGAAACGAGCCTTTGCCTTGACCGTGCCGGTGGTGGTGTCGACCACGTTGTCGAGGGTCGAGAACGTGCCCACATCGAGCGTGGTGGCGCGAACCCGATCCAGCGCCGTCACTACCAGTTTCGCGCCCTGCGCCATGCGCGCCTCGATCTCGGGCACGCGGTCTTGCGGCACCGCGAACTGCACGTCGATCGGATTCATCTGCGTGATCACCGCAATGCCGGTGGTGCCACCCGCAGTGACGTAGTTGCCGGGGTCGACCGTGCGCAGCCCGACGCGGCCGGCCACGGGCGAAGTGATGCGCGTCCAGTCGAGGTTGAGCTTGGCCGCGGCCTCCGAGGCCTTGTCGGAGATCACGGTGCCTTCGAGTTGCTTGACCAGCGCGGCCTGGGTGTCGACATCCTGCCGCGCGATCGAGTCCTGGCCCAGCAGCGTGCGGTAGCGCGACAAGGTGACGCGCGCGGCTTCGAGTTGCGCCTCGTCGCGCACGCGCACGCCGGTGGCCTGCATCAGCGCCTGCTCGAAAGGACGCGGGTCGATGCGCGCAAGCACCTCGCCCTTCTTCACGATCTGGCCTTCCTTGAACAGCACATCGGTCATGACGCCGCTGACCTGCGATCGCAGCATCACCGTGGTGAGTGGCGTCACGGTGCCGAGTGCGTCGAGCATCACCGGAATGTCCGCATGTTCGGCGACAGCCATGCCCACCGTGACGGTCGGACCGGCGCCCGAGCTGCCGCCCGGTGCACGCCCTGCGCCGGGGCCGCCGGGCCCGCGCTGGCCGCCGGGGCGTCCGTTACCCGCTGTCGCATCCGGCGGCGGGCGATTGACCAGGTAGTACGCCGCCCCGGCAACACCGGCCACCAGCAGAATCGCCACCACCGCGCCGATCCAGCGCCGGCGACGTGGCGGCGGCACCGTGGCGGACGGCGGCAGTTGCTGGGGATCGGGCGGGCGGGAATCCATGGATCGTCCTGGTCTACGGTGCAAAGCGCAAGAAAAACGGCGCGGCAATTCGCGGCCGCGGCCGATGGTAGCGCGCGCATCTCGGCGCATTGCGACGGGCTCCTTGCGGCGCCGTAAAGCGTTGGTAAAGGAGCGGACCACCCCTTGCCTTGGCGCCAGCGGGCTGCATTTGGCGCCGCCGGGCGGCATTTCGTCGCATGCGGGTCGCGGCGACGACGGACCGCCGGCACAGTCCGCCCATTCATTCCTTCCAACACCTTTCTTGTCGATCGGAACAACACCATGCTGCTCCAAATCCTCGTCCACACGCCCCGCTGGGTGTTCGGCTTGTTCGCCCTGCTGTTCTGGTTTGGCGCGAAACAATTGCTGGCCAGTCAGGTCAGCCTGCTGCGCACCACGGTCATGCCGGTCGCGATGTCAGGGCTTTCGATGTATGGCGTGTTCTCCGCCTTTGGCGACTCGCCGATGGCGCTCGCCGGCTGGGCCATCGCGGCGCTGGTGCTGGCCGCGCTGGTGCTGCAACGCGCATTGCCCGCCTCCACGAGCTATGACGCGGCCACACGCAGGTTTCAGGTGGCGGGTAGCGTCGTACCGCTGGCGTTGATGATGGGGATCTTCTTCACCAAGTACATCGTCGGCGTGCTGATGGCGATGCACCCCGTCCTGGCCCACGACCACAACCTCGCGATGGGCATAGGCACGCTTTACGGTGCCTTCACCGGCATCTTCGTGGCGCGGTCGCTTCGCCTGTGGAAGCTGGCGATCCGCCAGGACCGCGCCGTGCTGGGCAACGGACATGCGGCCTGATCGCGCGATTCATCATCTGGAGGCAAACACCATGCAAGCCAACGACTCTCGACTCGACAAACTCGCCCGTCGCCGCGCGCGGTCCAAGCTCGGTTTCTTCACGCATGCGACGGTATATGCCGTCGTCAACGCCGGGCTTGTCGCGCTCTCGCTGGCCGGGGGCCGGCACTGGGCGGTGTACCCGATGCTGGGCTGGGGCGTCGGCTTGCTGGCTCACGGCCTCGCGGTGTGGCTGTTCGCGCCGGGCAACAACATCATGGAAGGCATGGTGCAGCGCGAGCGCGCCAGGCTGGCGGCCAAGGTCGAACCGTGGTGACTTCTTCATCCAGAATCGCGTCATGAGCGTTCTCCTGCTGATCCTGAAGGTCTCGGTCATGGTGGTGCTTGTCGCCTCCGTCACCGAGGCCCTTGTGCTTTCGTGGCGCCACGCCCGGCACGGCGATCCGGCCTACGACTGGAAGGCGGCAGGCGTCTCGGTGGTCGACTTCATGGTGCGCCAATACGCGCTCACCTGGCTGCTGCTGTGGCCCTTCGCGATGTGGAACGGCGCGATGGACTGGGCCTGGCAGCACCGCCTGTGGACCCTGCCGCTCGACCATTGGTGGGGCTGGGCCGCCTGCTTCATCGGGCAGGAGTTCTGCTACTACTGGTACCACCGCGCGGCGCATCGCGTGCGTTGGTTCTGGTGCACGCATGCCATCCACCATTCGCCGAATCAACTCAACCTGTCCGCCGCCTATCGCTTCGGCTGGACCGGCAAGCTCACCGGCTCGCTGGCCTTCTTCATGCTGGCACCGCTTTTCGGCATGCCGCCCAACGTGATCCTGCTGATGCTGACGCTCAACCTGATCTACCAGTTCTGGATTCATGCGACCTGGATCCCGCGCCTTGGCCCGCTGGAATGGGTGCTCAACACGCCCTCGGCGCACCGTGTGCATCACGCGTCGAACCTCGAATACCTCGACGGCAACTACGGCGGCGTGCTCATCGTATTCGACCGCCTGTTCGGAACCTTCATCGCCGAACGCAAAGACGTGCCCTGCCGCTACGGCCTGGTGCAGCCCATCACCAACTACAACCTGCTGCACATCGAGTTCGGCCATTGGCAGGCGCTCTGGCGCGACTTGCGTTCGGCACGCTCGGCGCGGGCCGTCTGGGGCTACCTGGCCAAGCCACCGGGCTGGTCGCCCGACGGGCATGGCACCACCACCGAGGAGTTGCGGGAACGCGCACGATCGTCGATGGGCGGCCACCCTGCGGCGCCTGCCCGCTTGACCGGGCCGTCGCCCGAGACACCTTCGTTGGCGCCATGAATCTCCAGTGGCGCAATCCACTTCGCCGCGCCCTGCAAGTCCAGGGGTTTTGCCTGGTGATCGCGATCATGACCACAGCCATCTGGCCGAACAACAGCTTCCTGCACCAGTTCGCCTATTCGTCCAGCATTGGCGGCATCACCTGGGCAGTGATCGAGTGCGGCCGCTTTGTCGTGCGCAAGCCTGATGACCCGGGTGGTTGGCCGAAAGGTATCCGGGGCATTCTGTTGACGGTGGTCGGCATCGGCGTCGGATTTTTCCTGGGCTCGATGATCGGAGACGCCTTTTTCACCGGCGACGCCTACGCAAGCTGGATGGATTCCAAGCGCGACCAGAGAATTTCATGGCTCATTACCGTGCTCGCCGGCGTGTCGGGAAGTTATTTCTTCTACTCACGAGGACATCGCAACGCACTCGCCGCCCGCGTCAACGCCGCAGAGCGCGACGCCAGCGAAGCCAAGCTCAAGCTGCTCGAGACCCAACTCGAGCCGCACATGCTGTTCAACACGCTGGCCAATCTGCGCGTGCTCATCACCACCGACCCGCCGCGCGCCGTGGCCATGCTCGACCGGCTCAACAGCTACCTGCGCGCCACGCTGAGCGGCTCGCGCGCCGTGGCGCATCCGCTCGCGGCCGAGTTCGAACTGCTGCGCGACTATCTCGAATTGATGTCGGTGCGGATGGGCGACCGGCTCAAGTACACGCTCGACCTACCCGATGACCTGCGCGACGTCTCGGTGCCGCCGCTGCTGCTGCAACCGCTCGTCGAGAACGCCATCCAGCATGGCCTGGAACCGAAGGTGGGTGGCGGCAGCATCACGGTGCGTGCATCGCAGCGCGGCCCTCTTCTGGTGATCGAAGTGGACGACTCGGGTGTCGGCCTTTCGTCGCAGGCCGACGACACGCTGGAGAATGCCCGCCCAGGCTTCGGGCTGACACAGGTGCGCGAGCGGTTGGCCAGCGCCTTTGGTAGCCAGGGCGCCATTCGTTTGAAGGCCAATCCCGCGGGCGGGGCATCCGCCATCGCCTCCTTTCCACTGACCCACTCCGTGCAGCCAGCGCAAGTCCAGGCCGATTGACCGCATGACCCGCCCGACCGCTCTCATCGCCGAGGACGAACACCTGTTGGCCCAGGCCCTGCGCGCCGAACTGGCGCAGGCGTGGCCCGAGCTGGAGGTCGTGGCAACGGTCGGCGACGGCCGCAGCGCCGTCACTGAGGCATTGAGGCTGCTGCCCGACGTGCTGTTCCTCGACATCCGCATGCCCGGCCAGGACGGTCTCTCCGCCGCTGCGGAGCTGGCGGACAGTTGGCCGATCGAGCGCGCACCGCTGCCGCAACTGGTCTTCGTCACCGCGTACGACGAATACGCCGTTCGCGCCTTCGAGCACCAGGCCGTCGACTACGTGTTGAAGCCGGTGCAACCCGAACGGTTGGCAAAGACCACTGCCCGACTGCAAGCCGCACTCTCGGTGCGAGCACCTGCGCCAGACAACACCAGCGTTGCGCTCGAGGAAACCCTGGCTCAGTGGCGCCGCATGTTGTCCGCCGCCGCGCCGGGCGCCCTGCCCGCGTCGACAGCAGCGGGCGCGCCAGCTGCTCTCAAGCTCATCGCTGCCAGCGATGCCGGCAGCGCGGGCGCCACTGTGCGCATGGTGCCTGTGGACGAAGTGCAGTACTTCGAAGCCGCTGACAAATACGTGCGCGTGCTCACCGCCACGCATGAATACCTCATCCGCACCCCGCTCAAGCAACTGCTGCCGCAACTCGATGCCAGCAGCTTCTGGCAAGTGCATCGCGCCGTGGTGGTCAACGCCAGCGCTGTCGAGTCGGTGCACCGCGACGACGCCGGCAAGCTGCACCTGCAACTCAAGGGCCGACCCGGGCGCCTCGCCGTCAGCCGCCTATTTGCACACTTGTTTCGCGCGATGTAGTCGGTCGGCGCGCCCATGAAAAAGGCCGGCGCCTTTCGGAACCGGCCAGTGTGCCAGCGACAGAAGTCAATGGCTTTGAAACGAAGGCCTTAGCGCCAGTCGCGGTGATGATGGTGGGAGCCCGGACCGTAGTACCGAGGGCCGTGTCGATAGTACGCCGCGGGCGGTGCGTAATACACCGGCGCCGGCCGGTAGTACACCCGAGGTGCCGGCTGGTAATACACCGGCGCGGGCGCGTAGATCGGCGCAGGCGCGCTGTAGTACACGGGCGCCGGTGCGGCGTAATACCCGGGCTGGCCCACGCCAACCACGACGCCCGGCGCGCTGACTCCCACGGACCAGCTCACACCGGCATTGGCCGACCCGGCCGCGAAAAGGGCACCCGCTGCCACGGTGGCGGCGCCAGCAAGCTTGAAAAAGGTTGAACGATTGAAGTTCATGCTTGTGTATCTCCAGTTAGGGCAAAAAACCGCCCGTATGAGGTATTCAACGCGTCAGCTGCAAATCAGGTACACGCTCTTCTGTGAAGAAAGTAGCCAAAGGTAACGCCCACGACGTGCATCCTAGAATGAACAGATGACTTCCCCCGTTGACAAAGATTCCGCCAAGCCTAGCAATTTTCTGCGCCATGTGATCGAAAGCGACCTCGAACAGGGCGTTTATGCCGCTCGCAGGTGGGGCGGAAGCCCCGGCGACGCGACGCACCACGCGCAGGGCATGCAGGACCCGGCCAAGGTCCGCATGCGCTTTCCACCCGAGCCTAACGGATATCTGCACATCGGCCATGCCAAGAGCATTTGGCTCAATTTCGAGCTGGCGAGGGAGTACGGCGGCGTCAGCCACTTGCGCTTCGACGATACCAATCCCGAAAAGGAAGAGCAGGAATACGTCGACGCCATCCGCGACGCTGTGCAATGGCTCGGCTACGAGACTTTCCTGGCCGACCGCCCCAGCGCCCCCGGCACGATACAGCCGCACGAGTACTTCGCCAGCGACTACTTCGATTTCATGTACCGCGCGGCCGAGTACCTGATCGGCGCCGGCCTGGCCTACGTCGACGAGCAGAGCGCCGACGAGATTCGCCAAAACCGTGGCGATTTCAACACGCCGGGCACCGACAGCCCCTTCCGAATCCGCACACCGGAAGAAAACCTCGCACGCTTCCGTGCCATGCGCGATGGCCAGCTCGAAGACGGCGCCGCCATCCTGCGGGCGAAGATCGACATGGCGAGCCCCAACATCAACATGCGAGACCCGGCGCTCTACCGCATCCGCCGGGCGACGCACCACAACACCGGCGACAAGTGGTGCATCTACCCGATGTACACCTATGCGCACCCCATCGAAGACGCGCTGGAGCAGATCACCCACAGCATCTGCACGCTGGAATTCGAAGACCAGCGCCCGTTCTACGACTGGCTGCTCGACCGCCTGGCCGAAGGCGGCCTCGTCGCCAGCCCGCACCCGCGCCAGTATGAATTTGCGCGGCTCAACATCACTCATATCATCACCAGCAAGCGCAAGCTGCGCCAACTGGTCGAAGAGGGTCACGTCGATGGCTGGGATGACCCGCGCATGCCCACCCTCGCCGGCCTGCGCCGCCGCGGCTACACGCCTGCGGCGCTGAAGCTGTTCTGCGAACGCTCGGGCGTGACCAAGTCCGGCGGCTGGATCGACTACGCCAGCCTGGAAGCGGCATTGCGCGACACGCTCGACCCGATCGCCCCGCGCGCCATGGCCGTGCTCGACCCCGTGAAGCTCGTCATCACCAACTGGGGTGAACTGATGGGCGGCGACGACGTGCTGGACGATTGCAGTGCGCCCCTGAACCCGCACGACCCCGAAGCCGGCCGCCGCAACTTCAAGCTCGGCCGCGAAGTGTGGATCGAGGCCACCGACTACGAAGACGTGCAACCCAAGGGCTTTTTCCGCCTTTTCCCGGGCAACAAGGTGCGCCTGAAGTACGGGCATGTCATCGAATGCATCGGCGGCACACGGAATGCGGACGGCAAGCTGGTGGAAGTACAAGCCAGGCTCGTGCCCGACACCAAGAGCGGCACGCCCGGGGCGAATGCGGTCAAGGTCAAGGGCAACATCTCCTGGGTGGCCGCGGCCGACGCACTGCAAGCCGAAGTGAGGTTGTACGAGCGGCTGTTCGAGGCGGCGAATCCGGGGAGCGGAGAGCTGCTCGATGAGTTGAACAAGGACAGCCTGGTGACATGCCTGGCGTATGTCGAGCCGTCACTGGCGGCTGCGGCTGGCGGCGCAGGGTTTCAGTTCGAACGCCATGGTTACTTCGTCGCCGATTCGAAGGCAACCGCCGACGGCAGGCACGTGTTCAATCGGGCAGCCGGGATGCGAGACAGCTGGGGCAAGTAGAAAAATCGGGGCACCATGCTTTTTCCTGATTTCAACGTCTCGCCCTCACTCCCAAATCGTCGCGGCGCGCTGATCTGTGCGCTCAGCTTGTTGACACTGCCATCGACAAGCGTGACAGCCGCGCCCGCCGCGCGGACGTCCCGGCCCTCGCCGGCCATGTGGCCGCGTGCATCGCAAGTTCCCGGCGGCGTCGCCCGCCTTTCGCTGGGCTCCGGCAAGACGCGCCCTGCAGCACACGACGGCGACGTGCCGCTGCTCGTCATCGGCAGCTCGACCGAGTGGACGGCATTGGTCGGCATCCCGTTGTCGGCGCAGCCCGGCGAGGCGCACATCTCCGTACTGCCACCCGAAGGCGGTCCGTCGCGCGAGATCGGCTACACGATCGCGCCCAAGCAGTACAGCGTCCAGCGCCTCAAGGTCGCTCCCGGCACTGTCGACCTGTCCCCCGAGGACCAGGCACGCTACAACCGCGAACGCACGCATCTTGAATCGGTGACGTCCATCTTCAGCGAACCCTTGCCGCAGCAATTGCACATGCGCGTGCCGGCGCCGGGTCGGCGATCCGGTTCCTTCGGCCTGCGCCGCGTGTTCAACGGCCAGTCGCGCAATCCGCACAGCGGCATGGACATCGCGGCCGGCACGGGCGTGCCGGTGTTGGCCCCCCTGCCGGGCACGGTCATCGACACCGGCGACTATTTCTTCAACGGCAACACGGTCTGGCTCGACCACGGCGGCGGGCTGCTGACCATGTATTGCCATCTGAGCCGGATCGACGTGCAACGCGGCGACATGGTGAAGACCGGCGAACGCATTGCGCTGGTCGGCGCCACCGGCCGCGTGACGGGGCCACACCTGCACTGGTCGGTGATGCTGAATCGCGTGATGGTCGACCCGGCGCTGTTCATCACGGCGTAGGATGAAACACCCCCGAAGCGCCTGCGGCGCCTCCCCCTCAAGGGGGCGATACCAGCGGCCCGGCAAAGCCGGTTCCTCGGTATCCCTGGCATTTGGCGGCGCCGGTTTCGTGGGTCGAGGGTCACGCGGTTGCGTGTGTCGAGGGGGCGCACCCGGCGGCCCGGCAAAGCCGGTTCCGCGGGTGCCCACGAACAGACTTCGCCGTGCTCGTCCTCGCTTCGTGCGTCGCGGGTCCCGCGATGGCGTGGTGGAAAAATCAGCGGTTGGCGGCCGCTTATTGCGGCCGCTTGTAGACCACGCCCATCACTGTGCCGTTGTCGTCCACGCTGCATACGGCACTGCGGGCCTGCGGGCCGACTTTCAGGTTGATGGCGTAGACGCCATCGACCGTCGAGGTGCCACTGTCGACGACGATGTCCGATGCGGGCACCTTCAGCGTCCGCGCGGATGCATTGACGCAGTTGGCCAACGCGCGCTGCGGCGCTCCGCCCACCTTGGCAGACGACACCGGCACCGGAACATCCAGTGGCATGTCACCGCCGCACGCTGCCATCAACGCCGCTGCAGCGAAAGCCGCCGCCGTCTTTGCACTGAAGTAGTTCTGCATGGCGTTGTTCCCCTTGAAGTCGGCAGATCTTAGTCTGCGCATCAACGGAATCTTTTCGACCTGACTTGCCCTGTCACGCCATAGGCCGCGTCAAGTACACCGCCTCGCGCCCGACGATCGGCTCGCGCGTCGGCATGAAGACGGTGCACTCGTCGCAAGGCGCGCGAATCTCTTCCGTGCCGTCCGTGCCGATCAGTTCGTCCCTGGCAAAGGTCTCGAAGCCGATCAGCGGACGCGTAAAAGAAAAGTCCTTCGTCTTGACCATCAGCGTTTGCAGCAACTCGAAGCGGCGTTGGGGTTCGGTCACACGCGAGGCTTCGCGCTCGATGAGACCGAAGTGCGCGAGAAAGTGCATCGTCACTTCGGTGGCCACGTCCGCCGTGGCGCGCTTGAAATGCTGGCCGCATTCGACCACCATCGCGGCACCGGGCGCCTCGGCGGCTGCATGCCGGCCGTGCTGGATCAACGGCGTGCCGGAGCCCAGGCCATACGGCATGACGAGATGCACGGGCGGCAGGCCGATGGCCAGGGCCACGTCGGCGTTGCGGGCGAAGTCGGGATAGACCCAGAACGGCACCACGTCCTGGCTCGTCGAATGGATGTCCAGGATGTGGTCGGCTGCCGCCACTACGGGGCGCAGGGCGCGTGCGCGCCGCAGTTCAGGGCTGTCTTCGGTGCCGTCCAGCAGTTCATCCGACCAGATGCGGTTCAGGTTGTGAACGATCTGCCGGTTCTCGAAAGGCTTGGCGACGTCGAAGGCGTTGTAGGCCTCGACGTGCGCAAAGCTCACTGTCAGCGTGCCGACCAACGGGCGTACGCCGGTGTCGAGGAGGTGCCTCGCGGCGACCATGCCGCAGATTTCGTTGCCGTGGGTCAGTGCGTTGATGAGAACGTGCGGGCCGGGCTTGCCGGACTCGAAGCGGTGCACGTAGTCGACGCCTGTGTTGCCCTGGCGATAGGCGGACAAGTCGCCCTGGATGACTTCGATGAGGGTGGTTGTTGCTTGATCGGTCTCGGCAGTCATGGAATCGTGGAAGTGCGTGGTGCACCAGAGTTTGCTACACACTGGCGTATCGCGCTCGTTGGGAAACACCTCCGTGCTTCGCACCGCGGTGCAAGCGCTTCGGGTGGCCGAGCGGCGCTCTTGGGGTGGCACCTTCGTGCCTCGCACTGCGGGCAAAGCGCCTTCGGGCGCCCGGGCGGCGTCTTGGGCGGTCATCCGACACACGCCTGTGTTCTAAAACCGCTCTAATGGTGCCTCAATCCACGCGGAAGGAAATGCCATGCCCCAATACGCCACCGTCGTCGGCCTCGTGACTTACACCCCCGGCGAAGGCACGCCCATTCCCATCCCCAAGGGCCGCATCGAGGTCGACCTGGCGGACGACAGCGCCACCTTGAGTTGGGAAGCCGAGCGCGGCGTGGTCGGTCTCACGGCGATTCCCCGCACGCAATTCGACGAGTATGTCGAAGACGGAAAGATCGTGATGGAGTAGCCGCCGGCCTCAGTGCCAGCCGCGTCAGTGCCCGCCGCCGAGGTATGCCGCCTTCACCGCCGGATCGTTGCGCAGTTTCTCGGCAGGCCCTTCCACCGAAATACGTCCGTTCTCCAGCACATAGCCGTAGTCGGCCACGCCCAGCGCGGCGGCGGCGAACTGCTCGACCAGCAGCATCGTCACGCCCTGGCTCTTGAGCCGCTCGATGATGCGAAACACTTCCGCGACAAGGATGGGCGCGAGACCCATCGACGGTTCGTCGAGCAGCACCACCTCGGGGTCGAGCATCACGGCGCGGGCCATCGCGAGCATCTGCTGCTCGCCGCCGGACAAGGTGCCGGCGAGTTGCGAGCGCCGCTCCTTGAGGCGCGGGAACAGTTCCAGCGCGCGTTCCAAGTCGCCCGTCACGTCGCCCTTGGGCCGGCTGCCGGTCAATCGGGGAAACGCACCGAGCGTGAGGTTGTCCGTGACGGTCATCGTCGCGAACACGCGCCGGCCTTCCGGCGAATGCGCCAGGCCGAGCTTGGCGATCCGGTGTGCCTCGAGTCCATCGATGCGCTTGCCGTTGAGGGTGATCTCGCCCCCGGTGGCGGCGATCATTCCAGACACCGCGCGCATCGTCGTGGTCTTGCCCGCGCCGTTGGAGCCGATCAGCGTGACGACCTTGCCCTTGGGCACCTCGATCGAAATGCCGTGCAGCACCTGTACCTTGCCGTAGCCTGCGAAGAGGTTGTGAATGGTCAGCATGTGGTTCCTCTTCCTCTGTCAGGCGGGCTGTGCGTGCGCGTCGGTTTCCTGGCCGCCCAGGTAGGCCTCGATCACCTTCTCGTCGGCCTGCACCTTCGCGGGTTCGCCCTCCGCGATCTTCTGGCCGAAGTCAAGCACCGAGACGGTGTCGCACATGCTCATCACCACGTCCATGTGGTGCTCGATCAGGATCACGGTGATGCCGTGGTCGCGGATTTTCCGGATGATGGCGATCAGTTCCTTGATGTCCGGCGCGGTCAGGCCGGCGGCGGGCTCGTCGAGCAGCAGCAGTTGCGGGTCCAGCGCCAGCGCACGTGCGATTTCCAGCAGGCGTTGCTTGCCGTACGGCAGGTTGCGCGCCTCCTCTTCGGCAAGCGCCTCGAGCCCTACGAACTTCAGCAGGCTCAAAGCCCGGTTCACTGCCGAAGCGCTTTCGCGCCGGTAGCGCGGCGTGTGCACCGCAACGTCGAAGAAATTGCTCGCAAAGGTGTGGTGCAGGCCCACCTGCACGTTCTGCAGCGCCGTCATCTCGCCGAACAACTGCACGTTCTGGAACGTGCGCGCAATGCCCGACAAGGCGATGTCCGATGACGTTCGCCCGACCAGCGAGCGCCCGCCAAAGGACAGGCTGCCGGCGGTCGGCACATAGATGCCGGTGAGCACGTTCATCATCGTGCTCTTGCCCGAGCCGTTGGGGCCGATCAGCCCATGGATGGTGCCGCGCCTGACCACCAGGTCGACGTTGTTCAGCGCCTTCAGGCCGCCGAACTGCATCAGCACGCCGGCGGCCTCGAGCACCTGGTCGCTGCCGCCGGCACCGGCCGCCTTCGACACCGCCTCGGCAGTGGACGCGCCCTCGACCGATACGTCGAGCTGCGGCTTGGGTCGGCGCAGGTTGAGCGCATTGCGCACGAAGCCGACGATGCCGTCCTGCAGGTAGTACACGACGAACAGCATGATCACACCGAAGATCGACAGGCGCCAATCGGTCATGGTGTCGAGCCAGAACGCGAGGCCCGCCAGCGCGATGCTGCCGACCACCGGGATTGCCATTGCAGCCGGCGTCGCCTTCTGGCGCTTCACCGCCACCGCGGCGCTGATCAGCACCATCACCGCCAGCGCCACCGACACATAGCGGAACAGCACCACGTCGTCGAGCAGTTTCGGCAGCAGCACGATGATGGCCGCGCCGATCAGCGAGCCGATCCGGCTCTTGCGCCCTCCCATGATCACGGCCAGGAGGAACAGCACCGTCAGTTCGAAGTTGTACGAGTTCGGCGAGATGTACTGCTCCGAGTACGCATACAGGCTGCCCGCCATGCCGGCAAAGCCGGCGCTGATCACGAAGGCGTAGACCTTGTAGCGGTACACCGAAACGCCCATGCAGTCCGACGCCACAGGGCTGCCGCGCAGCGCCTCGAACGCACGCCCCAGATGCGAGCGCAGAACGCGGTGCACGATAACGAGCGACACCACCAGCAGCACCGCCACCAGCCAGAAGAATTCGCGCTCGTCGAGCTTGTGGCCGAACAGCGGCGGCTTCTGCAGCTTGATGCCCATCGGCCCTTCGGTGATGAAGCTCATCTCGTTGATGAGGATCTGGATGATGGTGCCGAACGCCAGCGTCACCATGGCCAGGTACGGGCCGGTTACGCGCAAGGCGGGCAGCGCCAGGATCGCACCGAAGATCGCCGTCACGCCCACCGCTGCCAGCAGCGACACCATCAGCGGCGCCCCCAGCTTGAACACGAGCACGCCCGCCGTGTACGCCCCGATGCCGAACAGCCCGGCATGCCCCAGCGAAACCTGGCCGGTATAGCCCACCACGATGTCGAGCCCGAACAGCAGGATCGCGTAGATCATGATGGTCTCGAGCAGGTGGATGTAGTACGGGTTGTTGATGCCGATCGGAAACAGCATCAGCACCGCAAAGCCGACGATGGCGAGAAGAAACCTGGAAGTCTTGTTGTTCATGTTGTGCGCCGCCCGCCTCAGACCTTCTTGATCGCCGTCTTGCCGAACAGGCCCGCCGGCCGCACGGCCAGAACGATGAGCAACAGCACCAGGCCCGGCACGTCCTTGTAGCCGGTGCTCAGGTAGAAGCCGGTGGTGGTCTCGGCCACGCCGAGGATGATCCCGCCGACCACGATGCCCATGCCGCTGGTCAGCCCGCCGATGATGGCGACCGCAAAGGCCTTGAGACCCAGCACCGCGCCCATCGTCGCGCCGGTGAGCGTCAGCGGGGCAATCAGCACGCCGGCAAACGCCGCCGTCATCGACGACAGCGCGTAGGAAAAGGTGATGACGAGGCCCGTGTTGATGCCCATCAGCTTGGCCGCATCGCGGTCATTGAAAGTCGCGACCACCGCCTTGCCGTAGATCGTCTTGCGGTTGAAGAACTCGACCGCCAGCATCATCAGCAACGCACCGCCGACCACGAGGATTTCCATGGGGAGCACGTTCGCGCCGAGGAACTTGAGCGGCGACTCCGGCAGCGGCGACGGAAACTTCAGGTCGTCGCGGCCCCAGACGTTTTCGGCCACGTTCTTGAAGATGATGCCGAGCGCGATGGTCGACATGATCCAGCCGAACTCGCTCTTGATCTTGATGGCGGGCCGCACGCCGATGCGCTCGACCACCGCGCCCTGCAAGGCACCGAACACGCACACGATCGGGATCATCAGCCAGTAGTTCACCCCGAGCCCGACCAGCGTCAGGCCGACCAGCGCGCCGAGCATCAGCGCATCGCCCTGCCCGAAATTAAGGGTGTCCGACGTGGCGAAGGTGAGTTGGTAACCGAACGCGATGACCGCGTAGATCATGCCGAGCGCAATGCCGCTGAAGATGAGTTGAGTAAGGATTTGCATGGCGTTCCCTCTTGTGTCCTGGCTCGTTTCGCGGGCCGATTATTCGCTTTAATGACCCACCCCCGATGCGCCTGCGGCGCCTCCCCCTCCAGGGGGCGATACCAGCGGCCCGGCAAAGCCGGTTCCGCGGTATCCCTGGTGGAGATGACCCACCCCCGATGCGCCGGCGGGCCTCCCCCTCCAGGGGGCGATACCGGCGGCCCGGCAAAGCCGGTTCCGCGGTATCCCTGGTGGAGATGACCCACCCCCGATGCGCCGGCGGCGCCTCCCCCTCGAGGGGGCGATACCGGCGGCCCGGCGAAGCCGGTTCCGCGGTATCCCTGGCATTTGGCGGCGCCGGTTTCATCGTGCGGGTCACGCGATAGCGTGCTGGAAAACTGAAATGAAACGCGCCGCCGCAGGCTGTCAACACTGCGGCGGCGCGTGCGTCTGGTGCCTTACGGTTGCTGCTGTTTCACGCGAACCTGGGCAGCGTTCTTCAGGTCCTCCGCATTGGCAAACACGACCCGGCCGCCCTTCACTTCGCCGAACACCGGGATGTTCGAGGTGATCGCGTCATGGTCGGACTTGGTGAAAGGCTTGTTGTAGGTGGTCACCACGCCTTCGACCGGCGTCTTCAGGTCTTCCAGGGCGGCCTTGATCTTCGGGCCATCGGTGTCGCCGGCCTGCTTCATGGCCGCGGCCAGCAGATACACCGAGTCATAGCCTTGCGCGGCGGACACCGGCGAATCGATACGGTTGTTCTTCGGCTTGAAGGTCTTCAGGTAGGCCTCGATGAAAGCCTTGCGCTTCGGCGTGGTCGGCTCCTGGATGAAGGTCTGCGGCATGCGCGCGCCCTCGCCGCCCGGGCCGGCGTTGTCGATGTAGTTGGCCATCGACAGCGTCCAGCTGCCGACCATCGGCACCTTCCAGCCCAGCTTGGTCATGCCGTTGGCGATCTGTGCCAGCTCGGGGCCGATGCCGTAGGTGAGGATGGCTTCGGCGCCGGCTTCCTTGGCCTTGAGCAACTGGGCCGTCATGTCGACGTCCTTTATGTTGAACTTCTCGACCGCGACCGGCGTGATGCCCTTGGCCTTCAGCGCCTTCTCCAGGTCTTCGCGGCCGAGCTGGCCGTAGTTGGTGGAGTCGGCCAGGATCGCGACCTTCTTGTAGCCGCGGCGGGTGACGGCCTCTTCCACGATCATCGGCGCCTGGATGCTGTCATGCGCGGCGTTGCGGAAGATGTAGTTGTCGGGTTCCTTGTCGAACTGGTGCGTGACGATGGAGCCCGTCGCCACGTTGTTCATCACCGGGATCTTGGCTTCCTGGAAGAAGCGCTGCGAGGCCAGGGCCACGCCGGTATTGATATACCCGACGGTAGCAACGACCTTTTCCTTGTTGATCAGTTCCTGCGCGATTTGTACGCCGCGCTCGTTCTTGGCTTCGTCATCGCGCTCCACGAGCACGATCTGGCGGCCAAGGACGCCGCCGGCCTTGTTGATTTCTTCAGCGGCCAGGCGCACGCCGTCGCGCATGCTCACGCCCATCGACGACGAGCCACCAGTGAACGGTCCGTCCACGCCAATCTTGATCGGGTCGGCAGCGAACGCACCGGCAGAGCAGACGATGAGGCTGGCCATGGCCAGATGGTGAAAACGAATTTGCATGAAAAGGTCTCCGAATATGAGTCAGCCCGCTGACTGAAAGGCAACGGCCCCTGCCGTCGCACGATGCTTCCGAAACATAACCAAAAGTAACGGCTCTTCAGAGAGTGACAACCCTAGCGGGAACCGCACGGCGCTTGTAAGGCAGAGATAAGTTTCGCGTGGATGAAGATGGCACGGGCGCCACCTTCGCCTCTCCGACGGGCCGATCCTGCTAGTGTCGGCCACCGCCGCCACCCCCGTGGCCGCCCCAGCCTCCGCCGCGGCCACCGGGCCCAGCATATCCGCGCCCCCAGCCCGGCCGCGACCCGTAGCCGTAATACCCGCGACCGCCGTAGCCGTAGTACGGGTAGCGGCCATACCAGCCATAGGGCCTGTAGCAGCAGCCGCCGTAATAGGCGCCGTAGTAGGCGCCGCTCAAGTACAGCGACGGCGCCCAGTAGGTGTCGCCGTAGTACCCCGAATAGGCGTACGGGTAAGCGTAGCCACCCGCCGGCACGGCGACGCAGCCGCCGAGAGCGAGCAGGCCACCAAAAACCAAGGCCAGCGCCGAGGCCATCGTCATGGCCCGACCGAATCGATGCGTGCGTTTCATTCGCAACTCCTTCGCGAGCAACCGCGACTGCGCCCATTGAACGCCGCACTGTCGCATGTGTTGACAGTACTTGCCCGCACATCTGCGCGGCGCGATCATCCGCCGCGAAAGGAGCGAAAAACGTGATGGCACTTCAGCCCGCCTCCGAACTCGCGGCCGCCGCGAGCAAGCCCTACCCCAACGACAGCGCCGAGTACCGCGCGGCGCGCACCGCGCTGCTCGCGGAAGAGATCGAGCTCCGGCGGCACATCGAGCGCGTGGCCGCCCAGCGGCGTGCGCTGCCGCCGGGCGGCGAGCCACCCGACTACGCGTTCCAGGACGCGACCGGCAAGACCCTGGGCCTGGGTGATCTGTTCGGCGCGCACGACACGCTGGTCACCTACTTCTGGATGTTCGGACCGCAGCGCGAGCGGCCGTGTCCGATGTGCACGGCTTTCCTGGGCGCCCTCGATACGCCGGCGCGCGACATCGGCCAGAAGGTCGCGATGGCAGTGATCGGGCGCTCCCCTGTCTCGCGACAACTCGCGTTCGCGCGCGAGCGCGGCTGGCGCAATCTCAAGTTCTACGCCACGGTCGGCGACGACTTCGCGCGCGACTATCGCGGCCTCGCGCCGGACGGCAGCGAATGGCCTGCGCTCGACGTGTGGGTGAAACGCGATGGCCGGGTACGGCACTTCTGGGCCAGCGAACTCGGCGGCACCCAGGACCCCGGCCAGGACCCGCGGGGTGCGCCGGACCCGACGCCGCTGTGGAACATCCTCGACCTCACGCCCGCAGGGCGCGGCACCGACTGGTATCCGAAGCTGGAGTATTGAAACCACCCCGATGCGCCTGCGGCACCTCCCCCCTCGAGGGGGCGCACCCGGCGGCCCGGCGAAAGCCGGTTCCGCGATCCCTGGAATTTGGCGGCGCCGATCTCGATGCGTCGGGGTCGCGCGGGGCGCGGCGGAGCATCTGACACGAGGCCGCTCAGGGCGTGTCGCCGGGCGCGGGTTGCTGTGCTGGCTCCGGCGGTGCCCGCTCAGGCGCTGACGGCTGCGACGACTGCGGCGCCTCACCGCGTTGCGGCGCTTTCTTCTTCAGGCGCGCGGCCTTCTTCGCGGCGCGCTCGGCATCCGCCTGAAGCCCTGCCGCCAACCACTGCGAGAACTCCTCCGGCGTTTCCAGCGTGATGCGGCCCATGCTGCCGTTGCGGAATTCGTGCATCACAATTTCGGCTGCCTTCTGCAGGTTGACCTTGCCCTTGCCGAGCAGCGCGCCGCGCTTGCGGCCGACCGCTTCGAGCGCCTCTTCGTCGGAGAGTGGCGCGATCGGTTCGGTGAGCTTGAAGCGCGCCTCGACCAGGCCGGCGTAGTGCGTCTTCAGCGTGGCCAGCAATTCCAGCGCGACCTCCTCCTCATCGTAGGCATTGCGCCCTACCGCGCCGCTGGCCGCAAGGTTATAGCCGCTCTTGGGCACGACGATGCGCGGCCAGAGCATGCCGGGGGTGTCCCAAAGATAGAAGTCGTCGGCCAGAACGATGCGCTGCTCCAGCTTGGTGATGCCGGCCTCGTCGCCGGTCTTCGCCTTCTTCGTGCCGGTCATGGTGTTGATGAGAGTCGACTTGCCCACGTTGGGAATGCCGCAGATCAGCACGCGCATCGGCTTGGCCATGCCGCCGCGGCTCGGCGCGAGTTCGTGACAGGCCGCGATGAGGCGCTGGGCCGGCGTGGCCAGGCTCGCATCGAGCCCGATGGCGCGCGTGTCCGGTTGCGCGTTGTAGTGCGCGAGCCAGAGCGCGGTGCGCTCGGGGTCCGCCAGGTCCTGCTTGTTGAGCACCTTCAGGCCGGGCTTGTGGCCGGTGAGGTCGGCCAGCATCGGGTTGGCGCTCGAACCGGGGAGCCGCGCGTCGAGCAATTCGATTACCACGTCGATGTCCTTGACGCGCTCGCTGATGGCCTTTTGCGTCACGTGCATGTGACCGGGGAACCATTGGATGGCCATCGTGTGTACTTTCTCTCACTCGGGTATTTGCGTGAAGGGATGCATTGTCGGCGACCCTGGAATTCGCTCGCATTTCAGTATTCCCCGCTATTGCGCGACCCGCGAACAGACCTCGCGGTGCTCGTCCTGGTTTCATGCGTTGCGGTCACGCGCCAGCGTGGTCAAAAACCGATATGAGCCCCTGCTGCCCTGTCGTGGCGGCTCCGACGCCGCGGCCCCGGGGTGCGGGTCTCCACGCTCGACACGCCCCGCCCCCGGTACTACAGTCCGCCTTCTCTTGGGTCACAGCAGCCCGCATGAGAATCCGCGCGGCTTGCCAGCGGTGCAAGAGAGCTTGTCAGTGCATATCCAAAAATGAAGGAGACGCAATGAAAAAGTCGATGCTTGTGTTCATGGGCGCGGCGCTGGCCGCCCTCCTTGTCGCCACACCGGCGATGGCCCAGAAGAAAACGCTCGCTGTGGTCGTGAAGGGCCTGGACAACCCCTTCTTCACGGTGCTCGGCGATGGCTGTGCGCTGTGGAACAAGGAAAACCCCACCTCCGAGTACACCTGCCTGTACACCGGCCCGGCATCGAGCGCCGATGAAGCCGGCGAGGTGCAGATCGTCGAGGACCTTATCAACAAGGGCGTGGCCGGCATCGCCATCTCGCCATCGAACGCGCCGGCCATGGGCAACATGCTCAAGGCCAAGGCGCCGAAAATGCCGATCATGACCATCGATGCCGATCTCGCGGCGGCGGACCGGTCGCTGCGCAAGACCTACCTCGGCACCAACAACTACGACATGGGCGTGCTCATGGCCAAGCACCTGAAGGCGCTCAATCCCAAGGGCGGCACGGTGTGCATGCAACTCGGCAACGTGGCGGCCGACAACATCAACCAGCGCGCCGCAGGGTTCCGCGACACCGCCAGCGGCAAGAAGGGCATCGACCGCCTGAAGGGCGAAGGCGGATGGACCGAGATCGCCGGCTGCCCGCTGTTCACCAATGACCAGATCGACCTGGCCAACCAGCAGATGTCCGACGTGTTCACCAAGAACCCGACGCTGAACGCGTTCATCCTGGTGGGCGGCTGGGCGCAGTTCGGGCCGTCGGCCTATGCGCAAGTGACCGACCAGGTCATGGCCAAGCTCAAGTCGAAAGAGCTGATCATCATCGCCGGCGACACGCTGCCGCCGCAGCTCGACGCGCTGAAGGCGGGCCGCAGCCATGCGCAGATCGGCCAGCGGCCGTTCGAGATGGGCCACCGCGCGCCGGCCGTGCTGATCGACCTCATCGGCGGAAAGAAGGTGGCGGATCCGCTCTACACGGGGCTGGACGAATGCGTGCCGACCAACCTGGACAAGTGCCCGGCGAAGTAGCGGCATGGCTGTCCTGGAGCTCAGCGGAGTCTCCAAGCACTTTGGCGCCATCCAGGCGTTGACTGACGTGTCCCTGTCGCTGCGGGCCGGCGAGGTGGTCGGCTTGATGGGCGACAACGGGGCCGGCAAGTCGACGCTCGTGAAGATCGTCGCCGGCAATTACCCGCCGAGCGACGGCACGCTGGCCATGGACGGCCGCAAGGTCGCCTTTCACAAGCCTGCCGATGCGCGCGGCGAAGGCATCGAGATCGTCTACCAGGACCTGGCCCTCTGCGACAACCTCACGGCCGCGGAAAACGTGTACCTCGGCCGCGAGCTGCGGCGCGGCGTCGGGCCGTTCAAGATCCTGGATTACCGCGCGATGTACCAGCGTGCCGGCGAACTTTTCGCCGAACTCAAGTCGGAGACGCGGCCGCGCGACCTGGTGCGCCGCATGTCCGGCGGCCAGCGGCAGGCGGTGGCGATCGCGCGCACGCGCCTGGCCGACCCGAAGATCGTGCTCATGGACGAGCCCACCGCCGCAATCAGCGTGCGGCAGATCACCGAAGTGCTCAACCTGATACGGCGCCTGCGCGACCACGGCATCGCCGTGGTGCTCATCAGCCATCGCATGCCCGACGTGTTCGCCGTGGCCGACCGCATCGTCGTGCTGCGGCGCGGCGCAAAGGTCACGGACAAGCCCATTGCGCAAAGCTCGCCCGAGGAAGTGACCGGGCTCATCACCGGCGCGATCGAAACGGCATGACATCGCAAGACAAAAGTCTCGCGGAATCGATCGACCGGCGCGTGCACCGCACCTGGCTCAGCTGGCTCATGAGCCAGCAGACCTTCTGGGTCTCGGTCGCCGCGGTGGTGGCATTCGTGGTGCTGTCGCTGGCCAGCGACGTTTTCGCGACGCAGCAGAACCTGTTCAACGTGACGCGGAACTTCGCCTTCGTCGCAATCATCGCGATCGGCATGACCGCCGTGATCATCACCGGCGGCATCGACCTGTCGGTGGGTGCCGTGCTGGTGCTGTCGGGCATGGTGATCGGCATGGCGATGAGCGAGGGCATGTCGATCTGGATGGCGGTGCCGCTCGCGCTCGGAACGGCCTTGCTGGTGGGTGCGATCAACGGCTTCATGATCGCCTACATCGGCGTGCCGCCGTTCGTGGTGACGCTGGGCATGCTGTCCATCGCGCGCAGCCTGGCGATGGTGCTGTCGAACAACCGCATGGTGTACCAGTTCGGGCCGGACCAGCCGAAGCTGCTCGCGCTGGGCGGCGGCTTCGTCAACCTTTCGCTGCCCCTTGTCGACCCGATTCGCGTGCCGAGCCCGGTGCTGTTCCTGATCGTGCTGCTGGTGTTCGCCACCTTTGCCTTCCGCTGGACACGGTGGGGGCGGCACCTCTACGCCATCGGCGGCAACGAGCGCGCCTCGACCATGACCGGCGTACCGGTCAAGCTCGTCAAGGTCAGCGTCTACATGTTCTGCAGCCTCTGCGCGGGCATCGCGGGCATCCTGGAAGTGGGCTGGCTGGGCACGGTGACCACGAGCCTCGGCCAGGGCATGGAACTGTCGGTGATTGCCGCATCGGTGATCGGCGGGACCAATCTTGCGGGCGGCATCGGCACCGCGTTCGGCGCGGTGGTCGGCGCCGCCCTGATCGAGGTCATCCGCAACAGCCTGATCCTGCTGGGCATCAGCACGTTCTGGCAGGGTACGTTCGTCGGCAGCTTCATCATCGTCGCGGTGCTGTTCGACCGGCTTCGCGCGCGCAACGCCAACGAGTAGGGCCGCGCGCGCGATCAATCCGTCTTGAGGATGGTCTCGCCGCGCAATTGCCCCATGTCCCGGATATTGAACCGATGGCGCTTCCAGCCGGCATACGTGCGTCGCCAGTTGAGCATGGACACGAAGTAGTACACGACCTTGAACATCCATAGCGAGCGACGGTAGGCGCGTCCCTGGTGGATGTCGGCAGCGAGCAGCGACATCAGGCCTTGCTTCACGTTGAAGATGTTCTGCGGATGCATGAACATGTCGCGGATCGTCGGATTCGTGACACGGTAGATGAACCACGAATAGTCGCGCGGGCCGACGCGGAAACGCTTCTCCAGCGCCTCGCGCGCCGCGGGCAGCGCGGCCGGCCGGTCGAGCGCCGTCTGCACCAGTTGAGCGCCATCGAAGGCGCTCTGCATCGCCAGGAACACGCCGGAGGAGAACATCGGATCGATGAAGGTGTACGCATCGCCCACCATCAGGTAGCGCTCGCCGGTGGCATGCGTGCTGGCGTACGAGAAGTTGCCTGTGGCATGCACTGCGTCGTCGACGAGCGTCGCGTCCTTCAGGCGATCGTGCAATTCAGGACACAGCGCGATCGTGTCGAAGAAGTAATCCTTCAAGGGCTTGTCGCGCGCCTTCAGGTAGTAGGCCCAGCACACTGCGCCGACACTGGTCGTGCCGTCCGCCAGTGGGATGAACCAGAACCAGCCGTGCTCGAACCAGCAGATGCTGATGTTGCCTTCGCGCTTGCCCTCCAGCCGGCGCGCGCCGCGGAAATGACCGAACAGGGCCGTGCTGTTGTGCTTCTGGTTCTTTTTCTTGCACTGGAGCTTGTTCGCCAGCAGCGTGTCGCGGCCGCTGGCGTCGACGATGAAGCGAGCGCGCCATGTGCGCCTTGCCCCATCGTCGAGCGTGGCCTGGACGGTGGCGCCGTCATCGTCGAAGTCCACCTGGCGCACCTTGGCGCCTTCCATGGCGAGCGCTCCCGATCTGGCGGCATTGCGGAACAGCAGTTCGTCGAGTTCGGAGCGCCGCACCTGCCACGCCGAATCCTTCGACGGGTCCCATCCTTCGGAAAAGTCCACGTAGCTGCAGTAGTCGAGGTCGGGCGGCACAAACTCGATGCCGAACTTGGGCATCCCGATTTTCTCGACCTCCTCTCGCACACCCAGCTTGTCGAACAGCTCGACGTTGCCTGGCAGCAGCGATTCGCCGATGTGAAAGCGGGGGTGGTGTTCCTTTTCGAGCAACACCACATTGCGTCCCTCGCGCGCAAGTAGCGTGGCGATGGTCGAGCCTGCAGGCCCTCCGCCAATGACAAGCACGTCGCAATTCTGAATCTCTTGAGTCGCATGCATGGGGGCCGTGTTCTCCTGTTCGGGTGGACCGCTGGTGCGGTCGTTCGCCCGCATTATCGACACAGCCTCGCTCGGCGGCGGAAGTTGCACTGCGCCGCCGCACTCCTTTTTCGCGGCGGTTAACCCGCTTCGGGAGGGCGCACCGTACAAGCTCGTTCATCACTCCCGAGGTCACCATGCCGCTACCGTTCGCCCTTTGTCGCTGCGCCATCGCTCTGGCGCTTTCACCCTTGCTGGCCCTCGAGGCACATGCTGATTCGCGCATCACGCAGGTCAAGGTCTACCCCGGCAGTGCCACGGTCGAGCGCGTGGCGCGCGTCGCGGCGGGGAGCCGGACGCTCACCTTCACCTGCCTGCCAGCGGGCCTCGACGCGCAGAGCATCCAGGTGAGCGCCGACGCGGCGGTGCGCCTTGGCGAAACCTCGGTCCTGACCGAACCGCGCGCACTCTCCGCCGATTGCGCCCTGAATGCGCTTGACGGCCGCATCCGCGCACTGGAAGACCAGAAGGCCGCGCTGCAATCCGAGAGCGAAGCGCTGGACCTGGTGACGGGCTACCTCAAGGGCATCACCGCGCACGGCGCCAATGGCACGGCCGGCGAAGGCATGCCGCTCCTGCGTGCTGCGCCCGACGCAAAGTCCGTCGCGGCCACGGCCGAAGCACTGCGCCGCACCGGCCAGGATTCACTGCAGAAGCAGTACCTGCTGAAGCGCCGCCAGACCGAACTGGACAAGCAGCTCGCGCCCCTCGTCGCCGAGCGCAGCCGGTCGCAGGGCCAGGGCGGCAACGTGACGACAGTGACCGTCACGCTGGCCGCCGCTCGCGATGCCGACGTGACGCTCAGCTACCAGGTGGCCGGCCCGGGCTGGTCGCCGGCGTACCGGGCGCTGCTCGACACCGCCACCCGCAAGATCCGCATCGAACGGCAGGCACTGGTCGCGCAATCGACCGGTGAGGACTGGCGCGGCGTGAAGCTCACGCTCTCCACCGGCCAGCCGCGCCGGGAAACCGCGGGCCGCCTGCCGGCCCCGTGGCGCATCGGCATCGTCGAGCCGGCTCCGCGCGAGCGCAGCGCCTATCCGAGCGCGCCGATGGCGGCGGCAGCGCCCGCGCCGATGATGAAGTCCGCCATGGACCGGCTCGACGAGCCGGTGTTCGACGTGAGCGTGTT
The DNA here is from genome assembly GCF_037889915.1 of Variovorax humicola. Taxonomy (NCBI): domain Bacteria; kingdom Pseudomonadati; phylum Pseudomonadota; class Betaproteobacteria; order Burkholderiales; family Comamonadaceae; genus Variovorax; species Variovorax humicola. The sequence goes on along the minus strand of NZ_JBBKZV010000012.1, from coordinate 73,917 downwards.
CAACAACAGCTTTGCGACCGAATTTTCCGTACCGAACGCCGTCGACGTGCCCTCCAGCGGCCATCGCGTCGGACTGGCGCTCGGGCAGGTCGAGGACACGGTCAAGCTCGCAGCCCGCACCAGTCCGCAGGTCGACGCGAGCGCCTTCCTCATCGCCGACATGGCACCGCCCGAAGGCGTGTGGCCGGCCGGGCCGCTGCAGCTGTATCGCGACGGCTCCTTTGTCGGCAACGGGCAGTGGACAGCGCCGGGCGATGCGCGCGTGACCCTGTCGTTCGGCCGCGACGAACTGGTGCGCGTCCAGGCCGAGCCCGAGCGCGACAACCAGGGCACGGGCGGCTTCGTCGGCTTGCGTGCCGAGCGCAAGCTGCAGCGCGGCTACGTGGTGGTGAACCGCCACCGCACGCCCATCGCGGTTCAGGTGCTCGAGGCGGCTCCGGTGTCGGTGAACGACGCCGTACAGGTCAGCGCCGCCTTCCAGCCGAAGCCTGCCGAGCGCGAGTGGAACAGGCAGCCCGGCATGACGATGTGGTCCTTCGACCTCGCCGCCGGCGACAGCGCCCGCGTGGCGGCCGACTACACGATCAGCTATCCGAAGGACGCGCGGGTTTCGATGCGGTAAATACCGCGCCTCGCGGGTGACGACAATGCGGGGCCGCATGCCTCCACCCGCCACCGCCCTCCTCCCTGGCTTCGTGACTGCCTTCCTGACCGGCTTTGGCATCACCCTCGGCCTGATCGTCGCGATCGGCGCACAAAACGCCTTCGTGCTGCGGCAGGGGCTGCGGCGCGAGCAGGTCGGGCCGGTGGTGGCGTTTTGCGCATTGGCCGACACCTTGCTCGTCATGGCCGGCGTCTGGACCATGGGGAGCCTGCGCACGGCGATCCCGGCACTGGCCCCGGCGCTCACGCTGGGCGGCGCGCTGTTCCTGTTCGGCTATGGCCTGCTTGCGTTGCGACGGGCCCGGAAACCACAAGCGCTGAGAGCCGCGCAAGGCCTCCCGGAGCCCGCGTCGCGCGCCCGCGTGCTCGCGCAGACGGCGGCGTTTACGCTGCTGAACCCGCATGTGTATGTCGACACGGTGCTGTTGGTCGGCTCGGTCGGCGCACAAGAGGTGGGCGCCGCGCGCATCGGCTTCGTGACCGGCACCGCAATGGCCAGCACGGCCTGGTTTGCACTGCTGGGCTTCGGTGCGCGAATGCTCGCGCCGCTGTTCGCCAACCCGGTGGCATGGCGCTGGCTCGACGCGCTCGTGGGCTCGATGATGCTGGCGCTCGGCATCGTGCTGCTGACATGAAACACCCCCGATGCGCCTGCGGCGCCTCCCCCTCAGGGGGCGCACCCGGCGGCCCGGCAAAGCCGGTTCCGCGGGTGCCCACGAATTGACTTCGCGTGCTCGTCGTGGATTTATGCGTCGCGAGTCACGCGATGGCGTGGTGGCGGCACCGTTGCAGCCAATTCCAAGCGAAAACTGTATACGAAGGTATTGCAATTTGATTGCAATGCCCCCTTTGTTGCGAATTGCAATGGCGGTGTCGCCAGTGCCGCCTATGATTTGTCAGGCGCGACCCTTGCGTGTGTCGCCATCATGATCCAGAGGAGAACCCGATGAAACCCGTCTCAGAGTTGCTCAAGCGCCGTGGCCCCGCCCTGTTCCATATTGCACCCGACACCACCGTGTTTGACGCGCTGCATGTGCTGGCCAGGCACGAGGTGGGCGCGCTGCTGGTGATAAGCGAGGGCAAGCTGGTCGGGGTGCTCTCCGAGCGCGACTACACGCGCAAGGTAGCGCTGCTGGGCAAGAACTCGAAAGAGATGAAGGTGTCGGAGATCATGACGGCCAACGTGATCACCGTGACCTCGAAATCGAACACGGTCGAGTGCATGAACCTGATGAGCCAGAAGCGCATCCGCCATTTGCCGGTGATCGATGGCACCACCATCATCGGCATGATCTCGATTCGCGACCTGATGGACGACATCATTGCCGACCACGAGCAGACCATCGAGCAACTGACTACCTACATCCAGAGTTGAGCCCGGGCCGACCGGGCGAACGCATCGCGCACCCGGGTCGGCGGCCCATCGTCCCCTAGCGGCGGCCGTTCGGGCTGAACCTCAGCCAGCCATTCGCGCCGCGCACGCAAACGCCGACAAGTGATTCCCCGCCTGGCCCCCGGGTCTGCAGGCGGTCGCCTTCCGCACGGCCGTCGCACACGCTGCGCAGGTCGACCACGGGCTCGCCTTGTGCTTGTGCTTGCGCCATGGGAACCTGCGCGGGTGCAGGCGCCGCGCCGTCCGGTGTGGCCGCAGGGGTTGGCTCCGATGTGGCGGCAGGTGTAGCGGCTGATGCGGCCGCTGGTGTGGGCGGTATGTCCGCCGGTGTGGGTGCCGGTGCGGACTGCGGTGCAGGTGGCGGCGGGGGCGGTGCAGGCGGCGGGGGCGGCGGCGTGGTGCAGCCCTGCAAAGCCGCACAGGCCAGCAGGCAAACCATCAGATGCCGAACGTTCATGACCAATCTCCTTCGATGCTTGCGCATTTCGCGGCTGGCCCGCACCTTAACGCGACTCCGCCGCGGTTTTGCAAAAACGAGAAACGAAAGCAAGAGCGTTGCCAATGCGCATGATGGCCGGCAAAAGCGCTGGACCCGCGGGCGCCTTCGCCCCTAAGCTCGGCGCCGGATTTTCAACGCAAGGCAAGGAGCTTCAATGGCCGAGATTTCCGGCGACAGCCTGCCACTGCCTCGCCTCTATCACTGGGAGCGCACGGTGCCGCAGCGCGTCATCCTGACGCAGCCCGTCGGCGGCGGCCAGTTGCAGCACTTCACTTGGGCGCAAGTGGCCGACCAGGCGCGGCGCATGGCCGCCTGGCTGCAGGCCCAAGGCTGGGAGCCGGGCTCCAGGATCGGCATCTTCTCGAAGAACTGCGCCTGGTGGCTGCTCAGCGACCTGGCCATCTGGATGGCCGGCCATGTGTCGGTGCCGCTCTATCCCACGCTGGCGGCCGACTCCATCCGCCTGATCCTGGACCACAGCGGAGCCCGGGCCTGTTTCATCGGCAAGCTCGACGGCTGGATGTCGATGCGGCGCGGCATTCCCGACGACATGCCGTGCGTCTGCCTTCCGCTCGCGCCGGCCGATGCCATTGCCCGCTACGAGAGCTGGGACGCCATCTGCGCGCGGCAGCTGCCGATGCAGGGCGAGGTGCAGCGCCGCGCCGACGAACTGGCCACGGTGATCTACACCTCGGGCACCACCGGCCGCCCCAAGGGCGTGATGCACAGCTTCGGCACGCTGGCCTGGGCCGCGCAGGCCGGCAAGAAACAGGTGCCCCGCTTCGAATCGGACCGGGTGCTGTCGTACCTGCCGCTGGCCCACGTCGCGGAACGGGTACTGGTCGAACAGGGCTGGCTCGCGACCGGCATGCACATCTACTTCGCAGAAAGCCTGGAGACCTTCGCCACCGACCTCGTCCGCGCCAGGCCGACGCTGTTCTTCTCCGTGCCGCGCCTGTGGGTCAAGTTCCAGCAGGGCGTGCTCACGCACATGCCGGCCGAACGGCTCGACCTGTTGCTGCGCATTCCGCTGGTTGGCCGCGTCGTGCGCAAGAAGATCCTGGGCGCACTCGGGCTCGACCAATGCCGGGTGGCGGGGGGCGGCGCCGCGCCAATGCCGCTGGCGCTGCTGCAGTGGTATCGGCGCCTCGGCTTGCCGATCAACGAGGCCTACGGCATGACCGAGAACCTGGCCGTCTCGCACTGCACCGTGCCGGGCCTGAACCAGGAAGGCACCGTTGGCCCGGTCAGTGAAGGCGTCGAGGCGCGCATCGATCCGGTCACCAGCGAAATCCAGATGCGCAGCCCCGGCCTTATGCTCGGCTACTACAAGGAACCCGAGTTGACGCGCGAGGCCTTCACCGACGACGGCTGGCTGCACACCGGCGACAAGGCAGAGATCGACGCGCAGAAATGCTGGCGCATCACCGGCCGAATCAAGGACCAGTTCAAGACAGCCAAGGGCAAGTACGTGGCGCCCGCGCACATCGAGGATCGCCTGTGCATGCATCCGGCCATCGAAACCTGCATGGTCGCCGGCGCCAACCTGGGCCAGCCGCTGGGGCTGGTGAGCCTGCTGTCGACGGCGTACGACACCGAAGCCGCGCAGCGGCAACTGGTGGCGCAAATGCGCGCGCATCTCGACGACATCAACGCCCGGCTCGACCCTCATGAGCAACTCGACTGCCTGGTGTTGCTGAAGACCCCTTGGACCGTCGACAACGGGTTCCTCACGCCGACCCTCAAGGTCAAGCGCATCCGCGTCGAGGAAGCCTATGGGCCGCGCTTCGAGGAATGGGTGCAGGCGGGCAGCAGGATCGTCCTTGCGGAGTGATCCGATGCCCGAACAGCGAAACCTGGATTCAGGCCAGCTGTGTCCAGGCAAGAATTTCCGGCGGCGCCCCGAATAGCGGCCCCGCCGCGGCCACCGCCGCGCCGACGTGCGGCGTGGTCATGTGCGCATCGGCCGCGGCCTTGTCGGTCCACGCCTCCACGGTCTGGAACACGTGCGGCGCTTCGGCCTGTCGATAGACCACGTAGGAGACGCAGTTCTTTTCCTCGCGCGACCTGGCCGACAACTCGGTCATGATGGCCAGCCCCTGCGCGGCGGCCTCAGGCTTGAAGGTAATGCGTGCAAGAACGTGGTGCATGGGTCCTGTCTCCTCAGTGCCCGAGGCCGCGCGACAGGCCGTCGGTGATCGTCGCCATCGAGTTTATGCCCTTGATCGTGCTCATGGCATTGGAACTCGCGTTGATGATCGTCTGATTGCTGATGTGCTGGTTGTTCAGCGTGTTCTGCACGATGGTGGCGCCCGCGCCGGGGTTGACCGACGGATCGACGATGTTGCCAGGTCCAGCCTGCACCAGGTTGAGCGCACGCATCTGTCGCTGTTGCGCGGCCTGGGCCGGCGTCAGCCTGCTCAGGTTGCCGAAGTCGAGCGTCGTTTGCGTGACCAGGTCGCCATTGACGTTGCCGTTATTCGTCGCGTAATTGCCAATGTTGGACACCGTGTTGCTGGCGCTGAACACCGCCCGGACCACCGCGGAGCGCGACGTGATCTGCCTCACGCTGAACCGCGTGGGCCGCAACATCACGCACGCCGCCCACGAACTCGGCGTCTCGCGCATGACGCTGTACCGCCTCATGGACAAGCACAGCATCGCGCTGGAAGCAGAGCCCCGCCAGCAATCACCCACGTGGGGCGCCGCCGCCAAGCCGATGCGCTCGGCGTCGACGAGCGCACGGGGTACGGAACCTCTTCCTGACCGCCTGCGCTTCGTGGTTGCGCAGGCGCGGCGTCAGGCCGGCACCAGCGCCGCCTGTGCCTTCCCGATCTCGTTGGCGACCTGCGCCGCGCCGCTCAGCGGCACCTGCTCGTTGGTGCGGTCCGTGACCTCGGCCAGCCGGGCCACCAGTTGCTCGGGCGAGTCGGCCTCGATGCCGATGTAGGCGCCGCTGGTGAGCGTGATGTGCGCGGCCTCGAAGCTGCCGGCACCCGCGCAAAGAATGGTGCGCGTGGGAGCGTCCTGGCTGGCCAGCGCCAGCATCGCGGGCACCACGGCCCCGGGCTGGAAGGCCGCCAGCAAGTCGGGCGGAAACAAGTCTTCGGTCATTCGCGTGGCGGCAGTGGGCGCCAGGCAGTTCACTCGGATGTCGTTCTTCGCGCCCTCGATGCTCAGCGTTTGCATCAGGCCCACGAGTGCCATCTTGGCCGCGCCGTAGTTGCTCTGGCCGAAGTTGCCGTACAGGCCCGACGACGACGAGGTCATCACGATGCGGCCGTATTTCTGTTCGTTCATCAAGGACCAGACGGCCTTGGTGCAGTTGACGGCGCCCATCAGGTGCACATCCATCACGAGCTTGAAGTCGGCCAGTTCCATCTTGCTGAAGCTCTTGTCGCGCAGGATGCCCGCGTTGTTGACGAGGATGTCGACCCGACCCCAGGCATCGACCGCCTGCTGCACCATGGCCTGCACGGCCTCGAAGTCGGTCACCGATGCCCCGTTGGCAATGGCTTCGCCGCCGGCGGCCTCGATTTCGTCGACCACGGCCTGCGCCGCGCTGACGGAACTGCCCGAACCATCGCGTGCACCGCCCAGGTCATTCACCACCACTTTGGCGCCCCGCGCCGCAAGGGCCAATGCATGTTGCCGGCCCAGCCCGCCACCCGCGCCGGTGACGATGGCCACGCGGCCCTTGAAATCGATTGACATAGTGCTCCTGTGGTTGCTTGCAAAAAGCATCGAATTTAACGGCATGCTCGGGCCGCGCGCAGTCACATCGGTTCATGATGGCGGCGACGCATGATCGGGAGTATTGAATTCACCAAGGAGGCTGCATGCAGATTCAAGTGAACGCCAGCAACGGCATCCAGAACAAGGAAGCACTGGAACGCTGGGCCGACGGGGAGATCCAGGGCATCCTGTCACGTTTCGTCGACGATGTAACACGCGTCGAGGTGCACATGAGCGGGGAGACGCCCGGCAAGAGCGGCGGCGGCGACAAGCGCTGCACGATGGAGGCACGGCTCGCGCATCACCAGCCGGTAGCGACCAGCCACGACGCACCTTCGCAGGACGAAGCGTTTCGCGGCGCCCTGGCCAAGCTCAAGCGCGTCGTCGAACACACGCTGGCACGGACCGACAACCACCGCGCTCGTGATTCGATACGCAAGGACGTCCCCACCACGCCCGAATGACGCGGCTTCGCCCGGTGGCGTTCGCAGTGCCGCCCGCCCAAGCCGCCCGCGCCGCCCGGGTACTGCGGCGGTCAATGCCGCGGGCTATGGCGCGATGCGAACCAGTCCACTAGCTGATCGAGTTCAGCGGACTTGTCAAAGAAGGCGTCGACGCCGAGCGCCTCCGACCGTTCGCGCATGTCGGTCGTCGCGTAGTTGGTGAGCACGATGACCTGCTGGTTCGCGCCTCGGTCGCGGCACGCCTTGATGACGCCGAACCCGTTGCCCTGCACGAGGAAGAGGTCGACGATGGCCAACTCCCATTCATCGCGATGCGCCTTCAGCCACGCAACGGCTTCGTTCTCCGACGCCGCGCAGGCGACGACCTGCGCCTCCGTGACTTCTTCCAAAAATCCGACGAGGTTTTCCCGGATGACGGAACTATCTTCCACGAGGTACGTCTTGCAGGCCATCAATGCAGGATGCGCGCCCGCGAGCGACTTTGCAGTGAGCCATGCGGGCCAATACGGGTAGGCCCACGCCTACCTTGTGAGCGCAGGACTACGCGGCCACCGCCGCCCGGCTGCGGATGCCCAGGCGTGCGGGCGAGATGTATTGCTCGCGATAGATCTCGAAGGGCATGGTGTCGGCCGCCTCGATCGCCGTCTGCGCGTCGATCGAATCCTGCGTCATCTGCTCGAAATGCGCGAGCTGGTGCGGCTCGAGCGCAAGGCCGAGCAAGGTCTGGCGAGTGAGCTCGGATTGCGCGCGCACGAATCCGATGAATGAGTTGCTGTGCTCGCGTGCCATCGCCGCGAGCACGCGCGCCGATGGCAGGCCGTCGGGGTTCTGGAGCGCCGCGGCCGCCGCGGCCAGCGCGGCGGCATAGTCGCTGCCACCGTGCGCCGCGTCGAGTGCGGCAGCGATCGGTGCGAACTCCTCGACCAGCGTCGCGCCCCATTCGGCGAGCGATACTTCGGCGCCGGCTTGCCGCAGTTTCAGCCCCGGCTCACGGCCGCGCGCCGCGGTCACATTCTGGTTGTGCGCCAGTTCGGCGATTTCCTGCGGCGTGTCGTCGGGGCTGTCGCTCAGCAGGCAGTGCAGCAGGAAGACATCGATGAAGCGCATGGTCTGCGCGGTGATGCCGACCGGCTCGAAGGGGTCGAGGTCCATCAGGCGCACTTCGACGTATTCGACGCCGCGCTCACGCAAGGCGTGCAGCGGGCGCTCGCCGGAATAGATCACGCGCTTGGGGCGGATGGTGCCGTAGAACTCGTTCTCGATCTGCAGCAGGCTGGTGGCGAGCTGGTTGTAGTCGCCGCCGAGGCTCTGGATGCCGATGGCCTCATAGGCCGGCCAGGGTTTGGTCAGCGCCTCCTGCAGCGAGGCGCCATAGCCGTCCAGGCTGTTGTAGCTCACGGCCAGCGAAGCCTGCGCCTCGCTCTGGTAGCCGAGGCGGCCCATGCGCAGCGAGGTGCCGTGCGGCATGTACATCGTGCCGCCATCGCCCAGCGGCTGCAATTCGTGCGGACGGCCGGCCACGAAGGTGGAACACAGGGCCGGCGAAGCGCCGAAAAGGTACAGCAGCAGGAAAGCGTGGCGGCGGAAGTTGCGGATCAGCGCGAAGTACTGTTCGCTCGACACCTCGGGCAGCGACCAGTTGTAGTGGATGCCGGAAATGGTCTGCATGCGGCGGCCATAACGGTTGCTCAACCCCATGCGGTAGACGCTCTTGGCACGGCCGACGTTGGACGAGCCATAGCGGCCGATTGGAATGGTTTCATCGGTCGGCAGGCCACAGGGCATGCTCGATACCCACAGGCGCTCGTCGCCGTGCTCGGCCAGCACGCGGTAGGTGAACTGGTGCACGTGCACCAGTTCGTCCAGCGCCGCTTCGGGGCTCGCATGCACGCCGGTGATCAACTCGAGTTGCGATTCGCTGAAGTCGGTTGTGATGTGCGGATGCGTGAGCGCCGAGCCCAGCGCCAATGGATGAGGCGTGAGCGCGAGCTTGCCGTCCGGCAGGGCCCGCAGGCTCTCTTTCTCGATGCCGCGCCGGATCCCCTTCAGCCGCGCGGGCGAGAGCGCATTCAACCGCTCCGTCAATTTGCTCATAGGTTCTTTTCCAACTCGGTTCTCTTGTGGGGCTGGAAGGTAGCACGGCCCGGCAATGCCCGCTGTCGTGCGTTTTATGGCCGGACAGTGGCTCGGGGACACCGGTGCGCGTTGCCTCCATCGTGTGAGGCGCGGGCGTCTATTTTCGCATTGAATCAAGGCGGCGCAGGTACAGTGCCGGGCATGCCAAGCCAGCGCCAACACAGCCCCGCCGCCGAGCGCAATTCCCAGCCGATCCTCGAGGTCCTGCAGCGCCTCTTGCCGACCGAGGCTCGCGTGCTCGAAATTGCCAGCGGCACCGGCCAGCACGCCGCCTTCTTCGCAGCAGCCATGCCGGGCTGGCAGTGGCAGCCCAGCGACGGCGATGCGTCGTCGCTGGGCTCGATCGACGCATGGCGTGCGGACGCGGCCAATGTGCTGCCGCCCGTCCAGATCGACGTGATGGCGAACGACTGGCCGGTGCGCGGCCCTTTCGACGCGGTGTTCTGCGCCAACATGCTGCACATCTCGCCCTGGCCCACCTGCGCCGCCTTGATGCGCGGCGCGGCCTCGGTGCTCGCACCCAAGGGCCTGCTCGTCACTTATGGGCCCTACCTCCAGGACGATGTCGCCACCGCACCGGGCAACATCGCCTTCGATGCCAGCCTGCGCGCACGCGATCCGGCCTGGGGCCTGCGCCGGCTCGAAGACGTCGCGCAGGAGGCCAAGGCGGCCGGATATTCCCTCCAACAGACGATTCCGATGCCGGCCAACAACCTCACCGTTGCATTCGCCCGCTCCGGCTGACCGGCCTCATCGTCAGCCGAAGGTCAGGCCAGTTGGCGCACACTCCGCGCCCCTCTCACTGGCGAGGAGAACGAGATGGCCACTGATACCTCACGCGTCCCCGTACCCGGCAGCGAAAAAAAAGCCGTTGCCGGCGCCCAGTCCACGGGGCTTGTTGCAGACGATGAGCGCATCGACGTCACGGTTCGCATACGGCCCAGGACCGCGATACAGAGCTTGGCGCAAGGATCGGTCCAGAGCGACGTCCTGCCATCGCAACGAACGTACCTCAGCCGCGACGAATATGCTGCGAGCCACGGTGCCGACCCGGCGGACATCGCCAAGGTCGAGGCCTTCGCCAAGGCCCACAAGCTCGCGGTGGTCGAAGCGAACGTCGAGCGCCGCAGTGTCGTGCTCTCGGGCGATGCGAAGTCGATGTCGGCGGCCTTCGGCGTGACGCTGCACAACATGGAACATGAGGGCGGCACGTATCGCGGCCGCACCGGCAGCATCTCGGTGCCCGCCGATCTGGCGGACGTGGTGGTGGGCGTGTTCGGCCTCGATGACCGCCCGCAGGCCGACCCGCACTTCCAGTTCAAGGTGCAGGGTCGCTCGTTCGCGCCGCGCGCAGGCTCGGCCTCCTTCACGCCGCCGGCGCTGGCCAGGCTCTACGACTTTCCGACCGGCCTGGACGGGTCGGGCGAATGCATCGGCATCATCGAACTCGGCGGTGGATTCCGTCCGGCGGACCTCAAGACCTACTTCGCCAGCCTTGGCATTCCCGCACCCGCCGTCAAGGCGGTGCTCGTGGATGGCGCGCACAACCATCCGACGAATGCCAACGGGGCCGACGGCGAAGTGATGCTCGACATCGAGGTGGCCGCGGCCGTGGCGCCCAAGGCGAAGATCGCCGTCTACTTCGCGCCCAACACCAACCAGGGCTTCCTCGACGCGATCACCCGGGCAGTCCATGACAAGGTGAACAAGCCGTCGGTCATCTCGATCAGCTGGGGCTCCGCCGAGACGAACTGGACAGCCCAGGCCATGACCCAGTTCGACCAGGCATTCCAGGCCGCCGCGGCCATGGGCGTCACGGTCTGCTGCGCCGCGGGCGACAACGGATCGGGCGATGGCGTGGGCGATGGCGCCGCGCATGTCGACTTCCCGGCATCGAGCCCCTTCGCGCTCGGATGCGGTGGCACCAAGCTCACGGCCTCGGCCGGAAAAATCACCGCCGAAGTGGTGTGGAACGAAGGCACCGACAGTTCGACCGGTGGCGGCGTGAGCACGACCTTTGCACGGCCCGCCTACCAGGCCAACGCCCATGTGCCGGCGGCCCCCGACAAGTTCGTCGGACGCGGCGTGCCCGATGTGGCCGGCGACGCGGATCCCGCCAGCGGCTACGAAGTCCGGGTGGACGGGCAAAACATGGTCATCGGCGGCACCAGCGCGGTGGCGCCCCTGTGGGCCGGCCTGATCGCGTTGATGAACCAGAAGATCGGCAAGCCCGTGGGCTTCCTGAACCCGCTGATCTATGGCCAGTTGGCCGGCAAGGGGCTGTTCAACGACATCACCGTCGGCAACAACGGCGCCTATCACGCCAATGCCGGCTGGGACGCCTGTACCGGCTGGGGCTCGCCCGACGGGGCGAAACTGCTGAAGGCACTGGGCGGGTAAATCGACAGGGCCGGGCGGATCAGATCTCCACCCGCGTGCCCAGTTCGATCACGCGATTGGCCGGCAGCTTGAGATAGTCGGCCGCGTTGCCGATGTTGTGCGCCATGGTGGCGAACAGCTTCTCCCGCCATAGCGGCATGCCGGCGCCCAGCGTGGGCACGACCGTCGCGCGGCTCAAGAAGTAGGAACTGCGCGCAGGCTCCAGCACCATGCCATGGGCCGTGCAACCCTGCAACGCCCGTGGCACGTCGACCTCGTCCTTGAAGCCGTAGCTGATGGTGACCTGATAGCACTCGGGCGCGAGCATGCTGACCGTGATGCGCTCGGCCTCGGCCACGCGCGGAACCTCCTGGACGGCCACCGTCACGAACAGCACCCGGCCGTGCAGCACGGCGTTGTGCTCGAGGTTGTTCAGCAGGGCATGCGGCACGACGTTGGGGTCGATCGACATGAAGATCGCGGTGCCAGCCACGCGCACTGGTCGTTGGGCGAGCAGCGAGTCCATGAACGGCTTGAGCGGCGTCGCGCCGGCCCTGGCACGCGCTTCATCCAGCATCATCTGGCGCCCGCGGCCCCAGGTTGCCATCACGGTAAAGATGAGCAAGCCGATCAGCAGCGGGAACCAGCCGCCCTGCACGATCTTCAGCAGGTTGGCGGAGAAGAAGGTCAGGTCGATGACGAAGAAGAAGCCGGTGGCCATCACGCACAACAGCCAGTTGTAGTGCCATGCATAGCGGATCACGTAGAAGGTGAGGCAGGTGGTGATCAGCATGGTGCCGGTCACCGCGATGCCGTAGGCCGCGCCGAGGTTGGTGGACGAGCCGAAGCCGATCACGGCGGCGATCACGGAGGCCAGCAGCAGCCAGTTGATCGCGGGCACATAGATCTGCCCGATCTGTTCGTCGGAGGTGTGCTTGACCGCCATGCGCGGCAGGAAGCCCAGTTGTACCGCCTGCTTGGTCATCGAATAGGCGCCGGAGATCACGGCCTGCGACGCGATCACCGTTGCGACCGTGGCCAGGATGACCATCGGCACCAGCGCCCACGGCGGAAACATGTGGAAGAACGGATTTTCGAGCGCCTCCGGGTCACGGATGAGCAAGGCGCCCTGCCCCAGGTAGTTCAGCGCGAGCGCGGGGAACACCAGCACGAACCACGACAGGCGGATCGGGGGTGCGCCGAAATGTCCCATGTCGGCATAGAGCGCCTCGGCACCGGTGAGCGCCAGCACCACAGAGCCGAGCGCGATGAAGGCCAGCCAGCCGTGATGCATGCAGAACGCCAGCCCCTCGAAGGGATTGAGCGCCGCGAGGATCGCCGGCGTCGACACCGTGTGCATCAGCCCGCTCACCGCCAGCACGAGGAACCACGCCACCATCACCGGGCCGAACACCGCACCGATGCCGGCCGTGCCCCACTTCTGCGCCACGAACAGGCCGACCAGCACGGCCAGCGTGATCGGAATCACGTAGGGCGCGAGCTTGGGCGCGGCGATCTCCAGCCCCTCGACCGCGCTCAGCACCGAGATGGCCGGCGTGATCACGCCGTCGCCATAGAACAGCGCCGCGCCGAAGACACCGAGCAACAGCAGCACATGCCGCAGCCGCGGCCGATCCGCCACAGACGAAGAGGCCAGCGCCAGCAAGGCCATGATGCCGCCCTCGCCGTGGTTGTTGGCCCGCATGATCAGCACCACGTATTTCAGCGAGACGACCACCATGAGCGACCAGAAGATCAGCGAGATCACGCCGAACAGGTTGGCCTGGTTGAGCGGCAGGCCGTTGGCCGGATCGAACACCGTTTTCATGGTGTAGAGCGGACTGGTGCCGATGTCCCCGAAGACGACGCCGATGGCGGCCAGCGCCAGCCCCGGGAGCGCAGCCCCGGTCGGTCCCGCATGTGCGGAGGTCGTGCCGGACTTGTGAGTGGTTGCGGATGCCGTCATGTCTCGCCTTGTTGGAGTGGAAGTCACCATGGCCACCTGGCCGTCCGCAGTATGGCTCCGCGAACCTGACCATCCCACTACTTGCGATGACGTCCTCGCATGGCCTCGCTGCCGCTGACCGCCCAACCGGTGTCGCTACGCCAGCACGCGCCGCAACCAGGCTCCGAGATCCGCAATCTCCTCCAGGCACACCGAATGCTCCATCGGGTATTCGTGCCATTCGATCGCGTAGCCCAGTGCCTTCAGCGCATCGCGCGATGCGGTTGCGCGAGAGATCTGCACCACGGCATCGCGCTGGCCGTGAGCCATGAAGATCGGCACGTCGCGATTCATGACGGTGGCCTCGGCGGCGGTCGTACTGGCCAGTGGCAAGTAGCCCGACAGCCCGACGATGCCCGCCAGCCGCTCCGCATGCCGCAAGCCCGTGAGAAGCGCCATCGCGCAACCCTGCGAAAAACCCGCGATCACGATGCGGCTTGCCGGGATGCCGCGCGTCTTTTCCTTCGCGATCAATGCCTCGATGCTGGCCATCGAGCGGCGCAGCCCGGCTTCGTCTTCACCCTTGTCGGCGATCGGTCCGTAGATGTCGTACCAGGCCGGCATCGGATAGCCGTTGTTGATGGTGACCGGCATCACCGGCGCATTGGGAAACACGAAGCGGATCGGGCCGATCCCGCCCAATTCCAGCTCGTTGCAGATCGGCACGAAGTCATTGCCATCGGCGCCGAGGCCGTGCATGAGGATGACCGAAGCTGTGGGGTTCGGGCCGGTTTCGATTTCGATGGGGGCGAGTGACATGGTGCGGTGCGGGTTGGGTATGCCGGATCGGCGTGGCCGCGATTTTGTAGCATCGCCCAAATGCCCGCGCTTTCCGCCCTGCCCGTCCTGTATTCGTTTCGCCGCTGCCCCTACGCGATGCGCGCACGCTTCGCGCTGATGGCAAGCGGCGAGCGCTGCGAACTGCGCGAGGTCGTCCTGCGCGACAAGCCCGCCGAGTTGCTGGCCGCCTCGCCCAAGGGCACGGTGCCGGTGCTGGTCGGGACCGACGGCATGGTGATCGAGCAAAGCCTCGACATCATGCTCTGGACGCTGAATTGCCATGATCCCGCAGGCTGGCTGCAGCCGGAGCACGGAACGCTTGCCGACATGCTGTCGCTGGTCGCGCAATGCGATGGCGACTTCAAGCAGCAGCTCGACCGCTACAAGTACCCGAACCGATTCGAAGGCGCCGATGCGGCCGTGCATCGCGCCGGCGGTGCGCGCTTTCTCGGCGAACTCGATCTGCGGTTGCGCAGTAGCCGCCATCTGTTCGGCGCTGGTCCCGCGCTGGCGGATTACGCGATCGCACCCTTCGTGCGCCAGTTCGCCCAGACCGATGTGGCATGGTTCGCGGCGCAATCGTGGCAGGCGCTGCAAGCCTGGCTCGCCACCCTGGTCGGGTCCGCGTTGTGGACCGGCGCGACACAGAAGTACCCGGCCTGGAAGACCGGTCAGCCCGGCGTCGTGTTTCCGCCGCAGGCCGAAGCCATCACCGCTTCGACGCAGCGACCTCGCGGCAGCGCTTGAGATTGGCGTCGAACTTCGGCGCCAGGCCGGGTTCGCATTCGCTGCCGTTGGGCATCAGGCGGCAGAGGCCGACGATGACGAAATCGTTCACGGCGTCGGTGCACATCGAGTAGCTCGCCAACGCGGGGTTGGACGCCGTCTTGAAGCCCCATTCGCCCGAGAAGGCGATCATGCGGCCCATCGCCTGTTCGAAGTAGTCGCGGTCGCGTTCCTTGACGGCGTTGTCCATCTGCGGCAGTTCCTCGTTCAGGAATCGCACGGCGGCAGTCGGAAACTCGTCGGTCACCGACTGCGCCAGCGCGCCGGCCGAGAGTGCGGCCATGAGGGCCAGCGTGGCCGTGGCACGTTTCGAGGAATGAAAAAGGGGGCGAAGGAGCATTCGGTACATGGCGTGTGTTCGACTCGATTTCTGCGCGGATTGTCCAACAGGTCGGGGCGCGCGCGGGGAAGCCTCGGGCATTCCCTTCCGAGGATGCCCTTAAGCTCCCGCCATGCCAACGCCGTCCCTTCCCCCAAACAATCCTTCCCTCGAAGCGCCCGACGACGATCCGCACCTGTGGCTTGAGGACGTCGATGCGCCTGCCGCCATTCAGTGGGCCGATGCCCAGGCCGCTCGCACGCTTGCAGCCTTCGGCAACGAAGGGTTCGCGCACGACCGCGATGCGTTGCAGGCCATCTACGACCGGGACGACAACCTGCCGATGATCACGCGCCGCGGCTCGCTGCTGTTCAATTTCTGGAAAGACGCATCGCATCCGCGCGGCGTCTGGCGCACCACGACGATGGAGCGGTTCCAGGCCGGCAGGCCCGCCTGGGATGTCTTGCTCGACCTCGACGCGCTCGCCGCGGCCGAAGGCGAAGACTGGGTCTGGGGCGGCGCCGGCACGCTCCCGCGCACACACGACCGCGCCATGCTGCGCCTGTCGCGCGGCGGCGGCGATGCCGTCGTGCTGCGCGAGTTCGACGTTCCGTCCCGCAGCTTCGTGACCGGCAACGATGCCTTCGTGCTGCCGTCGTCGAAAGGCGGGGTCGAGTGGCTGGACCGCGACACCCTGCTGCTGCTCTCGGCACTGGGCGAAGGCAACGCCACGCAGTCGGGCTACGGGCGCAAGGTGCGGCGATGGGCTCGCGGCGACGATCCGCTGCAGTCTCCCCTGCTCTTCGAGGTCCCGGCGACACACATGTCAGCAGGCGTGCAAGCGGGCCGAACCGGCGAGCGCGAATGCGTCTGGTATTACGCTCGCCCCGACTATCGCAAGCTGGAGTTGTGGATGGGCGATCGCCATGGTCCGCAAACGCACATCGACATTCCGGCCGACGCCCTCCCCGA
Source organism: Variovorax humicola (assembly GCF_037889915.1). Taxonomy (NCBI): domain Bacteria; kingdom Pseudomonadati; phylum Pseudomonadota; class Betaproteobacteria; order Burkholderiales; family Comamonadaceae; genus Variovorax; species Variovorax humicola. The sequence goes on along the minus strand of NZ_JBBKZV010000012.1, from coordinate 57,786 downwards.
GATCTACGAAGACTGGATGGTGCTGCGCCTGCGCAGCGACTGGAGCGTAAACGGCGCCACGTGGCGCGAAGGCAGCGTGCTCGGGATCGGCCTTGCCGCGTACATCGGTGGCAGCCGCGACATGGCATTGCTGTTCGAGCCATCGCAACGGCGCGCCGTGCAGGGCTTTTCCTGGACCGGCGGGCAACTGCTGCTGTCGATCCTCGAAAACCTGGAGCCCGTGTTCCAGCGATGGACGCCGTCTGCGCAAGGCTGGACCTGCAATACGGTCGCGGGCTTGCCCGATGGCGGCACCGCTTATCTCTGGCCGCTCGACGCCTGCGAAGAAGAATCGAATGGCGATGCGCTGGCACTGTGCCAGGGACCGCTGACGCCCGAGTCCCTCTACCTGTCGCCCGCCACCGACCCGGACGTGCAATTGCTCCAGCGCGCGCCCGAGCGCTTCGACGCGCGCGGCCTGGTCACGACGCGGCACGAGGCGATCTCGACGGACGGTGTCTCGATCCCCTACGTGATGACCGGCCCGGCAGACCCGTCTGCTTGCGAAGAGGGTCGCGCGCCCGTGCACCTGTACGGCTACGGCGGCTTTGGCATCTCGGTGCTGCCGGGCTACAACGCATCGATCGGCAAGCTCTGGCTGGAGCGCGGCGGCGTGTCGGTGGTCGCGCAGATTCGCGGCGGCGGGGAGTTCGGGCCGGCCTGGGAGGACGCCGGACGGCGCGAGGGAAAGCGCCGGTCGCACGACGACTTCGCAGCGGTCGCGGCTGACCTGGTCCGGCGCGGCGTGACGGTGCCGAAGCGCATCGCGGCCGAGGGTGGCTCCAACGGCGGCCTGCTCATCACCAACATGCTGACGCGCTACCCCGACCGCTTCGGCGCGCTGTTCTGCACCATTCCGCTGGTCGACATGCGGCGCTACAACAAGCTGCTGGCAGGAGCGAGCTGGATGGCCGAATACGGCAATCCCGACATTGCCGAGGACTGGGCCTTTCTGCAGTACCTGTCGGCATACCACTGCGCCATGCCGGGCGCCAGCAACCCGCCGCCAATCCTGCTGGCCAGCAACCGCCGCGACGATCGCGTGCACCCCGGCCACGCACGCAAGATGGCGGCCAAGCTGCAGGCCATGGCGCAGCCCGCATGGCTGCTGGAACTCGACGCCGGTGGCCACGCCTACGGCAAGAACAACGCCGAGCGCGCCACATTCACGGCACTGGGCTATGCCTTCTTGAGGAGATCGATCGAATGGCAATGAAAGACAACGCGCAGTTGCTCCCGCGCGGCATCGCGTGCATCGTGATCGGCCTTGTGGTGCTGCTTGCGCCGAATTTCCTCCAGTCGCCGGCCTACCAGGAGATGTTCGCCGGCGCCTACCTTGTCGGCTGGTTCGCCATCGTGCTGGGAGTGGCGCTGATCGTCGTGGGCCTGGTCAAGCGCGGCAAGGGGCGCTGAGGGAGTGCCGCACACCTGAGGCGCGTTGAGCGGGCGGGGTGTGCGGCAAGCAGCAGGCAGCAGGCAGCAGGCAGCAGGCAAGCATGACGGAGAAGGCCGCAGGAACGACGTTGACGAGGCTGGCATGCGCGGCCACCATGACGCACCGGCGCCAATGCCCAACCAGGCGACGCACTCGTCGGAGACGTCTTGCACTCTCTGGAACAAGTGGCCAAGGGCGCCGTTCAGACCTTTCAAGGAGAACTCATGACCGAGAGCGACAAGGTGTTCGCGGGTTCGATCCCGAAGTTCTACGACACGCTGATGGTCCCACTGATCTTCGAGGCCTATGCCGCGGACATCGCCGAGCTTGTCGCTGGCTTCTCGCCCGGCTCGGTGCTGGAAACGGCGGCCGGCAGCGGCGTGGTCACGCGGGCGCTTGCGCCAAGACTCGGCGCCGGCGCGCGCTACGTGGTGACCGACCTCAACCAGCCCATGCTCGACTATGCCGCCACACGGCAGGGGTCCGATAGCCGCATCGAATGGCGGCAGGCGGACGCGCTCGCCCTGCCGTTCGAAGATGCCTCGTTCGACGTCGTTTGCTGCCAGTTCGGCGCGATGTTCTTTCCCGACCGGGTCGCCGGCTACGCCGAGGCGCGTCGCGTGCTGAGGCCCGGCGGGCGCTTTGTCTTCAATGCCTGGGATCGCATCGAAGAGAACGCCTTTGCCGACGACGTCACCAACGCCGTCGCCGCGGTGTTTCCGCACGACCCTCCGCGGTTCCTCGCCCGCACGCCGCACGGCTATCACGACGTCGCACTGATCCGCGAGGAATTGGGCCGCGCAGGATTCGCCGTCATCGAGATCGAGACGCGCGAGAAGGTGAGTCGCGCGGGCTCGGCCCGCGACGTCGCCACCGCCTATTGCCAGGGAACGCCGCTGCGCAACGAGATCGAGGCGCGCGATGCCGGCTTGCTCCAGCTCGCTACGGACCGCGCGACGGAGGCGATCGCCAGCCGCCATGGCGAAGGCCCCGTGGCCGGCAAGATTCAGGCGCACGTGATCGTGGCTGCATCTCCGTGAATCTCCACCGGCTGGATCTGTTTTCGCTCTCGCTGTTCAGCCTCGTGGCACGCAGTGGCAGCATCAGCAAGGGTGCCGAACTGGCGAACCTGGCCGTCGGCGCCGCCAGCAAGCGCATCACCGACCTCGAGGCGGCCGTGGGCACCGCGCTGCTGGAACGTCATTCGCGCGGCATCACGCTGACAGTGGCGGGCCAGGCGCTGCAGGTGCACGCGCAACGCATCCTCAGCGACGTCGATCAATTGGCCGCCGATCTTTCGGACTACGCGACCGGCCTGGTCGGCGTCGTGCGGCTGTGGGCCAACACCTCCGCGGTGACGCAGTTCCTGCCGGCCGACGTCTCGTCGTTCGTTCGCGCGAACCCCGGCATCCGCATCGAACTCGAGGAGGAGGACAGCAGCGAGGTCGTGCTGGCCGTGCTCGACGGCCGCGCCGACTTTGGAATCTTCGCCGACCGCACGCCCGCCTTCGGCTTGCACCAGATGAACTACCGCGAAGACCTGCTGGTCCTCGTGGTGCCGCAAGGCCATGCGCTCGGGCGCCGGCGCACGGTTCGCTTCGAAGAAGCCATCGAATACGACTTCGTCAGCTTGCCCAAGGGCACCTCTCTCGCCAAGCGCCTGCAGGCCGAGACCAACGCACTGGGCCGGAACCTGAAGATGCGCCTGCAGGTTCGCAGCTTCGATGCGATGTGCCAGATGGTGGCGGCAGGGTTGGGCGTCGCGGTGCTTCCGCGCGAGGCGATCCAGCCTCATTTGCGCTCGATGAATCTGCGGCAGATCGAGCTTCAGGATGCGTGGGCTTCGCGCCGTCTCCTGATCGGCCTGCGGGACGCAAGCGCAGTGCCCCGTCACGTGCGCCTGTTGATCGACCACCTCTGCGAAGCGCCGCACTGCTGAAGAGCGGCAGGCACGCAACCTAGGGGGAAACCCCGCCCAGCTTTCGCGATCCACGAAAGCTGGTGCCGCACCTTTGTCGTTCCCTCGGCGAGGCAGCGATTCCAGAATTCATGCACCCCCCAAGGAGACAAGCATGAGTTCAACATTTCAGTCCCACGCCGGCGTCGCGATTGCCGACGCCTCACCACCGAGCGAATCCAGCATCGTGCGCAAGGTCGCATGGCGAATCATGCCGCTGATCATGGTGTGCTATCTGTTTGCATTCTTCGATCGCATCAACATCAGTTTTGCCAAGTTCGCACTGCAAAGCGACCTGCACCTGAGCGACACGGCCTACGGCTTTGGCGCCGGCCTTTTCGTCGTCGGCTATGTGCTGTTCGAGGTGCCGAGCAACCTGATGCTCTACAAGGTCGGTGCGCGGCGCTGGATCGCCCGCATCATGGTGTCGTGGGGCATCGCCACGGCGTTGATGGTGTTCGTTCAGACCGAATGGCAGTTTTATGTGCTGCGCTTCCTGATCGGTGCCATGGAAGCCGGCTTCGCACCCGGCGTGCTGTTCTACCTGACGCTGTGGTTTCCGGTGGCCTATCGCGGCCGCATCACCTCGACCTTGTTCCTGGCTTCGGCGTTCGCGGGCCTCGTGGGCGCGCCCGCCGCGGGGCTCGTGCTGTCGCTCCTGGACGGCGCGCTCGGCATGGCGGGCTGGCATTGGCTGTTCCTCGTGGGCGGCTTGCCATGCATCGTCCTGGGCTTTCTCGTGTTCAACGTGCTGAAAGATCGCATCCAGGATGCGAGCTGGCTGACGCCGGCCGAGCAAAAGCTCTTGTCCAGCCGCATTGCCGACCAGAACAAGAGCATCGGCAGCCACTCGCTGCTGGGCGCACTGAAGACGCCCGGCTTCCTGACGCTGGGGCTGGTTTACTTCCTGATCCAGATCGCGTCGTACGGCCTGAATTTCTGGGCACCACACCTCATCCGCACCTCGGGCACCACCCATCCCACGATCATCGGCCTGTTGACCGCAGTGCCTTACCTCTGCGGCGCCATCGCGATGCTGGTTGTCGGCAAGTTGTCGGACGCGACCGGTGAGCGGCGCAAATTCGTCGCGGGCCTGATCTCGCTGTCGGCGATCGGCTTTTTCGCGGCGGGCTTCTTCGACAAGAGCACCGCGTTGCTGGTCGTCGCGCTTGGCGTCATGGGTGCGGGCGTCATTGCGTCCATCCCTGCCTTCTGGGCCCTGCCGCCCAAGCTCGTGACCGGAGCCGGCGCAGCCGGCGGCATTGCGCTGATCAACACGTTGGGACAACTTGGCGGCATCGTCAGCCCGGTGATGGTCGGGCGCATCAAGGACATCACCGGCAGCACCACGCCGGCCTTGTATGTCATCGGTGGCCTGAGCCTGGTTTGCGCGGCGATCCTCATGTACGGGCTGCCCGCCACCCTGCGACGCAAGGAAGAGCGCACGGCGGCGTTGACTGGCCTCGCCAGCGAAGCCGCCCGCTGATTTGACTATGACCACCCACACCACGGAACAAGCAAATGACTGAATCCAACGGCGCGCTCTCGGGACTGCGCATCCTCGACCTCACCCGGGTTCTTGCCGGTCCCTTCTGCACCATGATGCTGGCCGACATGGGGGCCGAGGTCATCAAGATCGAGCAGCCCGGCAAGGGCGACGACACACGCCATTTCGCGCCGTTCCAGAATGGCGAGAGCGCCTACTACATGAACCTCAACCGGGGCAAGAAGGGCGTGACGCTCGACCTCAAGGGCCGGGGCCGGGAGATGTTCCTCGAACTGGCGAAGTCGGCGGACGTGGTGGTCGAGAACTACCGCCCCGGCACCATGGACAAGCTCGGCCTGGGCTACGAGACGCTGAAGGAGATCAACCCCGGCCTGGTGTATGCAGCGGTCTCCGGCTTCGGCGACAGCGGCCCCTATCGGCTGCGTCCGGGCTACGACATCATTGCGCAGGCGATGGGCGGCTTGATGAGCACCACGGGCTGGCCGGGTGGCGAGCCGACCCGCTCCGGCACGGCCATGGGCGATGTGCTGGCAGGCCTGTCCGTCACCATCGGCTTGCTCGCGGCACTGCGCCATCGCGACCAGACCGGCGTTGGGCAGAAGGTCGACGTCGCGCTGGTCGATTCGGTGGTGGCGAGCCTCGAGATCATCACGCAGATCTACCTGGCTGACGGCCGGGTGCCGGAGCGCATCGGCAACCGCTACGAGTCGTGCTATCCCTATGACTCCTTCGCGGCAAGCGACGGCAGCGTGGTCATCGCGGCGGCGAACGACAAGTTGTGGCGCCTGGTGTGCGGCGCCATCGAGCAGCCCGCACTGGCCCATGACGAACGCTTCGATACCAACGCGAAGCGGGTTCAGCGCCATGCGGAAATCAAGCCGCTGATCGAACGGTGGACGCGCACACGCCAGATCGACGACATCGTCGAGGCGATGCTCGCCGTCGGCGTGCCGGCCTCCCCGATCCACACCGTCGATCGCCTGGTGACCGACCCGCACATCGCCGTTGCGCGCGAGATGTTCGTCGACGTCGAGCATCCGACAGCCGGCAAGACCAAGCTGACCGGCGCACACATCAAGCTGAGCGCGACGCCTGCGCGCCTGCGCACGCCGGCACCGCTGCTGGGAGAGCACACCGACAGCGTCTTTGGCAGCCTGCTGGGCCTGCCCGCCGATCGGCTGGCTGCGTTGCGCAGCGAAGGAGTCATCTGATGAATCGGCGGCTGAACAACACCCCTGAGACAACCCTTCCACGCGGCGCCCTTCACGGCGTGCGCGTGATCGAGATGGGCCAACTGATCGCTGGCCCCTTCGCTGGCAAGACACTTGGCGAGTTCGGCGCCGACGTGATCAAGATCGAGGCCCCCGGTGCCGGCGACCCGCTGCGCAACTGGCGCCTGATCCAGGAAGGCACCTCGGTGTGGTGGCAAGTGCAGTCGCGCAACAAGCGTTCGATCGCGCTCGACCTTCGCAGCGCCGACGGCCAGGACATCGCCCGCAAGTTGATCGCCGAGGCCGACGTCCTGATCGAGAACTTTCGCCCGGGCACGCTGGAAGGCTGGGGCATGGGCTACGACGTGCTGTCCAAGCTGAATCCGGGCCTGGTGATGCTGCGCATCTCGGGCTACGGACAGACCGGCCCGTATCGCGACCTGCCCGGCTTCGGCGCGATCGGCGAGGCCATGGGCGGCCTGCGCCACCTGACCGGCGAGCCGGGCCGCGTGCCGGTTCGCTGCGGCATCTCGATCGGCGACACGCTGGCTGCGCTGCACGGCACCATCGGCATCCTCACCGCGCTCTATCACCGCAAGGTCAACGGCGGCCAGGGCCAGGTGATCGACGTGGCGCTGCACGAGGCCGTGTTCAACGTCATGGAGAGCCTGTTGCCCGAGTACAGCGCTTTCGATGCAGTGCGCGAGGCGGCCGGCAGTGCGCTGCCCGGCATTGCACCGTCGAACGCGTACCGCTGCACCGACGGCTATGTGCTGATCGCGGGCAACGGCGACAGCATCTTCAAGCGCCTGATGCAGACCATTGGACGGGATGATCTGGGCGACGACGAGGGGCTGGCCAGCAACGCCGGCCGCGTGGCGCGCGTCGCGGAACTCGACGAGGCCATAGAGGCATGGACGCAGACGCGTTCGATGGCCGACGTGCTCGCCATCCTCGGCAAGGCGAAAGTGCCGGCCGGCAAGGTCTACACCGCCAAGGACATCGACGAAGACCCGCACTACCGCGCGCGCGACATGATTCTTCAGCAGACCACGCGCGACGGCCACGTGATCGATGTGCCGGGCGTGGTGCCCAAGCTGCTCGGTACGCCGGGCACCGTGCGCTCGTCGGCACCGCACCTCGGCGACGACACCGATGCAGTGCTCGGCGAGCTCGGATTTTCAACACAGGACATCGCCGCGCTGCGCGGCAGGAAGGTGGTCGCATGAATACGAGCAACGACACGCTCTGGAACGGCGCCGGCCGGCGCATCTACATGCAGGAGGTCGGCACGCGCGACGGCTTGCAGGTGGAAGCGGCATTCGTGGCCACCGAGGAAAAGATCTCGCTGGTCAACGCGCTGTCGCAGGCCGGCATGGCGAAGATCGAGGTCACGGCTTTCGTTTCGCCCAAGGCGATTCCTGCCTTGCGCGACGCCGAGGTTGTGCTGCGCGAGATCGATCGCCAGCCCGGCATCGTCTACAGCGCCCTGGTGCCCAACGTGCACGGTGCCGAGCGCGCCATCGACGCCCGGGCCGACGAACTGAACCTCGTCATGTCGGCCAGCGAGAGCCACAACCTTTCGAACCTGCGCATGACGCGCGAGCAGTCCTTCGCCGCGCTGTCGGAAGTCAACGCGCTGGCGCGACAGGCCAAGGTGGCGGTCAACGTCTCGCTCTCATGTTCGTTCGGTTGTCCAATGGAAGGCGATGTGCCCGTGCCGACGGTGCTCGACTGGTGCGCGCGCTTCATCGAGGACATGGGGGCGCGTGGCGTGACGCTCTGCGACACCACCGGCATGGCCTACCCGGGGCAAGTCGCGACGCTCACCGCGGCTTTCCGGGAGCGCTGGCCCCGCACGGAAGTCACCCTGCACTTCCACAACACGCGTGGCATGGGCCTGGCCAACGTGCTGGCGGGCATTGGCGTGGGCGCCGACCGCTTCGATGCATCGCTGGGAGGCATCGGTGGCTGCCCATATGCGCCGGGTGCCACGGGCAACGTCTGCAGCGAAGAAATCGTGCATGCGCTCGCGCTGATGGGCTTCGACACCGGCGTCGACCTCGAGCGGTTGATCGAAGCGTCAAGGCGCCTGCCGGCGCTGATCGGCCACGACATTCCGAGCCAGATTGTCAAGGCCGGTCGCCGGCTCGACCTGCATCCGGTGCCTGCCGATTTCGCGGCCATTCGTGAACGTGCGCTCGTACGATCCGCCTGAAGCACCCACCTTCGAGAGAAGGAATGACCCCGCAAGACGCGCAACCCGTACGCCCCGCCTTCGCGGTTCTTTTCGCCTCGTGCGGCTGGCCGGCACTGGCCTGGTCGCTGCCCAAGGATGTTCCCTACCCAGACATCCGCCCACGGCCGCGCGTGACCCGTCGGGGCCGACCTCGGCAAGCCGAACGAAGGGCATCCAAGGCCACCAACTCGGCCACCGTCGTTAGGGTGGGCTCTGCCGGTCCGATGGGGCATCGACGACCGCAACCATGAGTCCCTGGTCTGCAAACAACTGCCGTGTGCGAACAAGGAAGTTCTCGGCGCCCCGATTGAACGAGCCATTGGGGAAGATTTGCAGCCCGCCATGACCGCCCGCCATCAGGATCACCGCCGCCCTTGCCGTCGGGGGTGACAACACGAGCATTCGTTGTGTCACCCAGGGCCGGGTGGGAATGTCCACCACTTTCTGCGTGGTCTGTGCGTGGACTTGCGAGGCGCCGAATGCGATCAGAACGCCCGCGATGCAGGCTTCAATGACGTGGCGCATCGGCGATCTCCCACTACTTCTTCAACGCCTTCTTCACCACCTCGACCAGGCCGAGCACCACCGCCCCGGCCACAACGCCCACGACCGCGTCCACCGCCATCGTGCCCAGCGATCCCGCCAGCCCTCCGATGCCCGCGGCCCAGGCCTCCACCGCATGCCCCAGGGCCGGCACGCCATGCACGAGGATCTGCCCGCCCACGAGAAACATCGCGGCCGTTCCAGCCACGGACAGCGCCTTCATGAGCCAGGGCGCAAACGCGAGGATGCCGCGGCCCAGCGACTGTTGCGCCGCTCCTTCGCGCCGGCTCAGCCAAAGGCCGGCGTCGTCGAGCTTGACGATGCCGGCCACCAGGCCGTAGACGCCCACGGTCATGATGATCGAGATGCCCACCAGGACCGCCAGCTTCGAGGTGAAGGGCTGCTCGGCCACCGTGCCCAGCGTGATGACGATGATTTCAGCGGACAGGATGAAGTCGGTGCGCACCGCGCCCTTGATCTTGCCCTTCTCGGCCGCAACCATGTCGACCGCGGGCGTCACGATGGCCTCGACGTGATGCTTGACCTCGGCGTCATGCTCTTCCTTGTGCAGGTACTTGTGCGCGAGCTTCTCGACGCCTTCGAAGCACAGGAATGCACCGCCGACCATCAGCAGCGGAATCACCGCCCACGGCAGGAAGGTGCCGACAAGCAATGCCAGTGGCACCAGGATCGCCTTGTTGATGAACGAGCCCTTGGCCACCGCCCACACCACGGGCAGTTCGCGGTCGGCCTTCACGCCGGACACCTGCTGCGCATTCAGCGCCAGGTCATCGCCGAGCACGCCAGCGGTCTTCTTGGCCGCCACCTTGGTCAGCACCGACACGTCGTCGAGGACCGTGGCGATGTCGTCCAGCAGCAGGAACAGGCTCGCGGCCATCGATCAGAGATTGGTCAAAGCCACGGTCAACAGCGTGGCCAGCGACAGGCCGAACAGGCTGAGTCCAAGTTTGCGGCGGCGGTGCGTCAGCAGCCAGAGGGTGATGCCGGAGATCGACAGGACGACCAGGCTGCCGGCCAGCGTATCGATCAGCAGAATCCACGCCACCGGCATGCCCGTGCCCTTGTGCATGTTGGTGAGCGTCGCAATGAGGCCGTTGCTGGTGGTGTTGATCCCGACCGAGCGATTGCCTTGCCAGAAGTCGGCCTGCACCGTCTCACGCGGGCCACCGAAGTTAAAGATCCAGTGCGCCGGTTGCGCGAGCGCCGGCGCAGTCTTGTCGCCCTTCTCGGCCCAGGCGACCGTGCGGCCGGGTTCGATGCGCGTGTTGTTCGGCGGCGCCTTCATGCGCAACGCATCCTGCAGCCACGCGGCCATCGCCTCGGGCGTGTCGGGAACCGGATCGGGCAGCGCCAATTGCGCACGGTTGCGCTCCTGTGCCTGCGGCAGCTTGAGCACGTTGCGGTGGTTGAGCCAGATGCCGCTGAAGCCCATCATCAGGCCCAGCACCGCGCCCCACAGGCCGAACCAGCCGTGCGTGTTGCGCAGCCAGCGCACGAACGCCATGCGGCGCTGGAGCCCGTCGTCGAGGCGGGTGTCGGTCGCTATGGTGTTGTCCATCAAGCAACGTTCCGCTTGAGGCGGACCTCCTCGATCCTGATACTGCCGAGCGTCGTGGTCCGCGCCGTCTTCATTTCGCGCTTGAAGCCGGCGAGTTCATGGAAGCGAATGGCGCGGTCATTGCGCAACGGCACCCAGATGGTGACGGTCAGGCAGCCTTCTTCCTCGAGGCCTTCGCGCGCCGCGTCCCACAGTGCGACGCCCACGCCCTTGCCCCAGTGTTCGGGCTTGACGTAGATGGCCCAGATTTCGCCTGCGGTGGACGGCGTCTTGGGGTCGCGCGAGCGGTCGAAGCCGACGAAGCCGACGATCTCGCCGTCGAGTTCGGCCACGTGGACTTGCGGCTCGCTGAACTCGATGGCCTCGCGCCACTTGGCCTCGCGGGTGGCGGGCGCCAGTGCGCGCAACTGTTCTTCGGGCAGCAGGCCCTCGTAGGCGGCGCGGGCGGCGGCGGCATGGACTTCGGCGACGGCGCGTGAATCGCTCAGTTCGGCGGGGCGGACTTGGTAATCGGACATGGATCAAGGGAACAAGCGGAATCGGGGCGCTATTGTCGCTGTGTCGCTAAACTGGCTCGCTTCATATCCCCAGCACCGGAACGGAGTTCGCCATGGCCAAAGGTCAGCAAAAGAGCAACAAGGAATCGAAAAAGCCGAAGAAGGACACTTCGCCCCCGAAGGCACCTGCTGCCGGCGGCGAGTTGGTGCGCCCGACCGTGACGACTGCCGTGATTCCACGCGGCAAGCTCAAGAACAAGTGACCGACTCGCCGCCTGCCCAGCCACGCAATCCGCTGCACGGCCTGACACTGGAAGCCATCGTCACCGCGCTGGCGGACCACTATGGTTGGGAAGGGCTTGGCGAACGCATTCCGGTGCGCTGCTTCACCCATGACCCGAGCGTCGGGTCAAGCCTCAAGTTCCTGCGCAAGACGCCCTGGGCGCGCGAAAAGGTCGAGAGCCTCTACCTCTTCATGCTGCGCGACATCCGGCGCAACCGGCCGGCCGAGCCCGGCGATGGCCAGTGAGCAACGAAGCGGCGCCGCGCCGGACGGTGCGCATCGAACCTGCCGGCTATTCGTTCGAAGCCGCGCCTGGCCAGACCTTGTTGCGCGCGGCGCTGCAATCCGGCGTTGAATTGCCCAGTTCGTGTCGCAACGGCACCTGCCGCACCTGCCTGTGCCGTATGGTCGAAGGCAACATCCGCTACCAGATCGATTGGCCCGGCGTGAGCGTCGACGAGAAGGACGAGGGCTGGATCCTGCCCTGCGTGGCCGAGGCGACGAGCGACGTCACGCTCGACGTGCCGTTGGCGTACCAATTGCTGTAGCTGGGGCGCTGAAGTCCGTCCTCACGGCGATGAACTTGCCTAGGCATGCCCCTGCGCGCGGGACAACGCGTGCCGCGGCGCCATAGCCGGTGCCGCCACTATTTCGTGGAAGATCTTGTGCGAGCAACGGCGTCGGCCGTCGCCCCGATCCGGTCGCGCCTGGCCAGCGACGGGAACAGCCGTAGCCAGCCCAGCGCCACCAGCACCGTGCCGACACCGCCGGCCACCACCGAGCCCACCGGCCCGAGCAAGGCGGCCGTGGCGCCCGATTCGAACTCGCCAAGCTGGTTGCTGGCCCCGATGAAGATCGAGTTCACCGCACTCACGCGGCCGCGCATCTCGTCGGGCGTTTCGAGTTGCACCAGCGTCTGCCGGATCACGACGTTGACCATGTCGGCGCCGCCGGAGACCGCCAGCGCCAGCAGCGACACGATGAAGTTTTGCGAAATGCCGAACACGATCATGCAGACGCCGAATGCGCCCACCGCCGCCAGCAACGTGCGGCCCACGCGGCGCTCGGGGGGCCGGCGTGTCAGCGCGATGGACGCCAGCAGCGCCCCCACCGCCGGCGCACCACGCAGCAGGCCGAGTCCCCATGGCCCGGTGTGCAGGATGTCCCTTGCATAGATCGGCAGCAGCGCCACCGCGCCGCCGAGAAGCACCGCAAACAGGTCGAGCGAGACGGCGCCGAGCACCGTCTTGCGGCGCCAGATGAAATCGACGCCCGCAAATAGCGTCTGCAGCGTGACCGGCGCCTTGGGCGGCGGCGCATGGGCATAGCGCAGCCGCGCCACCAGCAGGCCGCCCGCGACGAACAACAGCATGCAGGCGGCGTAGACCACGCCGATGCCGGCCACGAACAGCAGCCCTCCGATGGCAGGGCCGGCGATGATCGCGCCCTGCGTGCCGGCCGAACTGAAGGCCATTGCGCGCGGCAGCATCAACGGCGGCACCAGCATCGGCGTAAGCGCCTGCTGGGCCGGCATCTGGAATGCCCGCACCGCACCTAGCACCAGTGAAAGACCGAGCAGCAGCCCGCGCGAATCCAGGTTCATGGAGCCGGCGGCCAGCAAGGTCAGCGCGACCGACGCCTGCACCGAAAGGCATGCGGCAACGATGTGGCCGCGATGATGCCGGTCGACGATGTGGCCTGCGTAGAGCGCCAGCAGCAACGCCGGCACGAACTGGTAGAGGCCGACCAGGCCCAGGTCCCACGCGCTGCCCGTGAGGTCGTACATGTGCCAACCGATGGCCACCATCAGCATCTGCGTGCCGGCCGTGCCGAACAGCCGCGACATCCACATGTGCATGAATGGCCGCTCGCGCGTGAGTTCGGAAAATCCGGGGGCGGCGGCAGGCTCGGGCATCGTTTCGAAGGATAGCGCAGAGGCCGCGCACCTACACTGGCCGCCGATGATGCCCCCCGTCCATGAAGCCCCTGCGGTCCGTGCGATCCACGAGGACGCGCACCTGCTGGTCCTCGACAAGCCGGCCGGCCTGCTTTGCGTGCCCGGCCGCGGCGCGGACAAGCAGGACTGCCTGAGCACCCGGGCTCGGATGTGGTGGCCCGATGCGCTGGTCGTGCACCGCCTCGACATGTCGACCAGCGGCCTGGTGCTGATGGCGCGCAGCCCCGCGATGCAGCGCGCGCTCGGCGATGCGTTTGCCATGCGCCTCGTGGACAAGCGCTACGAGGCCGTCGTCGACGGCTTGATGCCGGTCTCCGAAGAATGGGCGGTGATCGATGCGCCCCTCATCGCCGACTGGCCGCGCCGGCCCCTGCAAAAAATCGATCCGGAGGGCAAGCCAAGCCAGACCCGCTGGCGCGCATTGCGCCAGTTGCCGCACGACCATGCCACGCATGTGCTTCTGGAACCGCTGACCGGCCGCTCACACCAGTTGCGGGTGCACCTGGCGTCGATCGGCCATGCAATCCTGGGCGATGCGTTGTATGCGAGCGATGCGGCCCGACGGCGGGCGCCGCGGCTGATGCTGCATGCGACGTCGCTGGCCTTCATGCACCCCGCGACGATGCTGCCCATGCGATTCGAGAGCCCTGCGCCGTTCGTGGAAGTGGCGCTCAGGTCTTGACGACCAGCACCGGCATGTGCGCGTCCTGCAGCACGCGTTGCGTCACGCTGCCGAGCAGCAGCTTCTCGATGCCGGAGCGGCCGTGCGAACCCATCACGATCAGGTCGGCGCCGATGGCATTGGCCGTGTCGACGATGCCTTCATGCACCACGTGGCCATCGATGACGCGCTGGTCGCTGTGCAGGCCCTCGGCCGCCAGCGCGGCCACGCCGCGTGCAAGTGCCGCATTGGCGCTGGTGGTGGCGGCTGCCAGGTATTCGTTCTGGCCCAGCGCATAGTCGGCACCCACGCCGATGAAGGGGTAGTTGTCGATCACGTGGATCAGCGTGATACGGCTGCCGAAAGCCAACGCCAGCGCGCTGGCCTTGCTGACCGCCGTCATCGACGTTTCGGAACCGTCGATCGGAACCATGATGTGATTGAACATGACCGGACCTCTCCTTCTTGCAAGCGCTGCGTAAATCAATTTAATGCGCGGCAGGCCGGCTGACTGTAGGACTGCTGCCGCAAGCCCACAAGGCCGCCGAACCCTCGAAGCGCGCGTTTTGGCGGCCCACGCAAGTCGCGAGCCACGCGCGTTCAGACGTCGTCGCCCTGGAAGGCTTGCGCGCGGCAGGTGACGACCAGCGTGTCACGGTAGCCGCCATGGTTTTCGTTCCACGGCTGGATCGGCGTGGACTCGTGGATGACGCGGGCATCGTCGAGCAGCAGCAGGCTCCACGGCTCGGTCATGGTGAAGCGCTCGCCGCGCCGGCCGTTGGCCTCGAACACGCGCGTCTCCCCGCCCTTGACGTTGTGGCGACCGACCAGCGCCACCGCCACCAGGTCGACACCGTCGCGGTGCGCACCCTCTGGCGTCGGTCGGCCGATGCCGCCTGCGGTGTCGATGCGGAACTGGTGCGCCTCGACATGCCAGGTCTGCGCGCCGCGCAGGGCGCTGGCCGCACGGGCCACGCTCAGCATCAGCTGCCGCCACGCCGGCCGCACCAGCGTGTGTGCCTCCATCGGTGCGAACCAGCGCTGCATGCCGCCGTGCAGGGCGTTGTATTCCACCGGCTGCCAGTGGGCGCGATGCGGCACCAGGTGCAACACGTCGTCGGCCACGGTGAAGCAGGCATGCCGGCGCTGGCGGTAGCGCCCGCCGTCCTTGAGGTAGTCGTCGGGCGGCAGGTTGTCCCAGTCGGGATGCATCGCGTCGAGGTCGTCGAGCGACTGGCCGATCCATTCGACCACGCCGTCCGGGTTCAGGACGGCATAGCCATCTTCGCGCAATGCGGTGTTGAGTTGGGCGGGCGAGCAGAAACGCGGGGCGAATTCAGCCATGCCGGAACTACTGCGAAACCTTCACGCCCTTCCAGAACGCCACGCGGTCGCGAACTGCTTCGGCCTCGGGCTTCGGGTCGGCGTAGTACCAGGCGGCATCGGGATTGAGCTCGCCGTTGACAAGCAGCGAGTAGTAGTTGGCCGAGCCCTTCCAGGCGCAAGTGGTGCGGTGGTTGCTGAAGGTGACGAAGTCGCGGTTCAACGCGCTCATCGGGAAGTAGTGGTTGCCTTCGACCACGACGGTATCGTCGCTCTCGGCGATGGTGACGCCGTTCCAGGTTGCTTTCATGTACCAGATTCTCCAGGCATCCCGCAATGCGCGGGACAGCCTCCTATTGTGCCGTGGCGACCGGCAACCAGTGCACGCTGAACAATCGCTCCGGATCGGTCCATACCGGCCCGATGCCGAAGCCGGCCTTCACCGCCAGCGTGCGCAGTCCGTCGATGCTGAACTTGTGCGAGTTCTCCGTGTGGATGGTCTCGCCTTCGGCAAAGGTGAGGCGTTCACCCAGCAGGTTCACCGCATGGGCGCGCTTGCTGACCAGGTGCATCTCGATGCGCTGCAGCGGCGCGTTGTAGAACGCCGCATGGAGGAAATTGCCGGGTTGGAAATCCGCGCCCAACTCGGCGTTGGCACGGTGCAGCAAGTTGGCATTGAAGGCCGCCGTCACGCCCTGCGCATCGTTGTAGGCCTCGTGCAGCAGCGCCGGGTCCTTGATCAGGTCGACGCCAAGCAGCAGGCCGCCACCATGCAGCATGCGCGCAGCGCTTTGCAGGAAGGCAAGCGCCTCTTCGGGGCTGAAGTTGCCGAGCGTCGAACCGGGAAAGAAGCCGACGCGCCGGCCGCTCTCGACCGTCGGCGCGGGCAGTGCAAAACGCCGGGTGTAGTCGGCCACGACGGGCTGTACCTCGAGGGCGGGATATTCGGCCCGCAAGCGCGCCACGGCGCTTTCGAGATGTGCGCCGGAGATGTCGATGGGCAGGTAGCGTTTCGGTGCCTCGAGCGCGTCGAGCAGCAGCCGCACCTTGGTGAGCGAGCCGGCGCCGAACTCGACGATCTCGGCCGCGGGCCCGATGTGATTCGCGATCTCGGCGGCTCGGTCGGTCAGGATGCGCAGTTCGGTGCGCGTCGGGTAGTACTCGGGCAACGCGCAGATGCGGTCGAACAGTGCCGAACCGGCCTCGTCGTAGAAGTACTTCGGCGGAATGCTGCGCGGCCTCCGCGCCATGCCGGCAAGCATGTCCTGCGCAAAGTCCGAAAGCGTCGCCTGCTGTGCCTGAAACGAATCGACGTTGAAGGATGGATTGCGCATGTGTCAAAGCTCCCGCGCGAGCCGCAGCCCGGTGAACTGCCAGCGCGCGGCCGGCGGAAAGAAATTGCGGTAGGTCGGGCGCGCATGCCCGTCCGGCGTGGCCGAACTGCCGCCGCGCAGCACAAGCTGCCCCACCATGAACTTGCCGTTGTATTCGGCCGCGATGCCAGGCAGCGGCCGGAAGCCGGGATATGGGTCGTACGACGAACGCGTCCACTGCCAGACATGGCCGGTGAGCTGCCGGATGCCTGGCAGGCTGCTGGCGGCTTCCCATTCGAATTCGGTAGGCAGCCGCGCGCCGGCCCACTCGGCGTACGCGGCGGCCTCGTAAAAGCTCAATTGCGACACCGGCGCATCGGCTTCCAGTGGACGCACCCCATGCACGCCGAACACCTGCCAGCCGGCCGAATTGCCCCCGCCGCCAGCACCATGCAACGCAAGGCGCGGATCGTCCGGCGCAAGCCAGTAGGCAGGGCAACGCCAGCCTTGCGCCTGCACCGTCGCCCAACCGTCCGACAGCCACAGGTCGGGACGCTGGTAGCCGCCGTCGGCGATGAACTGCGCATAGTCACCGCAACTGACGAGCCGGTCGGCTATCTCGAAGGGCCGAAGCAGCACCTCGTGACGGGGCGTTTCGTTGTCGAACGAGAAGCCCCCGCCCGCGTGCCCGACTTCGACCCGCCCGCCCGCATGGCGCAACCAGCGCATCGACGCCGGCACGGCGGCCAGCCGCAGCGAGGGACCCGATGCCGACCGATACGCCGGCAACATCGGGTTGCACGACAGCGCATGGAGGATGTCGGTCACCAGCAGTTCCTGATGCTGCTGCTCGTGCTGCAGGCCCAGCATGACGATCGCCTCGACCTGTGGCCACGCGCCCTCGACTGCCCGGCCGAGCAGGGCCTCCACTGCCTCGTCCACATGTGCGCGATACGCACGCACCTCGTCCACCGAGGGCCGTGTCAGCAAGCCGCGCTGCGGCCTCGGATGGCGGGGGCCCAAGGCCTCGTAGTACGAGTTGAAAAGGTAGTGAAAGCGTGTGTCGAACGGCGTGTAGCCGTGTGTGTGCGGTTGCAGCAGCACGGCCTCGAAAAACCAGGTGGTGTGCGCCAGGTGCCATTTGGTCGGGCTCGCGTCGGGCATCGACTGGATGCACTGGTCCTCGGCCGACAACGGCGCCGCCAGGGCCAGGCTGTGGGCACGCACGGCACGATACTGCTCACGCAAGGTGTCTGCCGCCTGCGCAAGCGGCCTGTCCGGATTCATGCGGTCTCCTGGCGGGCAAAGCGTGGTTGTAGCCGATCGGGGCCCGGGATGCTCGTAGGACAAAATCGCGCCGGCGCCACAAACCCCATTCAGAGCGCGCCCAGTCGATACGTCCTTCCCCCAGGCCCCGGAAGGCCACAAAGTTTATCGGGATAATCAAGAATGAGCACCTCGCCCACACTCCCTGCGCGTCCCCGCATCGTCATCGTCGGCTGCGGTTTCGGCGGACTTGAAACGACACGAGCGCTGCAGCGGGCGGACGTCGACATCACGGTGATCGAACGGACCAACCACCACCTGTTCCAGCCGCTGCTGTACCAGGTGGCCACGGCCGGCCTGGCGGCACCGTCGATCTCGGCGCCAGCGCGTGCCCTGTTTCGAAACCAACGCAATGTCACGACGCTGATGGGCGAAGTCTGCGGCTTCGCGCCGGCCACGCGGGAGGTGATCCTGGCCGACGGCCATCGAATCGGCTACGACCACCTGGTGGTCGCTGCGGGCACGACGCACAGTTACTTCGGGCACGACGACTGGGCGGCCAACGCGCCGGGCCTGAAGACGCTGGCGGACGCATTCACCGTTCGCGGCAAGGTGCTCTTTGCCTTCGAGGCCGCGGAACTCGAGCCCGACCCTGAAAAGCGGCGCGCGATGCTTACCTTCTGCGTGATCGGCGCCGGCCCGACCGGCGTCGAGATGGCCGGCACGATGGTCGAGATCGCGCGGCACACGCTGAAGGGGGAATTCCGCCGCATCAACCCGGCCAAATCGCGGGTGATGCTGATCGAGGGCGGCTCACGCGTGCTGCAAGCGATGCCGGAAAGCCTGAGCCAGAAGGCACAGAAGCATCTGGAGGAGTTGGGCGTCGAAGTGCAACTGAATGCCAAGGTCACGTCCATCGATGCCAATGGGCTGAGTTTCCAGACGGGCGGCGGCAAGGACGGGGCGCCTGCGAGCGTGCACAGGATCGACAGCCGCTGCGTCGTATGGGCGGCGGGCGTCACCGGTTCGCCGCTGGGCCGCCTGCTTGGCGAGGCGCTCGGCATGAGCGTCGACCGCGCGGGCCGGCTCAAGGTCGAGCCGGACCTGTGCCTGGCCGGCCACCCCGAGATCAGCGTGGTCGGCGACCTGGCCGCCGCGATGAGCTTTCACAAGGGCAAGGAACCCAAGCCCGTGCCGGGCGTCTCACCCGGCGCCAAGCAGATGGGCCGAGCCGCGGCTGCCAACATCCTGCGCCGCATCAAGGGCCAGCCTACCGAGCGGTTCCGCTACGCCGACTACGGCAACCTGGCCACCATCGGCCGCAATGCCGCGGTGGTCGACCTGAGCACGCCGCTCGGCCCGCTGCGATTCAGCGGCCGGATGGCCTGGCTGTTCTGGCTGTTCGCGCACGTCTACTTCCTGATCGGCTTTCGCAACCGGCTGATCGTGCTGATGGACTGGGCCAGCGCCTATGGCACCTACCAGCGCAGCGCGCGCGTGGTGCCGGAGACGAGCGCCGAGCACAGGCCGCAGGACCATGCGTGACTCTGGCTGTTGCGCGCACACACGGCGCCGGCCGTCCACCCAGGCTGACGCGACGACTTGACGAAGCGGTGTCATGACCCCTGCTCTCCGTCCCTTTTGCACATCGCCCAACGGCGAAGTTCAAGCAGATCAGGCTCCAGCCGCTACAAATGGGGCCGAGCGGAGTACGCGACCAAGTCTTGGGCCGCTTGGGACGAATCCGGTTTCCGAGGCGGGCGGCAGTTGCGCAGGGTGCCGGCGCGTCAGATCGCGCCGGAGTTTCATTCCTTTTTTTCAGCCGTTCTCCGCCTCCTGCAGCACCCGCCACATCACCTTCCCGCTGCCGCTCTTGGGCAGAGAATCGACGAACTGCACCTTGCGCGGGATCTTGTAGACCGCCATGTTCTCGCGGCACCAGTCGATGATCTGCTGCTCGGTGGTGTCCTTGTGCGTGGCGCGCAGCACCACCACGGCCTTGACCGATTCGCCGCGGTAGTCGTCCTTCGTCGCGATGATGCAGGCCTCCTGGATCGCGGGATTCTTGAACATCAGCAGTTCCACCTCGGCCGGCCAGACCTTGAAGCCGCTCGCATTGATCATGCGCTTGAGCCGGTCGGTCATGAAGAAGTAGCCGTCCTCGTCCATGCGGCCCATGTCGCCGGTGCGGAAGAAGCGCTTGCCCTCGAATTCGACGATGGCCGCGGCCGTGGCGTCGGGCCGCTTCCAGTAGCCCTGGAACACCTCGGGGCCGTGCGTGATGATCTCGCCGGATTCGCCGATGGGCATTTCCCGCAGCGTGTCGGGGTCGACCACGCGCGAGTCGGTGCTCATGTACGGGATGCCGAGGCATTGCTGCTTCGGGTTTTCGAATGGGTTGGCGTGTGACGGCGCGGCCGTCTCGGTGAGGCCGTAGCCCTCCTGGTACTTGAGGCCGTACAGGTCCAGCAGGCGCTGCGCGATGGCTTGTGGCATGGCCGCGCCGCCGCCGCCGATATAGGTCAGGCTGCTCAGGTCATAGTTCGCGAAGTTCGGGCTGGCCAGCAGGTCGATGACCATCGTCGGGATGTTGGTCCAGCTCGTGACCTTCCAGCGCGAGATCAGGCGGCCCGCCACGTCGCGGTCCCAGCGCGGCATGATGACCATGGTGCCGCCGAACACGATGGTGGTGTGCATCAGGCTCACCGTGCCGGTGATGTGGAACATCGGCACCACGGCGAGCATCACGCCTTCCGATGAACCCAGGCCCCAGAGTTGCGCGGCGAAGGCGTTGTGGTTGAGGCTCGAATGGTTGTGAATGCAGCCCTTGGGCAAGCCGGTGGTCCCGCTGGTGTAGGGCAACAGCGCCATGTCGTTGGCGCCCACGACATGCAGGGGCGGCATGTGACCCGCGCCCATCGCGTCGGTCCAGCTCGTGACCTTGCCGCCGGCCAGTCTGGGCAGCGGATGGCGCGTGAGCAGCCAGTCGCGCCAGGCGGGAGCCGGCGCATCGTCGCCCTGCACGTCCGCATCGAAGGCGTCGGTGAACTGCGTGACGACCATGTGCGCCAGCCGCTGATCCGGCGGCAACGCATCGCTGGCCTTGGCCAGTTCGGCCGCGAGGTCGCCGGTGGTGATGGCGACCTTGGCGTCGGGATCGACGATGTAGTGCTTCAGTTCCTCGGCCCGGTTCATCGGATTGACCGGCACCACCACCGCATTGGCCCGCAGGATCGCGAAGTGCGCGATCACGAGTTGCGGGGAGTTCTGCATGTCGAGCATCACGCGGTCGCCGCGCTTCACGCCGAGCGCGTGCAGGGTGCCAGCCAGGCGCTCGGTTTGCGCCAGGAAATCGCTGTAGGTGATGACGCGACCGAAGAAGACCAGCGCGGGCTTGTCGGGATAGCGCGCGGCGCTGGTGGCGAGGTTGTGCCACAGCGAGGTTGCGGGAACGGTGATGGATTTCGGCAGGCGCGCGGGCCAGAACTTGAAGTGCGGACGGTCCATTGAGTCTCCAGGAGAGAGGCCGAGCCTACGCGGCAGCGCAGCAATTCCACATCAGGGAAGCCCTGATGGCGTCACCTTGGCGACGGCCGGGCGTCTTCGCGAAATAGTGCGTTCAACTCCACGCCGGACGCCGCATCGGCGAAGCCGCCGAACCGCCCCTGCTCCGCCAGCCCGCGGGCCGCGCGCATGAAGCCACCCCATGCCGCACGTGCCAGCGCACCGCCCACGCTCACGCGCCGCACGCCGAGTGCGGCGATGTCGTGCATCGTGAGCTCGCTGGTCGACCCGACAAGCAGGTTGACCGGCTTTGGCGCAACGGCGGCCACCACGATCTCGATCTGCTGGCGCGTGCGAATGCCCGGTGCGTAGAGGCAGTCGGCACCGGCCTCGGCGTAGGCCTTGAGCCGCGCGATGGTGTCGTCCAGGTCAGGGCGGCCGACGATGAAGTTCTCCGCGCGACCCACCAGCAGCGTGTCACCCCCGGCCCTGTCGATGGCATGACGGGCCGCGCGCATCCGGGCGACGGACACCTCGATGTCCAGCAACGGATCGGCCGGGTCGCCGGTCGAGTCCTCGATGGACAGGCCGGCCACGCCGGTCTCGATCGCCAGGCGCACGCTGTCTGCGACGCCCTGCGGGTCGCTCGCGAAACCGCTTTCGAAGTCGGCGTTCACCGGCAAATCGGTCGCGGCGACCATCTCGCGAAGATGGGCCAGTACCACTTCCCGCGACAAGTCGCCATCGGCGTGGCCCAGCGACCAGGCGCAGCCCGAACTGGTTGTGGCGAGCGCCTTGAAGCCAAGGCCTTTCAGGTAGCGCGCGCTGCCCGTGTCCCACGGGTTTGGAATGACGAAGCAGCCGGTGGCATGCAGCTGTTTGAAGGCCCGGCGCCGGGCCGCGATGTCGGAGGAGGAAAGGGTCACGGGGCTACCTCTCTGGTGGTGGGCCGCCATCGTAACGGTCCGCAAGGAATGGCGCCGCACGGCCCTGCGCCGCCAGCCCGCGGGTCGCGTGCATGCGCTCGGCAAGTGGCGGGAACGGCAGCGGCTATGGCAAGCTCCGATCTTCATGGCCCATCCATTTTTTACGAGCGTCTTGCCCCGCCGCGGTGTCCTGCGCGCGCTGCTTGGCGCAGCGGCGTTGCCGGCACCCTTGGCCGCCCTCGCCGGCTTCAACTTCTTCACCAGCGAATACACGGCCAGCCGCGAAGAGCTGATGGCGCAGATCGCGAAGCGGTTCCCGGTGCAACAGCGCTATGCGGAGATCTTCTCTGTGCTTCTGCGCGATCCGCAACTGACGCTGGATGCGCGCAACAACCGCGCCGCCATCTCGGCCATCGTCGTCATCGGAAGCCCGTTGCTGCAGCCGTCCGCGGTCGGCGGCATCGTGTCGGTCAGCAGCGCGTTGAAGTACGACGTGGCCGCGTTGACACTGAGGCTCGACGAGCCTCGCGCCGACCGCATCGAGTTGCAAGGCGTCGCCGGGCGCGACGCCGAGCGGTTGCAGCAGGTGGGCGCCATCGTCGCGCAGGAACTGCTGCGCGACTATCCGCTGCATACCTTCCGGCGCGAAGAGCTGACGCTGGGCCGCAAGACCTACGAGATCGGCGCGATCACGGTGCTGAACGACGGCATCAAGGTGGAACTCAAGTAACGGCGGCGCACGCGTGAAGCGCACATTCCTCCACGGCACCGCGCGCTGGCTGGCTGGCGGATGCTGCCCCTGTCTGCTCGCCGGCATGCTGCTGGCCGGAGGCGCGGCACAGGCCGCCACGCCGGCACGAGACCTGGACTTGCAGGCCCATCGCGGCGGCCGCGGCCTCGCGCCGGAGAACACGCTGGCTGCATTCGCCAACGCCATGGCGCTCGGCGTGACCACTCTGGAACTCGACATCGGGCTCACCGCCGACGACGTCGTCGTCATCTCGCACGACACCGCGCTCAACCCCGACCACACGCGCGATGCCACCGGTGCCTGGCTGCCCAGGACCGGCCCCACCCTCCGTTCGATGACGCTGGCCCAGGTGCAGGGCTACGACGTCGGCCGGCTGAACCCCGCCAGCAACTACGGCAAGCCCTTCGCGAGCCAGAAGCCCAGGGATGGCGAGCGCATCCCCACGCTCGCCGCGCTGTTCGCGCTGGTGCGCGAGCGCGGGGACGGCAAGATCCGCTTCAACATCGAGACCAAGGTCGACCCGACCCGGCCGGACGACACCGCCGCGCCCGAGTCGATGGTGCACGCGTTGCTCGCGGAGATCGACAAGGCCGGCATGGCACAGCGCGTGACCATCCAGAGCTTCGACTGGCGCACGCTGGCGCTGGTGGGCCGGTGGGCGCCGCAACTGCCGCGCGCCTACCTCACCACCGCGCGAACACTGCGTGACAGCCGCTGGACGCTCGGCCTGTCCGCCGCCGACTTCGCAACGACACCGCTGCTGGTGCAGGCCGCCTCGGCCGGCGGCAATGCGCCGGTCATCTGGTCACCCGCGTTCAACAACCTGACGGCCGCGCAAGTGCGGCAGGCGCATGCGCTGCACATGACCGTGCTGCCGTGGACCGTGAACCGGCGCGCCGACATGGCCCGCCTGCTGGACATGGGCGTCGACGGCCTCATCACGGACTTCCCGGATGTGCTGCGCGACCTGGTGCGCGAGCGCGAGGCCGCGCCCCCGGCCGGTGGCGGTTGACGCCGTTCGGCTTCGATGAACGTATTGCCGGGGACTGGTGGAAGCCCCTACTGACGCCACGCCGCATCCGACCCATGATTAGTTCGCCCGCCAAACAAAGGGAGACCTCCGGTGAATCCTGCCAAGTTCCTGTCCTCGGCCGTTGTCGCGACCGCAGCGCTCATCGCGGCCCATGGCGCGCTGGCCGACGTCAATGTCCGCTTGATGCATGTCGACCAGAACCCCGACGTGACCACGTTCTACAACGACGTCGCGCGTCGCTTCGAGGCCGCGCATCCCGGCGTGAAAGTGGACATCCAGTACCTGGAGAACGAGTCGTACAAGAAAAAGCTCACGACGCTGCTGCAGTCGCCGGACAAGCCGAACATCCTCTACAGCTGGGGCGGCGGCGTGCTGCGCGAGCAGGTCAAGGCCGGCGTCATCGAGGATCTGACGGCGCCGATGAACAGCGGCTGGAAAGACACCTTGATGGCCGCCTCGGTCCCGCCCTACGTCATCGACGGCAAGATCTACGGCGTGCCGTTCCAGACGTCGCAGGTCGGCTTCTTCTACAACAAGGACCTGTTCGCCAAGGCCGGCGTCGACGCCTCGTCCATCAAGACATGGGACGACCTGCTCGGCGCGGTGAAGAAGTTCCAGGCGGCCGGCATCACGCCGATCATCGCGGGCGGTGGCGACAAATGGCCGCTGCACTTCTACTGGTCGCACCTGGCCATCCGCATCGGCGGCAAGCCCGCATTCGATGCGGCCCTGCGCGGCGAAGGCAAGGGCTTTGCGTCCGACACCTTCGTGCGCGCCGGCGAGATGCTCAAGCAACTGGCCGACCTCAAGCCGTTCCAGCCGGGCTACCTCGGCGCGACGTTTCCGCAATCGTCGGGCCAGTTCGGCGACGGCAAGGGCGCGATGGTGCTGATGCTGAACGGCATGCTGGGCTCGATGAAGGCGAACTCGGCCGACAAGATCGGCATCCCCGACGACAAGCTCGGCTGGATGGCGTTCCCGACGGTGGCCGGCGGCAAGGGCGACCCGAGCGACACGCTCGGTGGCATGAACGGCTGGCTGGTCACCAAGGGCTCGCCACCCGCGACGACGGAATTCCTGCGCTTCTTCATGGAGGCGAACAACCAGAAGATCGCGGCTGACAAAGGGCTCTACATCCCGGTGGTGAACGGCACGCAGGATTCGATCAAGCGCCCGGTGCTGCGCCAGTTGGCCGAGAACGTCTCGAAGTCGAAGTACCACCAGATCTACTACGACCAGATGCTCGGGCCGTCGGTCGGCGCGGTGGTCAATGACGTGTCCGCCGATCTCGCGGCCGGACGCACCACCCCGCTGGACGCCGCAAACGCGGTGCAGGCGGCATGGAAGCTGACGAATTGACACTCTCCCCCAGGCTCCGCGCACTGCGCGCACTCCTCCCTCTCCCTGCCGGGGGCAACACCGGCGGCCCGGCAAAGCCGTTTCCGCGGTGTTTCTGGCCTGGAGATTAAGCACGATGCCGGGCTCGGCGTGGGCCAGTCTGCGCATGTCCCGGCGCAACCGCGCGTCGACTACCGTCGTCCTGTTCTTCCTGCCGCCGGCCCTGCTGCTGTTCACCCTGTTCGTGGCATTGCCCATGGGCGAGGCGGCCTGGTACAGCTTCTTCAACTGGAGCGGCTATGGCCGACCCACGCAGTTCGTCGGATGGCGCAACTTCGCATTGCTGTTCCAGACGCCGGCCTTTCGCACGGCGCTCGGCAACAACCTGCTGGTCATCGTCGTGTCGCTGCTGGTGCAACTGCCGCTGGCGCTTGCCATGGCGGTGCTGCTCTCGGAAAAGGTGCGCGGCACCACGAGCTTCAGGCTCATCTTCTTCCTGCCCTACATCCTGGCCGAGATCGCGGCCGGCCTGATCTGGCGCTTTGTCTATGACGGCGACTATGGCTTCCTTGCCAAGGTCTGGGGGCTGTTCGGCGCCACCGCACCGTATGTGCTGGCCGAGCCCGAAGTGGCGATGTACGCCATCCTCGTGGTGGTGATCTGGAAGTACTTCGGCTTCCACATGATCCTCTACATCGCCGGGCTGCAGCAGATCGACCGCAACCTGAACGAAGCCGCGCGCATGGACGGCGCCACCGACTGGCAGATATTCCGGCGCATCACCCTGCCCTTGCTCGCGCCGACGATCCGGCTGTCGGTGTTCTTCGCGATCCTCGGCTCGATCCAGCTCTTCGACGTCATCATGCCGCTGACGAAGGGCGGCCCCTCCGACAGCACGCAGACCATGGTCACCTTCCTCTACACCTACGGCGTGACGCGCATGCAGATCGGCTTCGGCAGCGCGGTGGGCGTGGTGCTGTTCTGCATCTGCGTGGTGTTTGCCTTCGGGTACAAGAAGACCTTGATGCGCCATGACTAGCCGCAACTTCCGGGATCCCGGGTCGATCACCGGATCGATGTCGCCCTTGCTGCGCTATGCGGTGCTGTTCCTCGTGGCGGCGATCGTGCTGGTGCCCTTGTTTGCGACTGCGCTCGGCGGCTTCAAGACGCTGGGCGACCTGCGGGTCAATCCGTTCGGCCTGCCGGCCCACTGGGAATGGAGCAACTACTGGGACATCCTCAGCGGCGGGCGTTATTGGCGCCTGATGCTCAACTCGTTGGTGATTGCCGTGCTCACGGTGGTGCTGACCGTGACCGTCTCCGCCATGGCCGCCTTCACTTTCGTGCACGTACGCTTCTTCGGCTCGGACTTTCTCTTCAACTACCTGCTGCTGGGCCTGATGTTCCCGGCGGCGACGGCGATCCTGCCGCTGTTCATCAAGATCCGCGACCTGGGCCTGCTCGATACGTACTGGGGCGTGGTGCTGCCGCAAGTGGCTTTCGGATTGGCGACCAGCATCCTCCTGTTTCGCAACTACTTCAAGCAACTTCCGCCCGATCTCTTCGAAGCCTCGCTGATCGACGGCTGCGGCTATTTCCTGTTCTTCTGGCACATCGTGCTGCCGCTGTCGCGGCCGATCCTGGCCACCGTGGCGGTGATCGTGTTCGTGCACAGCTGGAACGGCTACCTGCTGCCGCTGGTGGTGTTCAACCGCGACAGCCTCTACACCTGGCCGCTCGGGATCATGGCCTACCAGGGCGAGTACTCGACCGACTGGCACCTGGTGCTCGCCTTCATCACGCTGACCATCCTGCCGGCAGTGGTGATGTTCTTCGCCGCGCAAAAACACATCGTGGCCGGCCTGACGTCGGGCTCGGTCAAGGGCTGAACGCGCAACGCATCCCACCAAGGAAACCTGAATGAGCAAAGTCGGTATCGGCATCATCGGCTGCGGAAACATCAGCGAGGCCTATCTCAAGGCGGCATCGACCTTTCCCATCCTCGACATCCGCGGCTTGGCCGACATGAAGCCCGAGGCCGCACAGGCGCGTGCGGCGCAGTTCGGCCTGAAGAGTTGTTCGGTGGACGCGTTGCTGCGCGACCCGTCCATCGAGATCATCGTCAACCTGACGATTCCGGCCGCGCATGTCGAAGTCGGCTTGCAAGCCTTGCGTGCCGGCAAGCACGTGCATTCCGAAAAGCCGCTGGGCCTTTCCACGGCCCAGGCCCGCACGCTGCTGGAAGAGGCCGACAAGCACGGCTTGCGCGTCGGCTGCGCGCCCGACACCTTCCTCGGCGGCTCGCACCAGACCTGCCGCAAGCTCATCGACGAAGGCGCCATCGGCCAGCCGCTGGCCGGCAGCGCGTTCTTCATGTGCCCGGGGCACGAGCGCTGGCATCCCAACCCGGCCTTCTACTACGCGGCCGGCGGCGGGCCGATGCTCGACATGGGTCCGTACTACATCACGGCGCTGGTCAACCTGATCGGCCCGGTGGCGCGCGTGTCCGGCGCGGTGGCGCGTGCGCGCTCGGAACGCGTCATCACCAGTGAGCCGCTCAAGGGCACGAAGATCCCGGTGGAGGTTGCCACGCACGTCACCGGCACGATGGAATTCGCCAGCGGCGCGGTAGTGTCCATTGCCACGAGCTTCGATGTTCCCCGGCATCGCCATTCACACATCGAGTTGTATGGCACCGAAGCCAGCCTGAGCGCGCCCGACCCGAACCGCTTCTTCGGCGCCATCGAACTCGCCCGCGCCGGCCAGGACTGGATACCGCAACCCACCGAGCACCCCTTTGCCACCGGCAACCACCGAATCATGGGCGCGGCCGACCTGGCATTCGCCATTCGCAACAACCGGCCGCATCGCGCATCGGGTGCCTTGGCCCTGCATGTGCTCGAAGTGATGGAAGCGTTCCAGACATCGTCGGACAGCGGCCGGCACGTCACCATCGAGACGCGGCCCCAACGCCCCGCGATGCTGCCCACACACCTGCCGCCAGGCGAACTCGACTGATACAAACGGAGAAATGCCAAATGCGTGAAGCAATGATTGTGTGGGGCGGGTGGGCCGGCCACGAGCCAGAGCAATGCGCGGGCATCGTTGCCGGCATGCTGGTCTCGCACGGCTTCAAGGTGCGCGTCGAAACCACCACCAGGGCCTTCGCCGATCCGGCCATCGCCGGCCTGAGCGTGATCGTGCCGATCTTCACCATGTCGACGATCGAGAAGGATGAAGCCGCCAACCTCTCCCAGGCCGTGCGCGGCGGCGTCGGCCTGGCGGGCTTCCACGGCGGCATGTGCGACGCCTTCCGCGACTCGGTCGAATACCAGTTCATGACCGGCGGGCAATGGGTGGCGCACCCCGGCAACGTGATCGACTTCCGAGTCAATATTGCGCGGCCCGACGACCCGGTCGTGGCCGGCCTGGACGACTTCGACTACCGCTCCGAGCAGTACTACATGCACGTCGATCCGTCGAACGAGGTACTCGCAACGACCACCTTCAGCGGCGAACATGCGCCGTGGATCGAGGGCGTGAGGATGCCCGTGGTGTGGAAGCGCAAGCATGGCCACGGCCGCGTTTTCTACAGCGCCCTGGGCCACGTATCGAAGGAGTTCGAGGTGCCCCAGATGCGCACGATCTTCGAGCGCGGCTTGCTATGGGCGACACGGTGACGGGGGCGTCATGGCCGCCAACTGCGCGCCCGGCGTTTCCTGCGAAATTCGCCGGCCGCAAGCGTGCAACTGATCACGCCCGCGGCGTTGTTTACAACGCCGGACTCTGGATTGCCGCTACGACAAAAGCTAGTCTGGATGGGGGATTTTCAAATGCGCCGAGGCCGTTCGTTCTCATTCTGCGAGCCGCCAGATCGCCCCCCGCGAAAGGACACGCCATGAACGCCCACAGCATTGAACTGATCGTCGACGAACCCATACCGGGCCACTATTGCTGGGTCCTCCTCAAGCAGGAATCGCCGGACCAGAACCCGGTGCCCGTCGACTACGCCGCAGGGCCTATGCCCACCTACACGGCCGCGATGATGGCCGGCATTGCGGCCCTCGAGCGCCGCACCGAAGCCCACGCGGAGTCGAGCGGCCCGAACACCCTGCACTGAATCGCGCGCCGCGCTACCAGCGGGGATGCGGGTGCTGCTGGCGCCAGATCCATGGCGCCACCGGATCGCCGTCCGTCCACAGCCCCGCGTGCTTGCCCTTTGCCTCGTACTCGGCAAACTCATATTGGCCGCGCTCCTGCGGCGTCTGTTCCCGCGCGTATTGCGGCTCCCACCACGCCAGACCGAGCGTGAGCATGGCGAGGCCCGCATCCATCGTCCTCGCGCACGGCTCGCGCGTGCATGAAGACGGCGCCACCATCACCTTGCACACACTTCTCCCGTAGCGGTCGGGGTTGGCGCGGCATTCGAGCCGCACCGTCTTGTCGAGCACGAGGTCCCTCAAAGCCTGTCTGGCGCGTTGCCCGAAAGCCTGGTTGCTTTCCGGCGCATCGATGCCGGCGAGGCGAACCGTGACGAGGTTCTGCGGCAGCGCTGCTTCGTCGCAGAGCGCCTTGAGGGTGTCGCCGTCCGAGACGGAAAGGGCGAGGCAAAGAATGGCGGCGGTGGCAATTGGCATGACGCATATGGTGCCAAACAAATCGACTTGCGCTACGCTCGATGCCGGCGGCCCCGATTGCGGCCGACTGGAGGGGATGTGGCAAAAGAACAGAAAAAGAGGCGCGCGGCGCCAGCCCAGGCGCGACCGCGCCTGTCGCGCGCCGATCAGCAAGCGCTCGGCAAGAGCATGCGAGACAAGTGCCCGCGCGAATCGCATGCCGCATGGGCACCATCGTCCCA
This sequence comes from Variovorax humicola, assembly GCF_037889915.1. NCBI lineage: Bacteria > Pseudomonadati > Pseudomonadota > Betaproteobacteria > Burkholderiales > Comamonadaceae > Variovorax > Variovorax humicola. The sequence goes on along the minus strand of NZ_JBBKZV010000012.1, from coordinate 27,566 downwards.
CCGCCCCGATCCGCTGGCGCTGCTGGACCAGGCCAACAAGGGCCGCAATCCGGAACTGGTCCCGCTGCGCATGGGCCGCATGGTGCACACGCCCTTCACCTTCTATCGCGGGGCCGCGCTCAACATGGCGGACGACCTGGCGAATACGCCCGTCACCGGCATGCGCGTGCAAGCATGCGGCGACTGCCACCTGATGAATTTCGGCGCCTTCGCCACGCCGGAGCGAAGGATGATCTTCGACGTCAACGACATGGATGAAACGCTCCCCGCGCCATGGGAGTGGGACGTCAAGCGGCTCGCGGCCAGCTTCGTGGTGGCAAGCCGTAACAACCGATTCAGCGAAAGTGCAGCGCGCGATGCGGCACTGGCATGCGTGCGCAGCTATCGCGAGCGCATGGCGGAGTACAGCCGGATGTCGGTGCTCGAAGTCTGGTACTCCTGCATTGAAATCGAGGAAGCCCTGACCTTCGTCGGCGACCAATCGACCCGCAAGCGCCTGCAAAAGCGCATTGCCGCGGCACGCCGCCGCAGTGTGCTCGAACACGACTTCCCCAAGCTCGCCGCCATGGCGGGCGAGGTGCCGACCATCAGGGACAATCCGCCCCTCATCTACCACCCGAACGACGAGCGCGGGCAATCCATGCTCGACCGCGCCCGCGAGGCCTTTGGCAGCTACCGCGATTCGGTGCAGGAGGACCGGCGCACCCTGATCGATCGCTACGAAATCAAGGACGTCGCGATCAAGGTCGTGGGCGTGGGCAGCGTCGGCACCTTCTGCGCCGTGGCGCTGCTGATGGCTGGCAAGAGCGACCCGCTCTTCCTCCAGGTGAAGGAGGCGCGTGCATCGGTGCTCGAGGCCTACGCCGGCAAAAGCCTGCACGCCAACCACGGCCAGCGGGTCGTGAACGGCTACCGCCTGATCCAATCGGCCAGCGACATCTTCCTCGGCTGGACCCGGGGTCGGCTCGGTCGCGACTTCTTCGTGCGGCAACTCCGGGACATGAAGATCAGCGCGCTGGTCGACACCCTCTTACCCAGCGGGATGAACGACTACGCCACGCTGTGCGGCTGGACGCTCGCGCGCGCCCATGCGCGCTCCGGCGATCCCGCACAGATCAGCGGCTACCTCGGCAAGAACGACACCTTCGACAAGGCGATCGCCGGATTCGCGGCCGCCTACGCAGACCAGAACGAGCGCGACCACGACGAGCTCAGGAAGGCCGTGCTGTCGGCGCAGATCGACGTGCTGGTCGAGCCCGATTGAAATGAACCACCCCCGATGCGCCTGCGGCGCCTCCCCCTCTAGGGGGCGCACCCAGCGGCCCGGCAAAGCCGGTTCCGCGGGTGCCCATGAACAGACCTCGCAGTGCCGAAATGAACCACCCCCGAAGCGCCTGCGGCGCCTCCCCCTCCAGGGGCCTCTAGGGGGCGCACCCGGCGGCCCGGCAAAGCCGGTTCCGCGGGTGCCCACGAACAGAGCTCGCAGTGCTCGTTCTGGTTCATGCCTCGCGGGTCTGGCAATAGCATGGTGAAGAACTGATACGGTCGCGACAGGACGCGTCGGCTACCGGCTTCGTCGTGGCGGCGGACGTCGGAAACAGGCGGTCGCGGTACTGCCCAGGACACGCTGGACATGTCCAGGGAGCATCGCCTTATCATCGCCGCCGATGTCCCACACACCACTGCCGCCTGCGGGCACCATCACCGATGTCGCCGGTATCGAGGTCGGCCACTTCTCCGACACGCGCCGCCCCACCGGCTGCACCGTCATCCTTGCGCGCGAGGGTGCGGTCGGCGGCGTTGACGTGCGCGGCGCGGCGCCCGGCACGCGCGAGACCGACTTGCTGGCGCCGGGCAACCTGGTCGAGCGCGTGCACGGCGTGATGCTCGCCGGGGGCAGCGCCTGGGGACTTGCCGCCGCCGACGGGGCCGTGCGCTGGCTCGAAGAACACGGCGTGGGCATGGATGTGCGCTACGGAACGCTGCCCATCATGCCGGCCGCCGTGCTGTTCGATTTGCCGATGGGCGACCCGCGCATCCGCCCCGATGCCACTGCAGGCTACGCGGCCTGCGAGGCGGCATCGCGCCAGCCGCCGGCCGAAGGCAATGTCGGCGCCGGAAGTGGCGCATTGGTGGGCAAGCTGTTCGGCATCGACCGGGCGATGAAGGGTGGCGTCGGCACGGGCTCGGTGACCGTGGCCGGCGTCACGATGGGCGCGCTGATCGTGTGCAACGCGCTCGGCGACGTGATCGATCCCGATACTGGCCGGGTGGTGGCCGGCGCGCGCACGGCGGATGGCCGCGCACTGCTCGATACGCGCCGCGCGCTGCTGCGAGGCGACTTGCCTCAGCCACTGCTGGCCGGCACCAACACCACGCTCGGCGTGGTCGCGACCGATGCGGTGTTGACCAAGGTGCAGGCCAACCGCCTTGCGATGGTGGCGCACGATGGGCTAGCGCGCAGCATCAACCCGGTGCACACGATGAGCGACGGCGACACGCTGTTCGCGCTCGCGACCTGCCGTGCGCCCTCCACGGGTGCCACGCCGGGCATGACCGTGCTCAGCGCGATGGCGGCCGAGGTGGTGGCGCGGGCGACGTTGCGTGCCGTGCGCGCGGCAGAATCCCTGACGATAGGCAGCCTCCACGCGCCAGCCGCGCGCGACTTTGCCCGCCCCCCGCCCTAACCGGAATCTCTGAATCACATGCCCCGCGCCCTCCGTCTTTTTCTACTGACCATCCGCGACCTCATCGTCTCGATCGGGCCGGTGATCTTCATCGTGATCGGCCTGCTGATCGCGGCTTACTGGTACCTCGACCCGCAGCCGCCCAGGACGGTGGTGCTGGCGACCGGCCCCGCGGGCAGCGCCTATGCGGAGTTCGGCAAGCGCTACCAGCAGGCACTGGCGGCCAGTGGCATCACGGTCGAGTTGAAGCCCACCGACGGCGCGCTCGACAACCTGGCCCTGCTGCGCAGCGGCGGCGCCGATGTGGCTTTCGTGCGCGGCGGCGCGGCCGATGCGGTGGCTGACGAAGAGGCGGGCATCACCTCGCTGGGCAGCCTGTTCTACGAGCCGATCTGGGTGTTCTACCGTGAGGAGGTCGGCCGCAAGATCGATCGCAAGACGGGCGTGCTCACCTCGCTGGCGCAACTCAAGGGCCTGCACGTCAATGTCGACAAGGCCGGCAGCGGCGTGCCGCAGATCATGGACAAGCTGTTCGACGCCAACCACATGGACGCGAAAGACATGGACCTGTCCCACCTCGAACCGGCGCCGGCCAACGCGGCCCTGCAAGCCGGCCTGATCGACGTGGTCGTGCTGGCGTCTGCGCCGCAGTCGCCACTGGTGCGCGAACTGCTGCGTTCGCCCAACATCAAGCTGATGGCATTCGACCAGGGTGACGCCTACGCGCGGCGCTTCGCCTTCCTGTCGGCCGTGGCACTGCCGCGCGGCGTGGTCACGCTGGACAAGGACATCCCGCCGCACGACGTTGCGCTGCTGGCCGCCACCACGTCGTTGTTGTCGCGGGAGGAAACCCACCCGGCCCTGCGCCAGTTGTTCGCGCAGACGGCGCAGAAGCTGCACAGCGAGGCAGGCTGGTTCAACCGGGCGCGCGACTTTCCGAACACGCGCACTAGCGAACTGCCGGTGAGCCCGGAGGGCGACCGCGCCATCAACGGAACGCCGCCGTTCTGGCAACGCTACCTGCCGTTCTGGGCCAGCAACCTGGTCGAGCGCATGTGGCTGGTGCTGGGCGGATTGATCGTGTTGATGCTGCCGCTGTCGAAGGTGGTGCCGCCGCTCTATACCTTCCGCGTGCGCTCGCGCGTGTTTCGCTGGTATGCCCGGCTGCGCGAGGTCGAAACGAAGCTCGAGGCAGGCGAGGGCGAGCGCGAGGCACTCATCAAGGAACTCGATGACATCGACCGCAGGGTCAACAAGGTCGCGGTGCCGCTCTCCTACGCCGACGAGCTTTATGCGTTGCGCAACAACATCGGTGCGGTGCGCAAGCGGGTGGTCGCGGCGAGATCGCCGGGCTGAGGCAAAGTACTCGAGCCGCGGAATGCGGCGCCCGATGGCGCTGGGGACCCCACGCTGTGCGGCTACCATCGTCGGGAATGAACCCAGCCGCCGAAAAACATGTTTTCAGTGCCCTCGATGCCGGCCGCGGAGTCGCGGCACTCATGGTCATCGTGCACCACCTCCCGGAAGCGCTGCGCGGCCACGCGTTCGAATCCGCCAATCTCGCGGTCGACTTCTTCTTCGGGCTCAGCGGCTTCGTGCTCGCGCACGCCTATCTCGACAAGCTCACTGCCGGCCGGATGAGCGTGCGCGAATTCATGGTGGTGCGGTTGATCCGCCTCTACCCGCTCTATCTTTTCTCATTGATTCTGCTGCTCGTCTGGCTGGCCGGCATGGTGATCGATTCAAGGCCCATTCCCTGGTCCATCTTTGCGTTGGCGGGCAAGCTGCCGTTTGCGCTGGTCATGCTGCCGTCACCCTCGCTCGACTTCAGCGCCTATCTTTATCCGTTCAACATCGCCGCCTGGTCGATCGCCTTCGAATTGGCCGTCAACCTCGTGTTCGCGATCTATGCCAGGCAGATGCAGCGACCGGCAGTGCGCTGGGCGGTGATCGCCGTCTCCGGCGTACTGCTGGTCGTGCAACTGCTGGTCAAGGACGACCTTGGCGGCTCCTCGTGGAACACGATCGTCATGGGCGTACCGCGTGTCTGCTTCTCCTTTTTCCTCGGCATGCAGCTCTATGAATGGCATTGCCGCCGCACGCCGATACGACGCACGATGGGCGGCGCGACGAGCCTGGCGGCGCTGGCGGTCCTGTTCGGCTTGCTTGTTGCGCCGGCGCATCTCTGGCTTGAACTCGGAGCGATCTTCCTGGTCTTTCCGCTGTTGATCGTGGTGCTGGGTGCCGCGGAACTCCCGCATGGCCGCGTGGGCGACGCATTGCAGCGCCTTGGCGTCCTTTCCTATGCGGTCTACGTGTTGCATGGGCCCCTCCTTCGTGCCTGGCTCTACCTCTATCCAGCCTCCGTGCTGGACGCCAAGGTGGTGATTGGCACTACCTTGCTGCTCGTGACCGTCGTCGCGGTCAGCTGGGCCGCGGACCGCTGGTTCGATCGACCGATTCGATCGAAGCTCCAGCTTCGGCTGCGCCAGCGCGCATCCCGCGCCCCTGCCGCCGCTCAACGCTGAAGTCGTAAGAGCTTCCCGCTCGCGCCGTCGGTCAACACGTAGAGCCAACCGTCCGGGCCCTGGCGCACATCCCGGATTCGTTCTGCGCGCTCGGCCAGCAGGCGCTCGCGAGATACGACCGTGTCGCCGTTGAGCGTGATGCGCCACAGCGACGTTCCGGCCAGCGCACCGGCGAACAGGTTGCCCTGCCATTCGGGAATGTTGGGTGCCGAGTAGAAGGTCAGGCCGCTGGGCGCCATCGACGACTTCTGCGTGCCCGGCGCCCAGGCCGACCCGTCGATCTTTTCCCAAACCGTTGCGGGCTGTTCCATGCCAGCCTTGGCCGTGCCCTCCCCCACCTGCAGGAGGGTTCCGTATTCCTGGCCGTAGCTGATGATCGGCCAGCCGTAGTTGCGGCCCGCCTGCGTCAGGTTGATTTCGTCGCCGCCCTGCGGCCCGTGCTCGCTGGTCCACAACTGGTTGGTGCCGGGCCGCATGGCCGCGCCCTGCGGGTTGCGGTGGCCGTAGCTCCAGATCGCCGGCAGGGCGCCCGCCACGCCGAAGTTCGGGTTGCCCGGCGCCGGATTGCCGTCGGTGGTGATGCGCACCACCTTGCCATTGCCGCGCGTCAAGTCCTGTGCGAAGCCACGTTGCGAGTCGAGCAGCCGCTCCCCCATCGTGACGAAGAGATAGCCCTGGCTGTCGAACGCGAGCCGGGAACCGAAGTGCGCCTCGCTTTGCGCGACCTTGGGCGTCTGCCGGTAAATCACCGTCACGTTGGCCAGCGCGAGGTTGTCCGCGTCGAGCACGGCGCGCAAGACCGCCGTGCCGTTGAGCGTCGCATTGGCCGCGTCGCGTTCGGCGAAGGTCATGTAGATGCGGCGGTTGGTGGCAAAGGCGGGGTCGAGCACCACATCGAGCAAGCCGCCTTGCCCGTCGCTGTCGACCGCCGGGACACAACACACCGTATCGTTGCCGCCGTTGACGGCCGAGCCGTCGGACTTGCGCAGGTGCAACCGGCCAGTGCGCTCGGTGATGAGCATGCGGCCGTCGGGCAGGAACGCGAGCGACCAAGGGTATGGCAGGCCTGTCGCGACCTCCGTCACCTTCAGCAGACTTGAAGGCTCCGACGGGGCCGGAGCCGGAGCCGGAGCCGGAGCCGGAGCCGGAGCCGGGGCCGGGGCCGGAGCCGGGGCCGGGGCCGGGGCGGCCACGGGCGGGATGGCGGGCGCGGGAGGTGGCGCTGCCGTCGGTGTCGAAGCGACGCCCATCCCGGGCGCGGGCGCGTTCGCGCCATCCGCCGCAGCGGCAGGCGTCGTGGAAGCGGCTATCGGAAACGCGATGCCCCCGCCCCCACCGCCGCCGCCGCCCCCGCAACTCGCCACCAACACTGGCGCAGCGACCCACAGCCATCGCATCGATTTGGTCATTTCGGCAAACCTCGCAAACCTCCGCGAACCATAGCCGGATGCTGTAGCACTGCCCTGCCCGCAGGGCACAAAAAAACCGCCACGCGGCGGTTTCATTTGTAAGCGAACGCCCCGGGTTCGGGGCCGTCGCGGCGCAAGCGCTTTACTTGAGCGCCTTGTACCGCATGCGGTGCGGCCGGGCGCCCTCTTCGCCCAGGCGCTTCTTCTTGTCGGCCTCGTACTCCTGGTAGTTGCCGTCGAAGAAGGTCCACTGGCTATCGCCTTCGGCCGCGAGGATGTGCGTCGCGATGCGGTCGAGGAACCAGCGGTCATGGCTGATGACCAGCACCGAGCCCGCGAATTCCAGCAGCGCGTCTTCCAGTGCGCGCAGGGTTTCCACGTCGAGGTCGTTGGACGGTTCGTCCAGCAGCAACACGTTGCCGCCCGCGATCAGCGTCTTGGCCAGGTGCAGCCGGCCGCGCTCGCCGCCCGACAGCGTGCCGACCTTCTTCTGCTGGTCGCTGCCGTTGAAGTTGAAGCGGCCAGCATACGCACGGCTCGCCATCTGGAACTTGCCGACGTTGATGATGTCGAGGCCGTTCGAGATGTCTTCCCACACGGTCTTGTTGTTGGCGAGTTCGTCGCGGTGCTGGTCGACGAAGGCCATCTTCACTGTCTGGCCGACGATGACTTCACCCGAGTCCGCCTTCTCCTTGCCCGCGATCAGCTTGAACAGCGTCGACTTGCCGGCGCCGTTCGGGCCGATGATGCCGACGATGGCGCCAGCGGGCACGGTGAAGCTCAGGTTGTCCATCAGCAAGCGGTCGCCAAACGACTTGCTGACGTTGTGGAATTCGAACACCTGGCTGCCGAGGCGGTCGGCCACCGGAATGAAGATTTCCTGCGTCTCGTTGCGCTTCTGGTATTCGACGTCGCTCAGTTCCTCGAAACGGGCCAGGCGTGACTTGCTCTTGGCCTGGCGCGCCTTCGGGTTCTGGCGCGACCATTCGAGTTCCTTCTTCAGGGCCTTGGCATGGGCTTCTTCGCTCTTCTGCTCCTGCGCCAGGCGTTCGCCCTTCTGCTCGAGCCAGGTGCTGTAGTTGCCCTTCCATGGAATGCCGCGGCCGCGGTCCAGTTCCAGGATCCACTCGGCCGCGTTGTCGAGGAAGTAGCGATCGTGGGTGATGGCGACCACCGTGCCGGTGAAGCGCTTCAGGAACACTTCGAGCCACTCGACCGATTCGGCGTCCAGGTGGTTGGTGGGTTCGTCGAGCAGCAGCATGTCGGGCTTGGACAGCAGCAGGCGGCACAGCGCGACGCGGCGCTTTTCACCGCCGGAGAGCAGGCCGATCTTGGCGTCCCACGGCGGCAGGCGCAGCGCGTCGGCGGCGATTTCCAGTTGGTGTTCCGAGTCGGTGCCGGCGGTGGCGATGATGGCTTCGAGTTGTGCCTGCTCGGCGGCGAGCGCATCGAAGTCGGCATCTTCGGCCGCATACAGCTCATAGACTTCGTCGAGGCGTTTCTTGGCCGCGTTGACCGCGCCCATCGACTCTTCCACCGACTCGCGCACCGTGTGCTCGGGGTTCAGCTTGGGCTCTTGTTCGAGGTAGCCGATCGTCAGGCCCGGCATCGGCGTGGCTTCGCCTTCGATTTCCTTGTCGACGCCGGCCATGATCTTCAGCAGCGAAGACTTTCCGGAACCGTTCAGGCCGAGCACGCCGATCTTGGCGCCGGGGAAGAAGCTGAGTGAAATGTCCTTCAGGATCTGCCGCTTGGGCGGCACGATCTTGCTGACACGATTCATGGTGTAGACGTACTGGGCCATGTCTATCTCTGTTCGGTGATGGGGGACTGCGCGGGATGGTCGGGAAAGCTGGCAAAACGATCTTGCGTGAGGATCGGTTGCGAATCAGCCTGCCATGTCAGGCGGTTGCTGAGGCAGCACGTTTTCTGACCGGGGTTTGCCGCCAAGTCTAACGCACGCCCTTGCCGTTTCCTGAACGAGCGCTCGAAGCGCTGCTATATTGGTCGCCAGAGGTCGATAGGCCGCCGCGCATGGCGGCGTGCCAGTCGCTCATCAGGGAGACAAGAATGACATCAAGGCTCGCCTTGCCGCGCCTGTGGCTTTGCCGCAAAACCAGACCACGGCGCCTCGCCGAGCGAGCCAGGCCGCGGCCCCAATCATTTCCATACTCCCTCGAAGCCGACGCTGCGGGGCGACTCCGCCGCGTTGTCCCCAGACACGCGCGATAGCTGGGGTGCAACTCTTCAAGAACGGGCGGGTGCCCGTCGCGCCCTGCACCTGGGGCCTTCGTGAATCTCGGATGTAGCGCTCGAGGATCGCAGCATCCAGCTTTCCTTTGCACGGATTTGCGTCGACTGCCAAGGCATCTCCCACGGTTTCGCAAGCCAGCCGCACGTGACGGCACTGTTCGCGCTGGCGGAGGCATCGATGGAAGAGATCTCCAAGTTCTCGATTCATCGTGCCAAGGCGCGGCTACCGCGGCCGCGTCCCGCCAAGAATGTCAGTTCTCAGATTGTCAATGGCAATTTCTGAACGCACTTTCCAAGTCATTTCATTCTTCAACCAAATCGAAATAATCATGGATGATTCGACAAATCTTTCAAGACGGATGCCAGATTTAATCGGCAGTTTCATTTGGTGTACAGCAGCAGCGATCAACCCCATAGGAATCGTTTACATCGCGATCGGACTGAAACTTTCATTTTCGCAGGCGAATTCATACTTCATCGATAACATATTGAAGGTCTTGGGCCTCGCAATCGCCCCCGTTTCCGCAATGATCATATCTCTGAATTTGAAGAATCGTCGAACACGCAAGGTGACGACGAATATTGCATTGCTCCACGCCGCATCCTCCATTCAGCCAAAATACATGAAAGACGTGAATGGCGCCGAATCTCTTTCAGAACGAATGCTGTACCTGCTTCGCCTGTACGCCTGGGGCGCGGCAATATTGGCCACCGGAACAGGATGTGTCTACCTGGTCATGGGATTCCAATTTACATTTTCCGATGCGAATTCATATTTCATGAGCAATATCGATAAGGTGCTGGAAGCCGCAACACCCGCCTTTGCGATAGCAATCCTCGCCCTTGACTTGAGAAATCGCCGAAGGAATAGGTATTTCTGAATCACGCATCAAGAGGTGGAATACCGGAACCACATCTCCTCCAGTAGACCAAACCCTCGAAATATCAAGGCCCAGCAACGAAGTTCCAGGAAGAATTTGGCACTGTTTGCGCGGCTCGTGCAGCCGGACATGCTCCCACGGCCTTCTTCCGCTGAGCGAAACATCAAAGCCTTTGCCCTTTCGTCTGTCGAAGTCATAAAGCCTTCAGATGACGCCACAACTCGATGCCGGCTTCGGCGGCTGCTTCAAGATCACGCTCCACAAACAGCCGTGCACTCGGGTCTCGTATCGACTTTCTTTCGCCACTCATCCATCAACTTGCTCAACGAGACATCAAACAGATTCAACCAATGAATTCCAAAGAAAAATTCGATGAAATATCATTCATTTAACGCCGTACTTTTCTGTTCATTGCTATGGCTTTCGCTGCCCCGTCAGTCTCTGGGAGCAATCAGCGAACAGGACATCAAGAACCTGCAACACAGCACACACTACTTTCGTGGTTTAGTCGGATTTGCTGGCGATCTATCAGATCAAGACTTGCTTTTCGAGAAGATCCTCGAAGACCGTGACGCGGAGAGCATCTTCATGGAGACCATTTACTCAAAGCATGCAACGCCAGAAGCAAAGGCGTATGCCGCCTGTGGCCTGAGCAAGATCAAGAGCAGGCGTTTTCAAGAGGCGGCAAACAACAAGGAAAATAGCACATTGAACGTTACAACAATGAATGGCGACATTCTCAAAAAGGAAAAATACTCGACAATAATCAAAAGAATCATCCACGGCGGTTGTTGAAAAAAGATTGAGGCCCTTCGCCACAACATCTCGAGATCGAAGATGCAAGCACGTCGCCGACGTGGACCCGCCGGCTGCAGGTAGACACGCACGCGAAGATCACCTCGGGCTGACGGGGCCACGACGGGTACGGTGACGATTGGCGGCGGGCCGCTCGCGCAGGCGGACCCGGCGCCGGCGGGGACCGATCGAAAGCCGTGATGCAGGACGACCAAACGTTCTCTGCGAGCCTGCAAGCAACCAGGCACCTCGACGAATGCAAGGAAAGGCAGGTCAACGAGGCGATCCGCGGACTGCCGATGACGCGCATCACGATCGCCCATCGACCCGAGACGATCGAAATGGCCGGCTGCGTCATTGACCTCGGCGCGAACGCTTCGGCGGCGGGAAGACGCGGCGCCTGAACCATCGAATCCGACTCATGCGACAATACGCGTCGTTGCCGGGTCCAGTTGCCCGCAACAGCGGCTCTTCTGCCGGGGACAAGATGGCTTCCTGCACACCCATGCAGGCCTTCGGCTCCCACTCCTGATCTCATCTGCCTTTGACTGGCCGGATCGCTCCCAAACAAAAGAGCATTGCGGCGGGCCGATGCCACTGCGCCATGGAAGGCGCTATTTACTCTCAATGAACTTTGATGATCTGAAGTTGGCCCCGGCCATCCTGAAGGCTGTGCATGAACACGGCTACGACACCCCCACCCCCATTCAGGCACAGGCGATCCCCGTCGTGCTCGAAGGCCACGACCTGCTGGGCGGCGCACAGACCGGTACCGGCAAGACGGCGGCGTTCACGCTGCCGATGCTGCATCGCCTCGCCACCGGCGAAAGCGCCACCAACAAGTTCGGCGGCACCGGCATCCGTGCCCTGGTGCTGACCCCGACGCGCGAGCTCGCGGCCCAGGTCGAAGAGTCCGTTCGCACCTACGGCAAGTACCTCGAACTCGACTCCACCGTGATCTTCGGCGGCGTTGGCATGAACCCGCAGATCAGCAAGCTCAAGAAGGGCGTCGACATCCTCGTGGCCACGCCGGGCCGCCTGCTCGACCTGCAGCAGCAAGGCATGCTGGACCTCGCGCAAGTGCAGATCCTGGTGCTCGACGAAGCCGACCGCATGCTCGACATGGGCTTCATCCATGACGTGAAGAAGGTGCTGGCCCTGGTGCCGAAGGACAAGCAGAGCCTGCTGTTCTCGGCCACCTTCAGCGACGAGATCCGCGACCTCGCGGCCACGTTGCTGAAGAACCCGCAAAGCGTGCAGGTCACGCCGCGCAACACCACGGTGCAGCGCATCACGCAGGTGATCCACCCGGTGGGCCGCGGCAAGAAGAAGGCGCTGCTCGCGCACATCATCAACGAGAACAACTGGAGCCAGGTGCTCGTGTTCACGCGCACCAAGTTCGGTGCCAACAACGTGGCCGAGTTCCTGACCAAGAACGGCATCGAGGCGATGGCGCTGCACGGCAACAAGAGCCAGAGCGCACGCACGCAGGCATTGGCCGGATTCAAGAGCGGCGAGATCCGCGCGCTGGTGGCCACCGACATCGCGGCCCGCGGCATCGACATCGACGAGCTGCCGCATGTCGTCAACTACGAGATCCCGAACGTCAGCGAAGACTACGTCCACCGCATCGGCCGCACCGGCCGCGCCGGCAACAGCGGCGAGGCCGTGAGCCTGGTCTGCCTGGACGAGGAAGGCTTCATGCTGGAGATCGAACGTTTCACCAAGCAGCAGATCCCGGTCAAGCTGGTCGAGGGTTTCGGTCCCGAAACCGGCGAGCGCGCCGAGCCGATCGCCATGGGTCGCCAGACGATCTGGGGCGGCGCCGGCCGCCCGCCGAGCCGTGAAGTGATGCAGGCGGCGGCCAAGGCGGCGCGCACCGAGATGCTGCAGCGCGTTCGCGAGAACAAGGCTGCACAGGGTGAACGTGGCGGCAATGGTGGCGGCCAACGCCGCGCCGGCGGTGAAGGTCAAGGCCGCAATGCCGGTGGTGCGGCAGGCCACGGCGCGAATGGCGGTGGCGCGAATGGCGGCCAGGGCGGCCGTCGCCGTCGTGGCGGCGCGGGTGCAGGTGCAGGTGCGGGTGTGGGTGCAGGCGGTCACCAGGGCGCTGCACGCGCGCCGCAGCCGCACGCCACGCATCACGGGCATCAGGCGAGCCATGTCCCGCATGAAGAGCGGCAGCCGCGCCATCATGGCAACAGCCACAGTCCGACGCAAGCCGATGCCCTCGCGCATCGCCGCGCCGAAGTGGGAGCGGGTGGCGGCGTCGCAGGGCAGCCCGATCCGTTGCGCACCAGCGTCGACAGCATGGGCGGTGGCCGTGGTCGCCGTGGCGGCGGCGGCGGTGGTTACGGCGGCGGCAACCGCTCCGGTGGCGGTGGCCGCTCCGGCGGTGGTGGCTATGGCAGCAGTGGCGGCTACGGCAGTGGCGGTGGCCGCTCGGGTGGCGGCGGCTACGGCGGTGGCAACCGATCAGGCGGTGGCCGCTCGTACTGAGCACGCATCTGCTTGCAGCGAGAGAGGCGCCTTTTCAGGCGCCTTTTTCTTTGGGAAGGAAGGCCGCGGATACGTTGTTCGGCAGGGCAAGAACTTGCACGGCCCCTTACACTCGCCCCGCTTCCCGCTCTCATGCCAACAGGAGATTCTGATGACCGCCACGCTCACCTTCGTTATCTACATGGCCATCCTCACCTGGCTGACGATCCTTGTCGCGAGCCTTATCCGCGCCAGGGGATGGACTTTTGCGGGAACCCTGCTTGCCATCGGCAACCGCGACAACCTGCCAGCGCCGACGGCCCTGGCAGGTCGCGCACTGCGCACGGCACAAAACACCTTGGAGAACTTCGCGCTCTTTGCGGCCATCGCACTGGTCGCCCATGCAGCCGGTGTCGACGGCCCGAAAGTCGCCACGGGCGCGCAAATCTTCTTCTGGGCCCGCGTCGCGTACGTTCCGGTCTACTACGCCGGCATCACCTACGTGCGCACCGCCGTATGGGCGGTCAGCATCGTTGGCCTCGTCATGATGATCTCCGCCATCTTGTAGCGGCAAGCGCGGTTCCCCGGGAAGTCATCTCAGTTTTCCACCGCGCTATCCCGTGACATGCGACGCATGAAACCAGGACGAGCACCGCGAAGTCTGTTCGTGGGCACCCGCGGAACCGGCTTTGCCGGGCCGCTGGGTGCGCCCCCTCGAGGGGGAGGCGCCGCAGGCGCTTCGGGGGTGTTTAGTCCCTCCGGTCTTCCGCATGCTCCCTGTCGAAGCGCTGCTCGGCATCGACGAGGTGGCTGATCAACACATGCGATATCAGGTTGACGCCGATGCCGCCGAACATCAGCGGAAAGAGATAGAGCGCAAAGGAAAGCTCCGACAGGAACAGCGCGTCATCGGCCAGTGATGAGGTCATGGCAGCCGCTGCGGCCATGTGCCGCAGGAAGTAGATATCGAGCCCGGCGATGGCCACCAGCGTGAAGCCGAGCACGAGCACGGTGGTGCGCGAGACGGCACGCTTCGCGAGCAGCACCGCATAGATCGCGATCGGCAGCGCCACCGACGCAATGGCCATGAGCCAAAAGCTCAGTTCTGCAAATACCGAGTTGCTTATCGTCATCGACTTCGACTTTCCAGGACAGGTGCAGGCACGGCCGGGATCGATTCTGAAGCCAAAGAGTTAGATTCCCGCATGCCCGACATCCCGCCCAACTACGCCACGCTGTTCCTCGCAACCGGCAACCTCCTGAATCTGGCTCTGCCGAATCGCATCTACTACGAGAACCAGGACGCCTACACGCAACACGAATATGAACGCAAGGTAGCCTGGACCGGCGAGCGCATCCATGCGCTCAACGCCGACGTGCTGGCGGTGCAGGAAGTGTGGGACGAGGCAGCGTTGAAGGATGTCATCGCGGCAAGCGGGCTTCGCTACGACTTCGTCTCGGTGCCGGGCGCGGAGAACGCACCGCCTGCCAACGGCGCGCAAGGAACTCCGCGCGTGGGCATCGCGACACGGCTTCATGTGGAAGGCGTGCGTTCATTCACCGAGTTGGCGCCGGGCTTCGTCGTGGATGTGCCGGGCCTCGGCCCGCACGCGCGCTTCGAGCGGCCGCCCCTGCTCGCAACCTTGCGCATGAAGCACGGCCAAGCGGTGAACGTGATGTCGGTGCACCTGAAGTCGAAACGGCCCAAGTTCCTGCAGGATGCCGGCGGCAATGCGATCGAGGACCGCGACGACCGCAAGGTGGCGGCGCGCGCATCGCTGCGCTCGCTGATGATGCGCGGCGCCGAAGCGGCTGCCCTGCGCTGCATCGTCATCGACCTGCTGCAGGGCAGCGAGCTGCCGCTCGTCGTGATGGGCGACTTCAACGACAACCCGCACAGCGTGACCACGCAGCTCGTCGCCGCGACTTCCGACGTGGCCTACGACAAGGCCGCGCGCGACGTCGCGCTGTTCAACGCGTATGAAATGCAGGGCGAGTCAGCGCTGAAGAAAGACGTTGCCTACTCGCACATCCACCAAGGCTACCCCGAGGTGCTCGACCAGATCCTCGTGAGCGAAGAGTTCATGCCCGGCAGCCATCACAACCTGGGCGACGTGCGCCGCGTCGACTACTTCAACGACCACCTGCACGAGGGACGCGACCGCTCGCGCTCGGACCACGGTTTTGTCCGGGCGTTGCTGCGGCTGCGCACGAGCTGACGATGAGGCGCGGATATCTCAAGGCAGCAGTTCGAACTTGAGATCCGCGAGCGGCGTGACCTTTTCGTCGCGCGTCATCTTGTACTCGGTGTTCGGCCCCAGCCACTTGGCCCAGATCTTGTCGATCTCGCCGGCCTTGTCGAGCGCCATGAGCGCGGCATTGACCTTGGCCAGCAGCACGGGTTCGTCCTTCTTCATGCCCACGCCGATCGGCTGAAGCACCATCGGCTCCTTGATCATCTTGAGTTCGACGCCGGAGGTCTTCGACTGGTTGACGAGCTTGGTGATGGTCATGGTGTTGGCGACCATGCCCATCGACTTGTTCTGCTGCACCGCCATGAAGGCCGAGCCGGTGTCCTGGAAGGTGACGGGCTCGGAGCCGTTCATCTTGATCGACAGTTCCGACGTCGAGCCCTTGGTCGAACTCAGGCGCTTGCCCTTGAAATCGGCTTTCGTGGTGCCGGGGTCCGACGCCTTGACCGCGAGCATTTCCTTGGCGACGTAGTACGGATCGCTGAACTGGATCTGCTCGCCACGGCTCTTGGTGTAGGCCAGGTTGGCGACCGTCACATCGACGCGGCCGAGCTTGACCTCGGGCACGCGTGCTTCCACCGACAGCGGCGTGACCTTGGCCGTGACGCCGAGTTGCTTTGCCAGCGCATTGCAGAGATCGATGTCGAAGCCCACCATCTCGCGTGTCTTCGGATCGGGTGCGGCAAAGGGCGGCACGTCGGCGAAGG
The DNA here is from genome assembly GCF_037889915.1 of Variovorax humicola. Taxonomy (NCBI): domain Bacteria; kingdom Pseudomonadati; phylum Pseudomonadota; class Betaproteobacteria; order Burkholderiales; family Comamonadaceae; genus Variovorax; species Variovorax humicola. Next base: position 11,576 of record NZ_JBBKZV010000012.1, on the reverse strand, counting down.
TGCCGCACTTGAGTTCCTTGCGTTGCTGGATCTCGTCCCACTGGTCCGCGTGGGCCAGCATGCCCAGCGTGGAAAGGCAGCAGCCGATGGCGGCGAGACGGAAGGCGGTCTTCTTCGACATGATTGAACTCCAATGGACGTGTGGATGAGGTTGGAAAAGGATTCAGTGCGCGCGCAGGTCAGACAGGAAGCGCTTCGCACGCGGATGCTGCGGGCTATTGAAAAAGGACTCGGGATCGGCTTTCTCGAGGATCTGGCCGGCGTCCATGAACCAGACGCGGTCCGCCACCTCGCGGGCGAAGTTCATTTCGTGCGTGACGCACATCATGGTCATGCCGTCATTGGCAAGGCTGCGCATGACAGACAGCACTTCGCCGACCATCTCGGGGTCGAGCGCGCTGGTGGGTTCGTCGAACAACATCGCCGGCGGCTCCATCGCCAGCGCACGCGCGATGGCGACGCGCTGCTGCTGGCCGCCCGACAACTGCGCCGGATACGCGCCGGCCTTGTTCGCCAGGCCGACACGTTCGAGCAACTGCATTGCCTTCTCGCGCGCCGCCGCACGCTTCACACCCAGCACGCGCATCGGCGACAGCATGATGTTCTCGAGCACCGAGAGATGCGGGAACAGGTTGAAGCTCTGGAACACGAAGCCGATGCGGCTGCGCAGCTTGTTGAGCGCGGCGCTGCTCATCGGCGCATGGATGTCGTGGCCGTCGAATAGCAACTGGCCCGACTTGACTTCCTCGAGCCGGTTGACCGTGCGGATCAGCGTCGACTTGCCGGATCCCGATGGCCCGCAGACCACGACCACCTCGCCCTTCTTCACCTCGGCGTTGACGTCGGTCAGCGCCTGGTAGTCGCCATACCATTTGTTGATGTTGGAAAACAGAATCATCGGGTTATCCTCTGCGGCGCCTCGTTGAGCGCCCTGGGCTGGATCGGGTTTCATGCGTCTGTCTCCGGATGTTCTAGAGGCGTCGTCTTGTGCGACTTCAGGGATTGGCCACCACCGACGGTGGCAACGATGGTTCGTCTCCGATCGACTTGACCGGTGCCGCACCGAGCCGCTTGTGCGCAATGCGCCGCTCGACCCACTGCGCCAATTGCGTCAGGCTGAAGCAGACGACGTAGAAGGTCATCGCCAGGATGAAGAAGACCTGGAAGGGCTTCGTCAGCAGCTGGTTGTTGATCTGGTTCGCCGCGAAGGTGAGTTCCTGCACGTTGATGACATACCCCAGCGTCGTCTCCTTGATCGTGGAGATGAACTGGCTCAGCATGCTGGGCAGCATGTTGTAGAGGGCTTGCGGCAGGATCACGAACCACATGGTCCCGAGGTGGCTGTGGCCCAGCGCGCGCGCCGCCTCGGACTGCCCCTTGGGCAGCGCCTGGATGCCGGCGCGCACCACCTCCGACAGGTAGGCGCCCTCGTAGATCACCAGCGTGCAGAGCATCGTCGTGAAGCCCGACACCTCGCGCCCGATCAGGATCGGCACCAGGAAGTAGACCCACAGGATCACCATCAGCAGCGGAATGCCGCGCACCACGTACACCAGCACGGCGGCAGGCCAGCTCAGCAGCTTCCACGGGGACAACCGGGCCAGCGCCAGCAGGACCGACAACGGAAACGCGAGCACGATGCCCAGCACCGACAGCATCAGCGTCGCCACGATGCCGCCCATCGGGCCGTTGGGGTACTGCCCGATGAGCAGCAGCAGCCAGTTGTCGCGCAGGATTTCGAAGATGCTGAACATGGCTTACCTCGCTCCTGCAATGCGATAGCGGCGCGCGACTCCGGCACCGATCGCCATGATGACCAGCGAAAAGGCCAGGTAGAGCACGGTCGCGACGCTGTAGGCCTCGAAGGCGCGGAAGCTCTGGCTTTCCACCTCCTTGACCGCGTGGGTCAGCTCCGCCACGCCGATCGCCATGGCCAGGCTGCTGTTCTTGAAGAGCGACACGCTGTGGTTGATGAGCGCAGGAATCGCATTGCGGATCGCTTGCGGCAGCATCACGTGCCGCATCGATCCGATGTAGCCGTGCCCCAGCGCACGCGCGGCCTCCGCCTGGCCGGCCGGGATGGAGCGCAGGCCGGAGCGCATGTCTTCGCTGAAGTACGCGGCCTGGCACAAGCCGAGCGCGATGATCGAGATGAGCGCCTCCGCGTTATGGTTCGACAGCCACTCCTGAAACAGGTCGGGCAGCAAGCTGAAGATGCCGAAATACCAAAGCATCAGTTGAACCAGCGTCGGCACGTTGCGGTGATAGGAGACGTAGGCAGCGACCGCGCGCTCGGCCACGCGGTTGGTGGTGAGCCGGACCACCAGCAGCACCACGGCGATGGCCATCGCCAGCAACCAGGAGCCCACCGCGATCTTCAGCGTCATGAACACGCCGTGCAGCAACAGCTCGCCGAACTCCGGCTTCATCAAGACCGCCAGCAAATCGAAGTCTTTCATGCGCCGGTCCTTTGCGTGAGGTGGTTTGGAGCTGCCGGTTCGCTCAGGCGCGAGCCACTTCGGGGCGGGTGGTGGACAACCCACCGGGGACTTGCAGCGTGGGCGTGATTTCCATGTGGCCCACGTTCACCGCGATGGGCGCGGCAATGGCGAAGGCAATGGCATTCGCGATGTCCTCGGCATTCGGCAACTCGAAGCCTTCGACGAAGCGCTTGTAGGTTTCCTCGGAATCGCCATGCACGTGCGCAAAGATGTCCGTCGCCACGCGGCCAGGGCAGATCTCGGTCACGCGCACCCGCTTGCCGAAGACGTCGATGCGCAACTGGCGAGACAGCATGCTCACGGCCGCCTTGGTCGCGTGGTAGGTGCTGTTGCCGTTGAAGTTGTAGGCGCCGGCGATCGAGCTGATGTTGATCACATGCCCGCGGTCGCGCTCCGCCATGCCCGGCACCACGAGGCGGCATAGGTGCAGCACGGCACGCAGGTTCACGTCCACCAACAGGTCGATGCCTTCGGCGTCGGCTTTCAGGATCGAGCCCGGACGGTCGACGCCGGCGTTGTTGACCAGCACGTCAAACGGAACTTCCTTCGCCAGTTTCGTCAGCGCCTCGATGTCGCTCACGTCGAAGGCATGCGGCACGCAGCCGGTGCGGGCAGCCAGTTCATCGAGCTTGTCGGCGCTTCGGGCCACCGCATGCACCTGGAGGCCTTCCTTGCAAAGACGTTCGACGACGGCCGCGCCAATCCCCGATGAGGCACCTGTGACCAGCGCGGTCTTGTAGTCGGAAAAAGGCATCTTGTGGCTTTCGTGGAGGAGTGTTTTCACTGTATCGAGCAGCGGGAGTTGGCGCCAAGACGGAATGTCTGTGGAGAGATAAGGCGTCCTTATGTTGCGAGCTGGCGGGAGATCGGCACGACCTTGCCGGCAGCTTCCACGATCTCGCGCACGGCACGTGCCAGCGCCACGGCGCCGGGCGTATCGCCATGCAACAGGATCGAGCGGACCTTCATCGGGATCTTCTTGCCGCTGTAGCTGAGGACCGTGCCGTCGTCGAGCAGCTGGCGCACCCGCGCCAGCACGGCCTCGCGGTCGTGGATGACGGAATCCGGCAGCTTGCGCGGGACCAGCAGGCCCTGGTCGTCGCAGGCGCGATCGGCCAGGAAGGTGGTGGCCACGCGCAGTCCGCATCGCTCGGCGGCATCTTCGATGGCGCGGCTGGCGGACGAACTGATGATGAGATCGGCGTCGAATGCGGCCACGGCGCGCACCAGCGGCCCGGCCAGTTCCGCATCGGCGGCCGCCATGTTGCCGAGTGCGCCATGGAAGCTCATGTGCGTCATGCGGTGCCCCGCCGATCGCGCCATGCCCGCCAACGCGCCGAGCTGGTAGGTGACGTAGGTGGCGAGTTCGGCCGGGTCGATCTGCATCTGGCGCCGGCCGAAGCCGAGCAGGTCCGGAAAGCCGACGTGCGCACCGACATCGACACCCCTCGCCTGCGCCATGCGCACGGTGCGGTCCATGATGACCGGATCGCCGGCATGGAAGCCGCAGGCCACGTTGGCGGACGAGACGATCTCCAGCAGCGCCTCGTCCTCGCCCATCCGCCAGGGGCCGAAGCCTTCGCCCAGGTCAGCGTTCAGGTCGATGTCCATGAATCGGTCCTTCTCATTCGATCGTCTGAAGGGCGAGAAGCGGCTCGCCCCAGCCCACGGTCTGGCCGTTGTCCACCCGCACCTCGGCTATCACGCCCGCGAGCGGCGCGTCGACCGACCGGAGCAGTGGGCCGATCTGCAGAAGGCCGACGGGCTGGCCTGCCGACACTTGTTCACCCACGCTCGCCAGCGGCTTCGATCGCATGGGATGGGCATGCAGGAAAACGCCCACGGACGGCGCGGCGACCAGCGCCGCATCCGGCTGCATGTCGTCCGCGCCCAGTTCGATGACCTCGCCCGACGCGGCAGCGCGTCCCAGGCGGATCGATCCGGTCGGCGTGCGCAAGTCCAGCAGGCCGATGTCGGTGCCCGCGAGCCACGCGATCAATTGTTGGAGTCGTTCGATGTGAGGCATGTCAATTCACGCGCGGGGCGCTGTGGTGCAGGTCGACGACGCGCTTGACCTTGTCGAGCCAGGCCTCGACCTCGTCGAGCGCTGCGACGGCTTCGTCCCATGTGACTTCCACGAAACGGATGCGGCTGCCGATCGGCGCCTGGCCGAGCCGCCACAGGTCGGCCTCGATCACCGTGCCGAACTTGGGATAGCCGCCCGAAGGCTGCGCGTCGCGCATCTGGATGATGGGCTGGCCGCTGTGCGGCACCTGGATCACGCCGGGCACGATGCCGTGCGAGCGCATTTCAATGGGCGCGACAAAGCGCAATGCCTCGCCTTCCAGACGGTAGCCGTAGCGGTCGCTCTGCGCGGTGATCTTCCATTCGCCCGCCCAGAATTCGGCGCGCGAGCTTTCCTCGAAGGCGAGGTACTCGGCGCAGGGCAGCACGCGAACGGCCCTCACGTCGTCCTTGCCCAGCGGCAGCGCCAACGCCGGCGGGACCAGGCCGAAACCTGTCTTGCAGGGTTGCCCTGCCCCCGCGGCGCGCAGCGTGTCGCCGCGACGCAAGGCGCGGCCTTCGTGGCCACCGAACGCGCCCCGCAACTGCGTGCTGCGCGAGCCCAGAACTTCCGGAACATCGACGCCACCTGCAACGCACAGGACGGCGCGGCTGCCGCGCAGCGCGCCATCCTGCGGCAGGCCCAGCGTCAGCACCTGGCCGGCGCGCGCCTGGTGGCTCCACCAGGGCATGAGCGGCTGCTCGTCGAGACGCGCCCCGCAGTCGGCGCCCGTCAGTGCGAAGGCGCAATCCTCGTCGAAGCGCACCTTGAAGGGAAACACCGGAACCTCGATGCCGGCCGCGTTGACGTCGTTGCCGAGCATCAGGTTGCCCGCCGCCAGCGCGAGGTTGTCCATCGCGCCCGACGTGCCCACGCCCCAGCGCAGGCTGCCGGGCCGCCCGAGGTCCTGCACGGTGGCCAGCGCGGCAGAGGAAAGTACTTCGATCATTTGACGATCCTCTCGACACGGAAGCGGATCATGTCGCCTGGCTGCAGCAGCGCGGGCGGGTTTTGCAAAGGGTCGAAAAAGGACATCGCCGTGCTCCCGATCGTGTTCCAGCCGCTCGGCCCGGCCGACGCCGACACGCCGGTTTGCGCGCCGCCGATCGACACCGCACCGCCGGGAATGCTCAGCACCGGCACCTTGCGGCGCGGCGTTGCGATGCGCGGGTCCATGCCGCCGAGATAGCAGTAGCCCGGGTGGCTTCCCAGGGCATACACGGGATAGGTGGGCGCGCTGTGCAGCGCGACGATTTCTTCCACGCTGAGGCCCGTGTGGGACACCACGTCCGCCATGTGCGGGCCGCCTTCGCCGCCGTAGACCACCGGGAGTTCGATCACGCGGCCCTCGATCGGCAGTTCGACCGCCGCCGCCCACGCTTCGTGCAGGCGCGTTTCCAGCTCTTGCAGCGCGCTCATGTTGCGAGGCGGCCGGACAAAGGTCAGCATGAGGTTGTTCATGCCCGGCACCGATTCACGCACCTCGGGCCAGGCCTGCGTTTCGCGCGCCAGTGCCCAGATGCGCTTTTGCGAAGCGAGTTCCAGGTCGCCGGGCGCCTCGAACAGCAACGCGGTCGTGCCGAGCAGGCTGATGGAGGCACCTGGCGCTTTCGCTGACGCGCCCTTTGCCTTGCGCGAACCCGCACCGCCTGAGCGCGGGCCGGTCGTTCGTTGGGTTGCTGCTGTCGTCACGCCGCCCTCCTTTGCTGAAGCCAGCGTTCGAGATGGTGGATGTCCACGCCGCCGCTGGAAAAACCTTCGTCGCACAACACTTCGCGGTGCAGCGACACATTGGTCGAGATTCCCTCCACGCGCATCTCCGCGAGCGCGAGCCGCATGCGGTCGAGTGCATCGTCGCGCGTGCTGCCATGGACGATCAGCTTGGCGATCATCGAGTCGTAGTACGGTGGTACACGATAGCCCGCATTGGCATGCGAGTCCACGCGCACGCCGAATCCGCCCGGCACCTGCCAGGCGGTGATGCGGCCCGGCGACGGCGCGAAGGTCGCCGGGTCTTCCGCGTTGATGCGGCATTCGATGGCATGGCCGTGGCAGCGGATGTCGGCCTGAACGAAGGCCAGCCGCTCGCCCCGCGCCACGCGGATCTGCTGCTGCACGATGTCGATGCCCGCCGTCATTTCAGTCACCGGATGCTCGACCTGCAGGCGCGTGTTCATCTCGATGAAGAAGAAAGCGCCGCGCTCATAGAGGAATTCGAAGGTGCCGACGCCGCAATAGCCGATCTGCCGGCACGCAGCAGCGCAGCGTTCGCCAACTTCGGCCACCAGCGCGTCGTCGATGCCCGGCGCCGGCGCTTCCTCGATCACCTTCTGGTGGCGGCGCTGCAATGAACAGTCGCGGCTGCCCAGCCACACCGCGTTGCCGTGGCCGTCGGCGAGCACCTGGATCTCGACATGGCGCGGATGCAGCAGGAACTTCTCGATGTAGACCTCGGGGTTGCCGAATGCGCGCCGCGCTTCTTCGCGCGTCAGCGCCATCGCGTCGAGCAAGCCGGCTTCTTCGTGCACGACGCGCATCCCGCGACCGCCGCCACCGCCTGCAGCCTTGACGATCACCGGGTAGCCGATGTCGCGCGCCAGCGCGAGAACTTGCGCAGGGTCTTCCGGGAGCCCTTCGTCAGGCCCCGGCACGCAAGGAACACCGGCGCGCCGCATCGCGTTCTTGGCCGCCACCTTGTCGCCCATCGTGCGGATGCACGCCGCACTCGGGCCAATGAAGGTGAGACCGGCCCGCTCCACGCGTTCCGCGAAGCCCGCGTTCTCCGACAGGAACCCGTAGCCCGGATGGATCGCCTGTGCGCCGCTGACCTCGGCCGCAAACAGGATGGCCGATTGATTCAGGTAGCTCTGCCCCGGCGCCGCAGGGCCGATGCATAGCGCCTGGTCGGCCTGCGCCACGTAGGCGGCATCGCGGTCGGCGTCGGAATGCACAACCACTGTCTTGAGCCCGAGGCCCCGGCACGCGCGCTGGATGCGCAACGCAATCTCTCCGCGATTGGCGATGAGGACGGTGTCGAACATGTGCATCACCCTTCCTGCCCGAACCGGAACATCGCCTGCCCCGCTTCGACTTCCTGGCCTGACTTGACCAGCACCTCGCTCACCGTGGCATCGCGCTCGGCGCGCACTTCGTTGAAGACCTTCATGGCCTCGATCACGCAAAGCGTCTGGCCGGACTTGATCGACTGGCCGACCTGCACGAAGGCGGCTTCTCCGGGCGTCGACTGGAGATGCACCACGCCGTACAGCGGTGCAAGGCATTCGTTCGTCCGTGCCGCGGGTTGCGCCTTCACGGGCGTCTTCGGCGCCACGCGGCCAACCGCGCTGCGCGCTGCCCCCAAGGCGCGCGGCGGCGCTGCCTCCGCAAGCGCGGACTGCTTCACCAGCCTCAACGTGCTGCCGTTCTCGCTGAACTCCAGTTCCGACAGGTCCGAGCCTGCCAGCGCATCGATAAGCGTCTTGATCTGTTCCTGGTTCATGACCGCGCCCTGTCGTCTGGACAGGACATCCTTGGTGGCCGACGCACTCCGCGAACGCGTGACGGCATGCATGAAAGGTAACGGCCGCAGGGCTTCTTGCCCAAGACGGATTGGCTGTGCCGGGATAAGGGTGCCTTATGACAAGGCGGGACAAGGCGGTCAGGACAAGGCGGTCAGCTCGGGTTCGGGTGTCGACGCGACGGTGCCGGCCAGGTCCACCACCAGTTCGAGCAGGATGCTCTTCACCGCCTGCGCGGGCTCCGAAAGCGGCAGGTGGTCCGACTGGCACAGCGCCAGCGGCGCCTCGATCACCGGCTCCACGATCTGGAATTGCCAGGCACCGCAGGACGCCACGACCTCGCGCGCCATCGAGGCCGGCAGGATGCTGGCGCCGAGGCCATCCGCGATGGCGGCCGTGAGCGTGAAAGCCGATTCGATCTCCGCCACCACATGCGGCACCATGCCGGCGCGCACGAACGCCGCATCGACCAGCTTGCGAACCACGTTGTAGGGGCGTGGCAGCATCAGTTCCATGTCGCGCAGGTCGGCCAGGCGAACCGGCGGCGCAGGCGGCGGCGTCGAGGCCGGCCCCACCAGGAACAGCGGCTCCTTGAGCAGCGGCAGGAAAGTCAGCCCGTGGATGGCCTTGTCGCCGTACAGCACCGCCAGGTCCATGCGCCCGTTCATGATGAGTTCGCTCAGCGTGGTGCCGTAATTCTCGTTGAGGTACAGGAGGATGCCGGGATGGCGCGCGCGCACGGTGCGCAGCAGGGGCAGCGACAGGGCCGAGGCCGCAGTTCCGGGCGCCAACCCGACCGATACCTGCCCCGAAAGCCCTTCCCCGGCTGCCTCCATGTCGACTCGCGCCTGCTCGCACTGCCGCAGGATGATCTGCGCATGCCGGTAGAGCACCTTGCCGGCCTCCGTGGGGGTCACGCCACGCTTGGTGCGCACGAGCAGCTGTTGCCGCACTTCGCCTTCCAGCGTCGCGAGCTGCTGGCTCAGCGCCGGCTGCGCAATGTAAAGAACCTCGGCCGCCTGCGTCAGGCTGCCGATGTCCACGATCTTCACGAAGTATTTGAGGCGTCGCAGGTTCACACCCAGTCCCCAAGCAAAAGCCAAGCCTAGCACCGGCCGACCGGGCTGCCTATCGGACGGCACCATAAGCTGAGCCTATCGAACCAGACCGAACTCGTCTTGGCCGTGAGGAGGAGATCTGCGTACCGTTACGTCCCATGCATCCCTCACCCCAAGGAAGATCCGTGAACACCTCCCGCATTGCCTCGCGCGTCCGGCGCATCAAGCCGTCGCCGAGCACGTCCGCCGCCGACCGCGCCAACGAACTGCGCCGCCAGGGCAAATCCATCGTCAACCTGGTCGTGGGCGAGCCGGACTTCGACACGCCGGCCCACATCCGCCGCGCCGCCACCGAGGCGATGGACAAGGGCGCCACGCGCTACACGCTGATGGCCGGCACCGTGGAGCTGCGGCAAGCCATCGTTGCCAAGCTGCAGCGCGAGAACGGCCTGACCTATGCGATGAACGAGATCATCGTCACCAGCGGCGCCAAGAGCGCGATCTACAACGCCTTCGCCATCACGGTGGAACCGGGCGATGAAGTGATCATTCCGGCGCCCTACTGGGTCTCGTACCCCGACATGGTGATCGCCTGCGAGGGCACGCCCGTTGTCGTCGCCTGCCCGGAAGCCAATGGGTTCAAGCTCACCGCGGCGCAGCTCGAGGCGGCCATCACGCCGCGCACGCGCTGGCTGCTGATCAACTCGCCGAGCAACCCCACCGGCGCGAGCTACACCGCCCCTGAATACCGCGCGCTGGCCGACGTGCTGCTCAAGCACCCGCACGTGATGGTGATGACCGACGACATCTACGAGCACATCCGCTTCGATGGAGAGGCGACCGCGCACATCCTCGCGGTCGAACCAGCGTTGCGCGATCGGACCCTGGTGGTGAACGGCGTGTCGAAGACCTATGCGATGACGGGATGGCGCATCGGCTTCGCGGCCGGCCCGTCCGACCTCATCACCGCGATGGACACCCTGCTCTCGCAGACCGCCGGCAACTGCTGTTCCATCAGCCAGGCCGCGGCCACGACGGCGCTCAACGGCGACCAGAGCTTCATCGCGGAGAGCGTGGCCGTCTACAAGCAGCGGCGCGACCGCACGTTGGCCCAAATCAATGCCATCCCCGGCCTGAGCTGCGCGACACCGCCGGGCGCCTTCTACCTCTACATCAACTGCGGCGACCTGATCGGCAAGACGACGCCGGCGGGCAAGTCATTGCAGCAGGACAGCGACGTCGTGATGTACCTGCTGGAAAGCGCCGGCGTGGCGACGGTCGCCGGAACCGCATATGGCCTCTCGCCCTATTTCCGCCTTTCCATCGCCACCTCGATCGACATCCTGGACGAAGGCTGCAAGCGGATCGCCGGCGCAGTCGCCGAGTTGCAGTAAGCGCTCTCGCACGACAAAGCACAACGAAGGACATCCCATGCAATTCAAAGCCATCCGCAAGAACCCGTCCGCCCCTCAGGCCGACCCGAAGATCCTCGCCGCGCTGCGCGACATTCCCGTGGCCGCGCTGAGCGACAACATGCACCGCAATATCGGCAGCGTTGGCCTGCGGCCGTATCACCGCGCCGGCAAGAAGACCATGGCGGGCACGGCCGTGACGCTGAAATCGCGCGGCGGCTGCAACCTCACGATGCTGCGCGCCTTCGAGTTCTGCCGACCCGGCGATGTGCTCGTGATGGACGGCGGCGGCGACCTCAGCAACGCCATGATCGGCGGCATCCTCTCGTTCTATGCCGCCAAGATCGGCACCGTGGGCGTGGTGCTCGACGGCGCGATCCGCGACCTGGCGGAAATTGCGGAACGCGAGTTCCCCGTGTATGCGCGCGGCGTGAACCACCGCGGCCCCTACAAGGACGGACCGGGCGAAATCAACGTTACGGTGTCGGTCGGCGGCATGGTGGTGAACCCGGGCGACATCGTGGTCGGTGACCAGGACGGGTTGATGGCCTTTTCGCCGGACGATGCGGAGTGGCTGATCGAAAAAGCCCGCGCTCACCTGGCGACCGAAGCGGAGACGATCCGTGCGATGACCGAAGGCCGATGGGACCGATCCTTCATCGATGCGCTCGAAGCGCGCTGCCCCAATTGAGGCGCAACCCGCGCCAACTCCCTGCATCGCCCAGCGGCGGTGCATCGGTGCAAACACGGCGCGCAATGGCGGCCCTGACCGCCGACAATCCAATCGCCGCGCTCCGCCTTGAACCGCAAGCCGGCACACCATGCCCGTCCATCCGGCAGGGTTGGCCCGCCGATCAAGGAACAAGGAGACCCGCTTGAACCCCGTCCTCAAAAGTTTCGACCTCACCGGTCGCACGGCCCTCATCACCGGCTCCAGCGCCGGCATCGGCTTTGCACTGGCACGCGGCCTGGCCGGCGCGGGTGCGCGCATCGTGCTGAATGCGCGCAATGCCGACAAGCTC
>NZ_JBBKZV010000011.1:0-193139 GCF_037889915.1 Variovorax humicola | reverse complement strand
CATGCGGCGGCGGGGCGCGGCGTGAGGGTTCGCCTGCTGGTCTGGTATGACAAGCTGGCCAGCGCCGTCCAGAACAACATGCCCGGCTACACCGGCGCCCAGCGTGGGGGCGGCGTGACCCACGCGGCCGGTGTTCCCGCCACCACGCGCGAGAAAAGAAGCGCCGTGGGCCTGGACAGCCCGCCGCCCGTCTTCGGAGCGAAAGACTGGCGCACCGCCGAACAACTGCGCCACGACAACTGCGTGGAATGGTGGCGCGACGTCATGGGGCCCGTCGACAAGGGCGACACCCGCACGCGCATCGAACTCAAGCTGCGCGGCGGCAGCGCCACCGCAGATGTCCAGAAAAGTCTCGTCAAACAAGACAGCAAGGAAGACCCGCCCAGCGCCGCCGCGCCGAGCCATGGCGGCCTGGTCAATGAGAAGAGCCTGCTCGAAGACAACGCGACGCACCACCAGAAGACCATCCTCATCGACTACGCCTGGAAAGACGGAGAAAAGGCCGTTGGCTTTGTCATGGGCCTGAACAGCACAACCGACTACTGGGACAGTGAAGAACACCTGTTCGACACCCCGCTGCGCGAAGTCGACTGGGGGCGCAAGACCCAAACGGCCCAGGCCTTGCCCCGCAACCGCCCCGTCAGCCGCGACCCCTACCAGGACTACGCCAGCCGCATTCGTGGCCCGGCGCTGCAAGGCGTTCACAGCAACTTCATCAAGGCATGGGTGCGCGCGGGCGGCAAGCGACGCGCCGACGACGGCGACAACCTGCCCGCCCAACTCAAGCATTGCGCCAGTCCGGGGTCGGGCATTCAGATCGTGCGCACCCAGCCACAAGAGAACGCCGACAAGACCATCAAGAACGTCTACTGGCAGGCCACCAGCTTCGCGCGCAATTACATCTACATCGAGAACCAGTACTTTTACTACGAGAGCTGGGTGCGCCATCTCAAGAAGATGCGAATCGACTTCATGAACGGCGTTCAGCAGGCCGGCGCATCACCACAGCAGAGCAAGCTCCTGCACCTGATCGCCGTCATCCCCTGGCCCGAGGACGACGGCATGGTTCCCCGGACCTACGACATGGTCAAAAGCCTCGGTGAGGCCGACAGCATGCCGAATCAGAAAAAGGCCATGGACGCCAGGGAGGACGAATGGAAGCGCTGGGAGTCGCTGCCGGCGGACAAGCGCATGGACCCTGACAACGCGCCCGCGTGGAGCCCGGTGTACGACAGTGCGCGACAAGTCAAGGAGCCCGACAAGAACCACAAGACCGGTGAGCTCAAAGACCTGGGCCTGAAGGTGCTGCTCGCGCGGCTGGTCACGCAGAACAGGGGCAAGCCCATGCCCAGGCCCGAGCAGGACTTCAGGCAGATCTACATCCACAGCAAGCTGATGCTCATCGACGACGCGGTCTTCACGCTGGGCAGCGCCAACTTGAACGTGCGCAGCATGGCGGTGGACAGTGAGCTCAACATGGTCACGGATGACCATCTGAAGGCCAAGGAGTTGAGGCAGCGGGTGTGGACGATGCACGCAGGGAACTACAACAAATCGGCCGGCGGCGAAGGTGGGCCGGAGGCGATCAAGAAGGCTTTCGAAAGCTGGCAGACGGTGATGGAGAACAACAAGAAGATCGTCGACCGCGGCCTAAAGGATTCGATCACCGGCTTTGTGATTCCCTTCCAAGACAAACGTGAAATCTACTTCCGCCACGGCTAGGGCTGCCAATGATTCGTCTCGCGCTCCTTCTTCTCACCTGCCTGCTCACCCTCACAGCCTGCCCCATGTCTTCTCCAGTCATCCCTCCACTGCCACGCAACATGTCCCTGAAGGCGTTCGACCCGCACCGCAAGGACTTCACCTTTAAGCACGAGGCCGATGCGGTGCCGCCCATCGATGCGCAGGCCGAGACGTGGTTCCAGGAGGGCCTTCGCGTCACCAGCCGTGACCTGTGGCCCAACCAGCGCAACTACCCGAAGGCGGTGGAGTTGTGGCAGAAAGCGGCCGAGCGCAAGCACTGGAAGGCCATGATGAATCTGGCCGGTGTGTTGATCGAGGGTGACGGCAGGGAGCCCTACGTGGTGCCGCGAGACACCGAGCGTGCCATCCAGATCGTGGAGGAGGCGATGAAGCTGGGCATTCCGGCGGCCTTCGATGCGATGGGCACGTATCACCAGCGAGGGCTCGGCGTGAACGGTGACACCAGCCGCGCCTACGCGTTCTGGGAGCTGGCTGCGGACATGGGCAGTCCGAGTGCGCAAGCGTTTCTGGGAGCAGCCCTGCTCGGTGGCTACGACAACCCCAAGGCTGGCATGTGGAGTAACGAGTCCATCGGGATCAAGATGCTGGAGTGCGCCTTTGCGCAGGGCAATGGCAAGGCTGCCCACGAATTAGGACTTGAATACCTCGTTGTGAATCGAGACTACGATAAAGCAATTCGAGTCTTCCATCAGGGGGTCAAATTCGGTAACGAGAGAAGTGCGGGCGTTCTCTCCTCGATCTTCGGTGGCGCAGAGATGTCAAAGGGCGGCCCATCCCCTGACCCCGGTCGGGAAGACCGCTACATGGCCTTTGTGGATGCCCTATACCACAACCCCGACCTGCGCTTTCCCAACCTCGACAAGGTTCTGCCACTGCCACCCGCCAAGCTCCCCCAGTGGGACATGAGCGATCCGCAGAGACTCATCGACGCGGCCAAGCAGATCATGCCCGCGCCGGCGGTTCAGCCCACCGCTGGCTCGCAGCACACCGGGCGTGCCCACATCCCGCAGGGCTACGCGCTGCCGCAGACGCCCCTGATCCCCGCCGCCGAGTGGCACGGCAAGTTCGACCGCCGTCAGGCGCAGATGACACCTCTGCTCAATGGTCAGACAGCGCTGTACTCCGGCTATTGGCTCGCCCAACTGACCCAATCGGTGCGAGAGTTCCAGCGCGAGTGGAACAGCCGTCAGGTGGCACTGCGCTATGCGCAAGGCGAAGCGTTCGATACGCCCGACCGCCGCAGCCTCGGCGAGTACGCCAAGGTACTGGGCGTGCGATGGCACTACATGGGCGAGCTGGTCAAGCTGGCCGACCCTGCGCCGCCCATCGAAGTCGCTCGCGGCATCGCCCGCATGAGCCGCATCCCGATGCCGCTGGTCATCTGCCGGGGTGGCCGGCCCTGCCCGCGCACGGGCATCTGGGAGCCTCAAATCGAAGGCGATCACGTGCTCGCCACGGTGTTTCATGACGTGAACCGTCAGGCCTACGTCGAGAAGGGCCAGCCCTTCCCCGATCCGCGCGACGTGCATCTGGACATCGACCCCAATCAGGTTCAGTGGCTGTGGGCCGACAACGCCAACCAGCCCGCCCCCGTGGGCAAGCAGATCACGCTGACCGATCTGCACGACGAGCAGGGCAAGCCGCTGGCTTGATCCACACCCAGGGAGAAAAATGCAAAGCAGAAGAATCATCAGGGTCGGCGACCCGACCGACCACGAAGGCGTCGTCATCACCGGCGACCTCAAGCGCCTGCTCATGGGAAAGCCGATCGCGCGCAAGGGCGATTTGGTCGATTGCCCGCGCAAGTACCCCGACGGCAGGCTCCACGGGGTGAATCCGATCATCGAGGGCAGTGACGGCTACAAGCTGGACGGCATTCCCGTGGCCCTCGAAGGCCACAGGACGGAGTGCGGCTGCAGGTTGATCGGCACCGGCAGCGCATCGGCGCCCGTTTGAACCGAATGCTCTTGCGTCCGGCGGCCACGCGCCGGCGGGCGCCCCTTCGCCTTTCCCTTTCCCTTTGACGATCGTGTGCAGATGAATAAAGACTCGACAACGCCGGTCAAGCCGACGCTCTGGCGCGGCGCCGCTCGCGCGCGCATGGCTCCGGCGATTGGCTCACCTCAAGAAGAGCCAGGTTCCGAAGACCGCGCAGATACGGGCAACCCGTCACCGTCTGCGCCTTCGGCGGTGAAGCTGGTGCCCGAGCCCCTCTACGAGGAGCGGCTCAAGGCTGTGAAGGCTGCCGTCAACCCATTGCTCGAAGCGGCGCAGCCGCTGATTCGCGTGCTGTGCGAAATGCCCAAGGAGCTCGATGCAACGCAGCTCGATGTGTTTCGTCGCCTGCTGACGCGGGAGGTCACCACCTTCCAGTCGATCTGCACCAGCGCGCAAATCAAGCACGAGCACATGGTGGCCGCGAGCTATGCGTTGACCACCGCCATCGACGAGGCTGTCCAGCGCAAGCCGTGGGGCGGCGGGTCGGGCGCGGAGACCGGCGCCTGGTCCACGAATCCGCTGGCGCAGCAGTTTCACGAAGACACGGCTGGCGGAGAGAAGGTCTTCCTGCTCATCGGTCACCTGGCCGCCTCGCCGCAGGAGCACATCGATCTGATCGATCTGCTGTTCTTCGTGCTGTCGCTGGGCTTCGAGGGCCGCTATCGCTCGCTCCCCAATGGCCGGCGCGATCACGATGCCATCCGTCACCGCCTCTACGAGATCGTGATGGCCGCGCGCGGCGAAGTGCCGCGCGACCTTTCGCCGCACTGGAAGGGGGTGGGCAGCGTGGGCAAGTTTCGGCTGCTGCGCACGGTGCCTGTATGGGTCACGGTATCGCTGCTGTCGCTGGTGTTGCTGGCGCAGTTCTCCTGGTACAAGTACCGGCTGGTGCAGAAGACCAATGAGGTGGAAACGGGTCTACGCGCGATCGGCGCTTTGCGTCCGCCGCCCGCGCCCGTGCACAAGTCGCTGCGCCTGAAGGAATTGCTCGCCCCGGAAATCGCGCGCGGCACGGTGAGTGTGGAAGAGGACGACGCGCACAGTGCCGTCAGCTTCAAGGGCGACGACATGTTCGTGCCCGGGCAAGCACAGGTGAACGCGAAGCTTGTGCAGACGATTGCCAAGGTGGCGAACGAGATCAACGAGGTCGCGGGCACGGTGCGGATCACCGGGCATTCGGACAACCGGCCGATCAAGACGCGCCTGTTCGCCGACAACCAGGCGCTGAGCGAGAGGCGCGCCGCCGCCGTGGCGGAGGTGCTCAAGACCAGCGGCGTGGCGTCGGAGCGCCTCGTCGTGGAGGGCATGGGCGACACGCAGCCGCTGGCGGACAACACCACGGCTGCCGGCCGGGCGCGCAATCGACGGGTGGACATCGTGGTGACGCAGGGCGATGCACCGGCAGGGCCAGGCCGCCGGGCGGCGGCGCCGGTGGAAAGGAGCACGCCATGAGCAGGCGCGTGATCCTGGTGGGAGAGGAGACACCACCACCCACGGCGGCAAGGTCATCACGGGTGCCGACAACGACACCGTGCAGGACCGGCCCATCGCACGCCTCGGCGACGAGGTGGACTGTCCGCTGCACGGCGTCAACAAGATCATCGAGGGCGAGGCCGGCTACGGGATTGGCGGCCGACCGGTGGCGCTCGAAGGACATCGCACGAAGTGCGGCTCGGTGCTGATCGGCTCCATCGGCAAGACGGTGGGGTGAGTTGGTGACTCGCGAATCGTCGCCGTCCGCCCCGGAAAGCCGGTTCCGTGGCGTCCCGCGCATTGCCCGATGCCAGTCGCAGCGTTGTTACGCGCCGCAGGGCTTGTTGTGCGACGCGTGCATGCCCTTGGCCTTGGCGTCGGCCTCGGTCAGGTATTCGCCCTTCTTGGTCTTGCCGTAGTAGCGGTCGCCCATGCAGTGGTAGATCTTGGTCTCGTCATTGGCCCACACCTTGCCGGCGCCGCCACCCGGGGCCTGTGCCATCGACGCCGTCTTGTCGGCTGCGGCCGGTGCCTTTGCCGTGGTGGCGGGCTTGGCCATTGCGGGGGCGGCCGCAGCGGCGGGTGCAGCGGGGGCGGCTGCGGGTGGCGCTGCGGCGGTGGCCGCTGCGGCGGCGGGTGCGGCGCCAGCGGGCTTGCCAAACCACGTCTTGATGCCCTTGTGGCCGCGGCAGGCGCCCGACTTGGTGTCGGGGCTCGCGTAGGAGTTTGCATTGCACCGTCGTGCCGGGCGGTGCGTCGGCGGGCGCCTGGGCGTGCGCGGCGAGGGCGGTGAACGTGAAGCAGGCTGCGGCGAGCAGCGATCTGGCGGGCGCGAATGTCATGGATTTCCCTGTGGAAGTTGGGTTCGACATCGCAGCTTGGCGATTGAATCCTACGTCTGCCTGACCAGCGCCTGCCTTTCGCGCTGCGCCGCGAAGTCCGTCGTGGAGGCGCTGCGTTCATGGAGCCGCCGAACGCTAGGCCGCGGCAACCGATCGCCAAAGACGCGTGCTACAACTTGACACACTTCCGTCGAGGGAACCGACGCACCCTCCGGGCAAGTGCGATTTGCGCCCTGAAACCGACAGGGGTCCGCCACAGTTGAAAATACCGAAGCCCGCCATCACCTGCGATGCGGCTTGGCCTTGCGCCACCCTGAACATCGACAAACAACTTTTTTTTTCTTCTCATGACCAGCGCCAGCACCAAACTCCCCTTCCAGGCCGAAGTGGCCCAACTGCTCCACCTCGTCACCCATTCGCTCTACTCGAACAAGGAAATCTTCCTGCGCGAGCTGATCTCGAACGCGTCCGACGCGTGCGACAAGCTGCGCTTCGAGGCAATCAATGACGCCGGCCTGTACGAAGACGCGCCCACCCTCGAAGTGCGCGTTTCGTTCGACAAGGCCGCCCGCACGCTGACCATCGCCGACAACGGCATCGGGCTCAGCAAGCAGGAAGCCATCGACAACCTCGGCACCATCGCCAAGAGCGGCACCAAGGACTTCATGAGCAAGCTCAGCGGCGACCAGAAGGCCGACGCGCAACTCATCGGCCAGTTCGGCGTGGGCTTCTATTCGGGCTTCATCGTGGCCGACCGCATCACGGTGGAATCGCGCCGCGCCGGCATGGTCGCGGGCGAAGGCGTGCGCTGGGCCAGCGGCGGCGCCGGCGACTTCGAGGTCGAGACCATCGACCGCCCGCAGCGCGGGACCAGCGTCACGCTGCACCTGCGCGAGGATGCCGAGGAGTACCTCAACGCGTGGAAGCTCAAGCAGGTCATCGGCAAGTATTCCGACCACATCTCGCTGCCGATCCTCATGGAAAAAGAGGAATGGAAGGAGGGCGAGAACGACCAGCCCGGCGACATGGTCAAGACCGGCGAATGGGAGCCGGTCAACAAGGCCAGCGCGCTCTGGACGCGTGCCAAGAAAGACATCACGCCCGAGCAGTACAGCGAGTTCTACAAGACCATCAGCCACGACTACGAGGCGCCGCTGGCCTGGAGCCACAACCGCGTCGAGGGCAGCACCGAATACACGCAGTTGCTGTTCATCCCGTCGAAGGCACCGATGGATTTGTGGAACCGCGAGAAGAGCGCGGGCCTCAAGCTCTACGTCAAGCGCGTGTTCATCATGGACGACGCCGAGGCATTGCTGCCGAGCTACCTGCGCTTCGTCAAGGGCGTGATCGACTCGGCCGATCTTCCGCTCAACGTGAGCCGCGAGTTGCTGCAGGAAAGCCGCGACGTGAAGGCGATTCGCGAGGGCAGCACCAAGCGGGTGCTGTCGATGCTGGAGGACATGGCGAACAAGCAGGCGGCTGCTGCCTCCGCGCCCGCCGCGCCGGAATCCACCGAGGAAGTCACCGACGTGGTCGACAAGAAGGACGAAGAGACTTCGAAGGAAGACGCCGGCAAGTACGCGAAGTTCTATGCCGAGTTCGGCGCCGTGCTGAAGGAAGGCCTGGGCGAAGACTTCGGCAACCGCGACCGCATCGCCAAGCTGCTGCGCTTTGCCTCCAGCACCACCGACACCGTGAGCGTGGGCCTGGCCGACTACAAGGCCCGCATGAAGGAAGGCCAGGACGCGATCTACTACATCACGGCCGACACCCTCGCCGCCGCGAAGAACAGCCCGCAGCTCGAACTCTTCAAGAAGAAGGGCATCGAGGTCTTGCTGATGACCGACCGTGTCGACGAATGGGCGCTGAGCTACCTGCACGAGTTCGACGGCCTGCCGCTGCAAAGCGTGGCCAAGGGCGCGGTCGATCTCGGCAAGCTGCAGGACGAGGAAGAGAAGAAGGCCGCCGAAGCCGCTGCCGAGACCTTCAAGCCCGTGCTCGATCGCCTGAAGGAAACGCTGAAGGACAAGGCCGACGACGTGCGCGTCACCACCCGCCTGGTCGATTCACCCGCCTGCCTGGTGGTAAAGGACGGCGGCATGAGCACGCAACTCGCGCGCATGCTGAAGCAGGCCGGCCAGCCCGCACCCGACCTGAAGCCGGTGCTCGAAGTGAACGCCGAGCATCCGCTGGTCAAGAAACTGGAAGGCTCGGCACATTTCGACGACCTGGCCAACATCCTGTTCGATCAGGCCCTGCTGGCCGAGGGCGGGCTGCCGCAGGATCCGGCCGCCTATGTGCGCCGCGTCAACGCCTTGCTGGTCTAGCAACAGGTGCGACGGCCGGAACTGATGAGTCCGGCCGTCATTCAGGGGAGCGCCATGGCCACCGCCGGTTCACGACGAAGTCCTGCCGCTGCCCGCACCGCGCACCGTTTCACTGGAAGCTGCCTGCCGTGACCTCGACCATGCGGTCCACGAGCAGGTACTTCCGCAGCGCCGCGTTCACCGAGTCCGCATCGATCTTCTCGTAGGCGGCATTGAACTGCGCGTAGCGCCGGATGTCGTATCCGTCGCGCAGGTAGCTGGCGAGCATCCCGGCGAGGTTGGCGGGCTGGGCCAATTGCTCGGCCCTCGAACTGAGGATGGCGCGGCGCGCAAAGGCGACCTCCATGCTGCTGAATCCGGTGGCGGCGCGCTTGGCCAGTTCGTCGCGGATGACGGTGTGCAGCTTGTCGCGGTTCTGCGGCGCGAAGCTCGCCGAGATGGTGATCGACGCAGCCTGGCCGCCCGGCACGAGCGTGCTGTACGAAGGCACGTTCAGCGAACTGCCGACGCCGTAGCTCAGGCCTTCTTCCTCGCGCACGCGCTTCCACAGGGCGGTGCCGCCGGCGCGTCCGCCAAGCATCTGCACACCGGTGAAGAGTGCCGGGTAGTCCGCCGAGTCGCTGTTCATCGCCAGCGGGATTCGCGCGATGTAGCTGGCATTCGCCTTGTCCGCAAGCTGCAGCGGCGCGGCCCGCGGAATGCGGTCGAGATCGGTGGGCCATTCGAAGAACCAGGGGCGATACGGCTCCTGGTTCTTCCATTCGCCGAATTCCTTCTGCCATTGCGCGGTGACCTCGTCCGGTTGCACCGGACCGATCAGCGCCAGTTCGCCGTAAAGCGCGCCGGCAAATCGCGTCCAGAAAGTGCGCAGCTGGGCGATGGTCATGGCGCGCGTCTGCGCTTCCGAATCGTCGAAGCTGCGCGCGGTGCGCGGATCGCCGACCGGGTAGCGGCCCGCATCGCGCGCGGCCTGGTCCGTCGCGGCTGCGGCGAAGACCTGTTGCAACGCGTTCCCGGCGACTGCCGCGGGATCGGAGCGGTTGTTCCTCATCGTCGTGAGCGCGACGTCTTTCACCTGCTTGAACGCCGTGTCGTCGAAGCGCGGTTCGCGGAGCATCTCCGACAGCAGCGCAGTGAAGTCGGCGAGCTGGCCGGCGGGCAATTCGAAATTGGCGGTCAGCCCGCCAGCGCCCGAGTTGATGGTGAGCCGCGCGTCGAGCGCGAGCAGCGCCTTGGTGATGTCGTCGGCAGTCTTGCTGCGCGTGCCCTTCATCAACATGGAGCCGACAGTGCTGGCGACGACGCTCTGGCCGTTCATGCTTTCGGCGCTGCCCCAGTGCAGCCGCAGCGTGCCGGTCACGCGATCGCCCTTCATCGGGCGCGGCAGCATCACCAGCTTGAGGCCCGGCTGGCCCTGGACGGCCAGTTGGCGGTAGACGGCGTGCGCCTCGATGTTCGGCACGGTCAGTTCGAAGTCGGCGATGGGCGACGCCGCGAGGACCTTGCCCTTGTAGTCGGCCAACTCGTTCGCCACATCGACGGCCGGTGCAAGCGGTGCACGCGGCGGCAGTTCGCGGGCGGGCAGGTAGGTGCCGGTGGTCCGGTTCGATGGCAGCAGCCAGGTGGCGGCAACGCGCTGCACGTCGGCCAGCGTGACGCCTTCGATCCAGTCACGCATGGCGAACCACAGGCGCCAGTCGCCGCGCGCGATCGATTCGCTCAGGCCGAGGCTCAGGCTCTCGGGATTGCGCAGGGAGTCGTTGATGCCCTTGAGGGCCTGGCCGCGCGCCAACGTCACCTGCGATTCTGTAAGGCGCAGCGATTCCATGGTGCGTGCCAGGGCCTGGCCGGCTTGCGTCGCGGCGGATTCGTCGGTGCCTTCGGCGAGCGTGATGCCTGCCATGAGATAGCCGGGCTCGCGCGTTGGCGTCGCATGACTGGCCTGCGTGACGCCGGTGCCGCGGCGCACCAGCGCCTCGCCCAGCGGTCCGCTGTCCGCGCCGAGCGCTTGCGCCAGCACGACCACGGCGGCGAATTCGCGTGAGGTGGCGGGCATCACGTGGTACATCACCGAAACCATCGCGTTGCCGCCCACGCGCCGCACGGTGACGCTGCGCTCGCCGTCCTGCGCCGGCTCCGCGGTGTAGCTTGCCTCGATGGGTGTAGCCGGCTTTGCAACCGGCCCGAATGCGTTGGCAACCCTGGCAAGGACCGCCGCCGTGTCGAAGCGACCGCCGACCACCAGCACGGCGTTGTCGGGCCGGTAGTGCCGCGCATAGAAGGCGCGCAGGCGTTCGATTGGAATGTTCTCGACATCCGAGCGCGCGCCGAGCGTGTGGTGACCGTAGCCGTGCCAGTCATAGGCCGCCGACACCATGCGCTTGCCCAGCACGGCGGAGGGCACGTTGTCGGCGCGCTCGAGTTCGTTGCGCACGACGGTCATCTCGCTGTCGAGGTCGCTCTTTCGGAGCTTCGCCTGCGTCATCGATTCGGCCAGCCAGCCGATCATCCAGTCGAGCGTTTCAGGGTCGGTACCGAAGGTGGCGAAGTAGTTGGTGCGATCGAGCCAGGTGGTGCCGTTCCACCGCGCGCCGCGCCGGGTCATTTCCAGCTTCGGATCCTCGACGGTGGCGCTGGCCTTGAACAGCATGTGTTCGAGCAAGTGCGCGGCGCCCGTCTCGCCATAGCTCTCGTGGCCGCTGCCCACGCGGTAGGTGAGGTTGACGGTGGTGGTGGGCTTGGAGTTGTCAGGCGCGAGCAGCAGATGGAACCCGTTGGGCAGCGCGTATTCGGTGATGCCCTCGACCTTGCGCACTTCCTGCAGGCCGCTGGATGCGGGCAAGGATGTGCGGGTCTGCGCGAATGCCACCTGCACCTGCACCATCAACAAGGGCGCCAGCAAGGCGCCCAGTAGTTTCGTCAGTCTCGTCATGGTCTCCCCATTGGGTGCATTGAAATCTACACCAGGGAGGACGACGAGCGGATCAGGGCGCTCCCTCAGGCACCTCCAGGAAGCCGTCGCCAGGCGTGAGCGGCGCATGCCGATAGCTTGCCGGCGTGCGGCTCAGCTTCACCGGCGCGCCGATGCCGCGGTAGCCGCCTTCCATCTCCACCACCATCTCGCGGTGGGCTGTGTGCGGGTGCTCCAGCGCGGCATCGACGGGCAGCACCGGCGCAGCGGGAACGCCGGCGGCCATCAGTTCGTCGACGAGCTTTCGGCCGTCGAACGAGGCCAGCCTGGCTTCGAGGATCTGCTTGAGCCCTTCGCGGTTCACCGAGCGTGAACCCGCATCGCGGTACAGCGGGTCTTCCGCGAGTTCGGCGACGCCGATGCAGCGGCAGAAGCTGGCGAACTGCCGGTCGTTGCCCACCGCGAGGAAGATCGGATCGGTGCCGGTGTTGAGCGCGTCGTAGGGGTAGATGTTGGGATGCGCGTTGCCGGTGCGCTTGGGCTTGCGACCGTCCATGAACCAGTTGGCCGCGTGCGGATGCAGCAGCGAGAGACCGCTGTCGTACAAGGCCGCTTCCACGAACTGGCCCTTGCCGCTGCGCTGGCGCTCCTGCAGTGCGAGCAGCACGCCGATCACCGCGTTGAGCCCGGTCACCATGTCGACCACCGGCAGGCCCACGCGCAGCGGGTCGCCCGAGGCTTCGCCGTTGATGCTCATGATGCCGGTCATCGCCTGCACGGCGGCGTCGTAGCCCGGCAGCGCGCCCAGCGGGCCATCGGCGCCGAAGCCCGAGACGCGGCACCAGACCAGCCCGGGGAAGCGCTTGGACAACTCGTCGTAGCCGATGCCCCAGCGCTCCATCGTGCCGGTCTTGAAGTTCTCGATCAGCACGTCGGCCTCGGCCACCAGCGCCAGCAAGGCTTCGCGGCCGCTTTCGCTGCCGAGATCCAGCGACATGGTGCGCTTGTTGCGGTTGAGCCCGTGGTAGTACGAGGCCACGCCGTCGCGAAAGGGCGGACCCCAGGTGCGCGTGTCGTCGCCCTGCGGCGGCTCGACCTTGAGCACGTCGGCGCCGTGGTCGCCGAGGATCTGGCCGCAGTACGGCCCGCCGAGGATGCGCGAGATGTCGAGCACGCGGATGCCCGCCAGTGCACCGGTATTGGGGGTCGGATTCATATCAGTTTTCCACCACGTTATCGAATGACCCGCGACGCACGAAGCCGGCGCTTCGGGGGTGTTTCATTTCAGTTTTCCGCCACGCTACCGCGGGACCCGCGACGCATGCCCAGGACGAGCACAGCGAAGTCTGTTCGTGGGCACCCGCGGAACCGGCTTTGCCGGGCCGCCAGGTGCGCCCCCTCGAGGGGGAGGCGCCGCAGGCGCTTCGGGGGTGTTTCATTTCTCCATGAGCTTGAAGGTGCCCGTGGCGAGCGCGAGCAGCGTGCCGTTCGTGTCGCGGGCCTCGCCGCGCACGAAGCACAGTGAGCGGCCGCGCCGTTCGCAGGTGGCGGTGGCGATCACGTCGCCGCTGCACGGCGCGAGGAAATGCAGGGACATGTCGACTGTGATGACGCCGAAGCGCGTCGGTGCATGCGCACGCGCGGCGCTTGCCAGCGTGCAGTCGAGCAGAACCGCGAGCGCGCCGCCATGCACTTCGCCGCGGCTGTTGGTGTGCAGGTCGTTGCGCGGCATGCGCACGCTGGCCTGGTCGCCGGCGATGCGCTCCGCACGCAGCCCGAATGCCTTGGCCATCGGCATGGGCAGCCCGAAGAGCATGCCCGACGCTTCGTTCTCGAAGGGCTTCATGGCGGGGTCAGTCGAGTTGCGCGCCCGACTGCTTGACGACACCCGCCCACTTCGTCATCTGCAGGCTGATGAACTTGCCGAGCTGGTCCGGCGCGTTGGACGGCGCCGGTTCCAGTCCCTGCGATGCGAAGAGTTGCTTGACCTTGGGCGTGGCCAGGACTTCGATGAATGCCTTGTTGAGCCTGGCGATGCGGTCGGGCGGCGTGCCGGCCGGTGCGACGATGCCGAAGAACACGCTCACGTCGTAGCCCGGCACGCCTTGCTCGGCCACCGTCGGCACATTGGGCAGCGCCTGCGAGCGCGCGGCGGTGGTCACGCCGAGTGCGCGCAGCTTGCCGGACTTGATGTAGGGCATGGCGGTGAGAACGTCGGTAAAGCTCATGCTGACCTGGCCGCCGAGCAGGTCGGTCAACGCCGGGCCCGTGCCCTTGTAGGGAATGTGCTGCAGGTCCACGCCGGCCATCGAATTGAACATCACGCCGGCCAGGTGCGAGGAGGCGCCATTGCCCGACGAGGCATAGCTGAGCTTGCCGGGATGGGCCTTGGCATACGCGATGAGTTCCTTCACGTTGTTGGCCGGAACGCTCGGGTTGACGACCAGGATGTTGGGCAGGTGGCCGACCTGGATGATAGGTGCAAAGCTCTTCGCCGGGTCGTAGTTGATCTTGCGATAGAGGCTCGAATTGATGGCCAACGGGCCCGAGGTGCCGAACAGCAGGGTCTGGCCATCCGGCGCGGCGCGCGACACGTATTCGGCACCGATGTTGCCGCCTGCGCCGGCGCGGTTCTCCACGATCATCGGCTGGCCGAGGCGGTCTTTCATCTCGCCGGCCAGCGTGCGCGCCATCGTGTCGGTCGGGCCGCCGGGCGGGAACGGGATGACCAGCATGATCGGCTTGTCAGGGAAGCTGTCGGCGTGGGCGACAGGCAGCAGCGGCAGCGCGGCGATGCAGGCGACGAGGAGGGTGTTGAGCAGGCGCATGAATTTGTCTCCGGTTATCTTGTGTTCAGTCGATCAGACCGCGACGGTGGCTGTGGTCGGTTCGGGCAGGGTCCAGTCGGCCGGGATGCCCGAGGGCGCGAGCGGATCGCGTGGCAGCACGCGGTGCAGCAACACGAGTTGCGCCCATTCGACGCGCTGGACCGAGCCGGCGCGCGCGCCTTCCCAGGCCATCGCGATGGCGCTGCAGGTGTGGTACAGGGCGGAAGCGGCCTGGCGCGCGATCACGTCGCCGTCTTTCGCGGCCGCCGAGGCGTTGGCGGCCAGGGCGCAGGCGCGATCCAGTGCCTCGCGCAGCGCCTTCGCGAAAGCGGGCGCCAGCGGCGCATCGTCGAGCAGCGCGCCGAAGTGCGCCCGCAATGCGGGCAGCGAGTTCTCGCGCGTGACCGCGCGGATCACGTCCAGCGCGACGATGTTGCTGGTGCCTTCCCAGATCGAGCCCAGGTGCGCATCGCGCACGAGCCGCGGGTCGGACCACTCCTCGATGTAGCCGCAGCCGCCGCGCACTTCCATCGCGTCGCCGGTGACCTTGCGCGCATCGCGGCAGGCGCGGAACTTGATGAGCGGCGTGAGGATGCGCAGCAGCGGATAGGCCGCCGCCTCGCCGCCGTCGGAGCGCATCAGCGCCTGCGCCGTCTGGAACACCATCGTGCGCGCCTGTTCGGCGGGCAGGCGCAGCTTCTGCAACTGCTTCTGCATCAGCGGCATGTCGGCCAGGCGCTTGCCGAACGCGCGGCGTTCGCTCGCGATGTATTCGGCCTCGGCACAGGCGCGGCGCATCAGGCCCGCGGCGCGCACGCCGTTCGACAGGCGCGAGTTGTTGACCATGTCGGCCATCTGCACGAAGCCGCGGCCCTGTTCGCCGACCAGGTAGGCGATGGCGCCTTCGAGCCGGATCTCGCCGCTGGCCATCGAGCGCGTGCCCATCTTGTCCTTCAGGCGGATGATGCGGTAGTGGTTGTGCGAACCGTCACCGAGCCGGCGCGGCAGCAGGAACAGCGACACGCCCTTCATGCCCGCGGGCGCGCCTTCGACATGCGCCAGCACCATCGCGAAATCGGCGTCGGGGTTGGAGCAGAACCACTTGTCGCCGCTCAGGCGCCACTGGCCCGATTCGTCCTGTGCGGCGCTGGTCGCCGTGGCGGCGATGTCGGAGCCGGCGGCCTGCTCGGTCATGAACATCGCGCCTTGCGCCAGCGTGTCGAAGTCGACCGACTGGAAGCGCGGCAGGAAGCGCTCGACCAGCTCGGGGCTGCCGAACTTCTTCAGCGTGCGCGCCAGCGAGTCGGTCATCGACACCGGGCAACACAGGCCGAACTCGGCCTGCACGAACAGGTAGGTCAGCACGTACTTGACCAGCGGCGGCATCTTGCCCTTCCAGCCCAGCGTCTCCTCGCGGTGCGACATGGCGGCCAGGCCGAACTCGCTGAGCGCCAGGCGCTCCATCTCGACGTAGGCGGGGTGCTTGTCGACGCGCTGGTCGTCGATGCCGGTGCGGGTGCGCAGCGAAAGCGTCGGCGGATTGGTGTCGGCGATGTGGGCCAGCTCGTCGAGCGGTCCGCCGGCCAGCGCGCCGAGGCGCTCGAAGTGCGGCTGCATGTGGCGCAGCAGGTCGGCGGGCAGGTAGAGCGCGAGCAGCTTGTGCAGCTCGGTGTCGGTGGTGAAGAGGTTCTGGCCGTGGCGGTCGGGCACGGGGTGGGCGGCTGGGGCGGCTGAGGCGGGGATGGGGGCCATCTCGTTTGTCTCCTTTGTCGGCCGCATTGTTGGCGGCGCGACGATATCTGTCTAATATTGAATTTGAGTTACTTGATTTGATTGGCCTATCGATGGAACTGCGCCACCTTCGTTACTTCACGGTGCTGGCCGAGGAGCTTCACTTCGGCCGGGCGGCACGGCGCTTGTCGATTTCGCAGCCACCGTTGAGCGTGGCGATCCGGCAGCTCGAAGAGTCGGTCGGCGCCAGGCTGTTCGAGCGCAACAGCAAAGCGGTCCGCCTCACGCCGGCAGGCGACGCCCTTCGCCTCTCCGCGCAGACACTGCTGCGCCAGGCCGAGGAAGCCGCGCTCGAAGCACGCGATGTTTCCAAGGGTTCGGCCGGACGGCTGCGGATCGGTTTTGTCGGCGCGATGCTGTATCGCGGCTTGCCGCAGGCGCTGACAGCCTTTCAGGCGGCGCACCCGGCCGTGCGCGTGTCGCTGTCGGAACTCAACTCGGGCCAGCAGATCACCGAGTTGCTTCATGACCGCATGGACGTCGGCTTCGTCCACACGAGCCGCATGCCGGAGGAATTGGAGCAAGTGCTGTTGCTGTCGGAGCCGTTCATGGTGTGCATGCCGGCTTCGCACCGGCTGGCAAGGCGCCGAACGGTGGGCCTCGCAAGCCTGCGCGACCAACCCTTCGTGCTGTTCTCGCGCGAAGCCTCGCCCGACTACCACGAGCGCATCCTTTCGATCTGCGCAGGTGCCGGATTCAGGCCCGAGGTGCGGCACGAGGTGCGGCACTGGCTTTCGGTTGTCTCGCTGGTGTCGCAAGGCATGGGCGTGGCCCTGGTGCCCAGTGCGTTGCAACACGCGGCGCTGCGCGGCGCCGTGTTCAGGCCGCTCGAAGAAGAGGTCGCGGGGTCGGACGCCTACTGCGTGTGGCGCAGCGGGCCCGACAACGCGGTGGTGCAGAACTTCCTGCGCCTTGTGCAGAAGGCCGTTCAGGCGTAGAGCGGTTCTTCCGCCATCGCCTCGCACTGATCCTGCAGCATCTGGATCTGTCCTTTCCAGTAGTCGCTGCTGCCGAACCACGGGAAGTTGATCGGAAAGATCGGATCTTCCCAGCGCCGCGCGAGCCAGGCGCTGTAGTGGATGAGGCGCAATGTGCGCAGCGGCTCGATCAGCGCCAGCTCGCGCCGGTCGAACTCGCGGAACTGTTCATAGCCATCGAGCAGGCCGCTCAGTTGACCGGTGCGCTGCGAGCGATCGCCCGAAAGCAGCATCCACAGGTCTTGCACCGCGAAGCCCGTGCGCGCGTCGTCGAGATCGACGAAATGCGGGCCGCCGTCGGGCCGGTCGGTCGGCGTCCAGAGGATGTTGCCGGGGTGGCAATCGCCATGCATGCGCAGGCTCTTGAATTCATTGCCGAGCGCCCCCTTGGCATCTGTCGCGAGTGCGGTCGCGGCGATCATGTCCAGCGCCTCGTTGCAATGCTTCTCCCACAGGCCTTGCACGTCGAGCGGGATCTTGTCGTGCTTCAGCAGCCAGTCGCGCGACGCGATGCCGAAGCTCCGCAGGTCCAGCGCAGGCCGCGTCCTGAAGGACTGCTTTGCGCCGACCGTGTGGATGCGCGCCAGGAACCGGCCAACCCATTCGAGCACTTCGAAATCATCCAGCTCGGGCGGCCGGCCGCCGCGATAGGGGCTGACGCTGAAGGCAAAGCCCGCATGCTGGTGCAGCGTGCTGCCCTTCAGCTCGAATGGCGCGACGGCCGGCACTTCGGCCGCGGTGAGCTCGGCCGAGAACGCATGCTCTTCCAGGATCTGCGCTTCGCTCCAGCGCCCCGGCCGGTAGAACTTGGCGACCACCACGAGGCGGTCTTCCAGATGAATTTGATAGACGCGGTTCTCGTACGAACTGAGCGCCTGCAGGCGGCCGTCGCCGTGCAGGTCGAGCGTCGCGAGTGCGTCGAGCACCACGTCGGGTGTGAGTGACTCGTAGGGGTGCGCGAGCGCGTTGGATGCTGACATGGGGCCGATTGTCGCCCCCGCCTGCAAGGCGACTTGCCTGCGGGTATCGGCGCGGGTAAGTCCTAGCGCCACGATCCCCCGCGCAGAGGTGCGTTCCACAATAATTTGCCGGCCATGACGATCCGGCGGATTGATGCGCACCAACACTTCTGGCGACCCGCGAGGGGCGACTATGGGTGGCTGCGTGCGGACGCCGCGGACCTCGCACCGTTGTACCGGGACTTCATGCCGGCGGACCTCCAAGGCCTCCTGCAGGCCCATGGCATCACGCAAACCGTGCTGGTGCAAGCCGCGCCCACCGAAGCCGAAACAGACTTCATGCTGAGCCTCGCGGCATCGACCGCATTCATCGGCGGCGTGGTCGGGTGGGTCGACCTGAGCCGTGCCGAATCCGCGTCGACCCTGGCGCGGTGGGTCGGGCAGCATCCGCGCCTGAAGGGCGTGCGGCCCATGCTGCAGGACATCCCCTCGCCCGACTGGATCGTCCATGCGCCGCATGCGGACACGGTCAGGGCGATGCAGCGCCTGGGCTTGCGCTTCGATGCACTGGTGAAGCCGCAGCATCTGGGCGCACTGTTGCAGTTCGTCGAGTCCTGGCCCGAGTTGCCGGTAGTCATCGACCACGCCGCCAAGCCGCGGTTCGACAGCGGCTGGGACACCGAAGGGGCCGGTTTGTGGCGTCGGCAGATGGCCGAGCTGGCCGCATTTCCCCAAGTGGTTTGCAAGTTTTCCGGCCTGCTCACGGAGGCGCCCGCATCGGCCGGCGCCGCCGAACTGCGCCCGGCGTGGAACCATCTTCTCTATTGCTTCGGCCCCGGCCGGCTCATGTGGGGCAGCGACTGGCCGGTACTCAACCTGGCGAGCGACTATGCGACCTGGATTGGTGTCGCCGACAGCCTGATCGGCGAGCTTGCGCCCGACGAGCAGGCCCAGGTCTGGCACGGCACCGCCGCGCGTTTCTACGGACTGGATGCGATGCCCGCATGAACCCGATCGTCGTCATCCGCAACCTGAGCAAATCCTTCCCCGGCGTGCGAGCGCTCGACCGGGCGCAGTTCGAATTGCTGCCTGGCGAAGTGCATGCGCTGATGGGCGAGAACGGCGCCGGCAAGTCGACGCTGATGAAGGTGCTGGCCGGCGTCTATCGGAAGGATGAAGGCGAGATCCTCGTCGATGGCCAGGCGGTGGATGTCGAAAGCCCGCGCGCCGCGCAGGCGCTGGGCATCGGCATCGTGCATCAGGAACTCAACCTGATGAACCACCTGAGCGCCGCGCAGAACATCTTCATCGGCCGCGAGCCGCGCGGGCGCTTCGGCATGTTCCTCGACGAACCCGCGCTCAATGCCAAGGCCGAAACGATCTTCCAGCGGCTGAGGCTGCAACTCGACCCGCGCACGCTGGTCGGCGACCTCACGGTGGCGAAGCAGCAGATGGTCGAGATTGCCAAGGCGCTGTCGTTCGACTCGCGCGTGCTCATCATGGACGAGCCCACAGCCGCGCTCAACAACGCCGAGATCGAGGAGCTGTTCCGCGTGGTGCGGCAGCTGCGGGGCGAAGGCGTGGGTGTCGTCTACATCTCGCACAAGATGGACGAGCTGCGTCAGATCGCCGACCGCGTGACGATCATGCGCGACGGCCAGTACATCGCGACGGTGCCGATGGCGACCACGCCGATGGCGTCCATCATCAGCATGATGGTCGGCCGGGAGCTCAGCCAGGAAGTGCCGGACATTCCGGATACCTCGGGCAATCCGATCGTGCTCACGGTGAGGGGCCTGAAGCGGGGGGTCGCCATCAAGGACGTGGCCTTCACGTTGCGCAAGGGCGAGATCCTGGGCTTCGCGGGGCTCATGGGCGCGGGCCGCACCGAGGTGGCTCGCGCCGTGTTCGGCGCGGACGCCATCGATGCCGGAGAGATCGAGGTGCACGGCAAGCGCGTGACGATCCGCTCGCCGCAGGATGCGGTCGGCCATGGCATCGGCTACCTCTCGGAAGACCGCAAGCATTTCGGCCTCGCGACGGGCCTGGACGTGGAGACCAACGTGGTGCTGTCGAGTCTCCAGCGCTTTACCAATGCAGGCATGTTCCTCGACCAGGCTGCGATCGAGAAAACCGCGAAAGACTACGTCCGGCAGCTCAGCATCAAGACGCCTTCGGTGCAGCAACTCGTGCGGCTGCTGTCGGGCGGCAATCAGCAGAAGATCGTGATCGCCAAGTGGCTGCTGCGCGACTGCGACATCCTGTTCTTCGACGAACCCACGCGCGGCATCGACGTCGGCGCCAAGAGCGAGATCTACAAGCTGCTCCATGCGCTCGCCGCCCAGGGCAAGGCCATCGTGATGATCTCGTCGGAGCTGCCCGAGGTGCTGCGCATGAGCCATCGCATCCTCGTGATGTGCGAGGGCCGCGTCACGGGCGAGCTGAAGGCCAGCGAGGCCACGCAGGAAAAGATCATGCACCTGGCAACCCTGCGCGAAAGCGCGACACTCGCCGCCCTTGCCGCTTGAGCACCATGGCCGACCACACCGCCGCAACCCCATCGACGACCACGGCCTCGCCTACCGGCATTGCGGCCCGCCTGTTCCGCCCTGCGACACGGCAGAAGCTGCTGGCCTTCGCGAGCTTGCTGGTGCTGATGATCTTCTTCAGCTTCGCCTCGTCGAACTTCATGCAGACCGACAACATGGTCGCGATCCTGCAGGCCACCGCGGTCAACGGTGTGCTGGCGATTGCCTGTACCTTCGTGATCGTCACCGGGGGCATCGACCTGTCGGTCGGCACCATGATGACCTTCTGCGCGGTCATGGCCGGCGTGGTGCTCACCTACTGGGGCCTGCCGCTCCCGCTCGGCATCGTTGCGTCGATCTTCTTCGGTGCCCTGTGCGGGTTCACCTCCGGCGTGCTGATCGCCAAGCTCAAGGTGCCGCCGTTCATCGCCACGCTGGGCATGATGATGTTGCTCAAGGGCTTGTCGCTCGTCATCTCGGGCACCAAGCCGATCTACTTCAACGACACGCCGGGCTTCACCTACATCTCGCAGGAATCGCTGATCGGCGAGCTGATTCCCGCGCTGCCGATTCCGAACGCGGTGCTGATCCTGTTCAACGTGGCCATCGTCGCGAGCATCGTGCTCAACAAGAGCGTGCTCGGCCGCTACACCTTTGCGCTGGGCAGCAATGAAGAGGCGGTGCGCCTGTCCGGCGTGAACGTCGACTTCTGGAAGATCGTGGTGTATTCGGTCAGCGGCGCCATCTGCGGCATCGCGGGGCTGCTGATTGCATCGCGCCTCAACTCCGCGCAGCCGGCGCTGGGGCAGGGCTATGAACTCGACGCGATTGCGGCCGTGGTCATCGGCGGCACGTCGCTGAGCGGCGGCACCGGCACCATCATCGGCACGATCATCGGCGCTTTCATCATGAGCGTGCTGACCAACGGCCTGCGCATCATGTCGGTGGCGCAGGAGTGGCAAACGGTGGTGACCGGCGTGATCATCATCCTGGCTGTCTACATGGACATCCTGCGTCGCCGCAAGCAGTAGGCGACGAGCAGGCGACGCGCGTTTTTCTTTCACCCACAGGAGACACGAAGCATGAAGAGAAGAGCAGTGAACCTCGCCGCGGCGCTGGCCGCCACCCTCGGCCTGAGCGGCGTCGCGATGGCGCAGGAGACCTACATCCCGCTGGTGTCCAAGGGCTTCCAGCATCAGTTCTGGCAAGCGGTGAAGCAGGGCGCCGACCAGGCCGCGAAGGACTACAAGGTCAGGGTCACCTTCGAAGGCCCCGAGACCGAGGCCATGGTCGACAAGCAGATCGACATGCTCTCGGCCGCGCTCGCCAAGAAGCCGGCTGCGCTGGGCTTTGCGGCGCTCGACAGCAAGGCCGCGATTCCGCTGCTGAAGAAGGCGCAGGCCGCGAAAATCCCCGTGGTCGCATTCGACTCGGGCGTCGACAGCGACATCCCCGTGACCACCGCCACCACCGACAACAAGGCCGCCGCGGCGCTGGCCGCCGACAAGATGGCCGAGCTGATCGGCAAGTCCGGCGAGGTCGCGCTGGTGGTGCATGACCAGACCAGCCGCACCGGCATCGACCGCCGCGATGGCTTCCTCGACCGCATGAAGTCGACCTACCCGAACATCAAGATCGTCAGCGTGCAGTACGGCGGCGGCGACCAGCTCAAGTCGACCGAGATCGCCAAGTCCATCCTGCAGGCCTCGCCGAACCTCAAGGGCATGTTCGGCGCGAACGAAGGCTCGGCCATCGGCGTGGTCAATGCCGCGAAGGAAACCAAGCGCAAGATCGTCATCGTGGGCTACGACTCGGGCAAGCAGCAGAAGGACGCGATCAAGGACGGCACCATGGCCGGCGCGATCACGCAGAACCCGGTGGGCATCGGCTACAAGACCGTCGAGGCGGCGGTCAAGGCGCTCAAGGGCGAGACGCTGCCCAAGGTGATCGACACCGGCTTCTACTGGTACGACAAGAGCAACATCGCCGACCCGAAGATCGCGGCCGTTCTCTACGATTGACCGGTGCGGCGCAAGCATGCAGCACGTCCTCGCGCTCGACCTGAAAGACGACCCGGCGCTGATCGCCGAGTACGAGGCGCATCACCGCGCCGTGTGGCCCGAGGTGCAGGCGCACCTGCGGCGCCACGGCGTGCTCGAGATGAAGATCTACCGGCTCGGCACCCGCATGGTCATGGTGATGCACACCGACGATGCGGTCTACGACGCCGCGCGCATGCAGGCGGCCAGCGAGTCCGATCCGGTACTGGCCGAGTGGGAGGCGCTGATGTGGAAGTTCCAGGCGCCCACGCCATGGACGCCGGCGGGCAAGAAATGGATCGAGCTGGCGAAGGTGTTCGACTTCAGGTCGCCGCCGGTATAGGGGCCTGCGGCGCGATTTCGCGGAGCGGCGTTACGCGGCCTTGCCCTTGATCAACGACAACATGTGCCCCACGCGCGGGTGGCTGCGCCCGCCGAGCACCTCCAGGTAGGCCGCCTGCACGGCTTCGGGCCCCCGATGGTGGTCGGCCACAAGCCAGGGCGCGGCCGGGTCGGTCACCTGCGCGATGAAGGCCCGCCACGACGTCAGCAGCTTCTCGCCCAGCCCGGCGGCGCCCCATTCCTCGGTGCGCTTCTTGATCTGCGCCGGCGCAAAGAACAGCGTCGCACGCGGGCCGGGCAAATCCTTCGCGCCGCCAAGGTGCTCGACGTGCGTGCCGCCGATCGAACCGCTGTACTTCAGGTTGACGAAGCGCGTGTGGATTTCGAGCCGCATCGCGGCGTTGCCGGCGAAGTCGACATACACGCAGGCTGCATCGGTCGGGATCTGGTCCAGCTCGTCGTAGCCGACCACGCGGCTGTAGCAACCGAGGCTCTCGCAGAACAGCTTGTTGCCGGGCGATGTCAGGCCGATCACATCGATGCCGGGCCGCTGCGCCAGCATGAATGCGGTGCCATAGGCGGTCTTGCTCGATGCGCTCGACAGCAGCACGGTGTCGGCGCCGAAGAAGTCGTTTTCCGCCAGGAAGTCGTCGATGAGCCACGAGGTGGTGAACAGTGGCCGCAGGAGCGCCTGGACATCCTCGCTGTCCGCGGTGTAGATCGGATCGGCGCTGCAGCGCATGTAGCGGTTGTAGACAGCGTGCAATTCGGCGCGGTGCGCGGCGGCATCGACGAAGCTTTCGGGGCGGAGCCGGTCGGCCTGAAGTACCACCTGGTCGGCCATGGGGAAGTAGCCGTAGAGGCGCTCGCCGACCGCCACGCCCGGGTTCAGCGACTGCACGACCGTGCCGAAGCCCCAGACCGGAATCACGCCCCATCCCTCTTCATGGCTCGGGAAGAACTCCCAGTAGTTCATCGCCGCGCCGAATGCGGCGTAGGTGATGTTGTTGGCCGTCAAGGCGAAGGCATCGATGCGAACCCGCACCTGGCCCGCGGCGATGGGCGCGTCCGCGGTGGTGCGCAGGCGCGTGGTGGCGAGCGCTTCCTTGCGGGTGAGGAGGGTGGTGGTGGACATGAGGTGGTTTCTGCGATGGCGGCCAATCGCGAACATTAGCGCAGGCGGGTGGCGAACGCACGAAAAAAAAGCCCCGGCCGCCGCGGGGGCGACGGCCGGGGCCTTCGAAATCAGCGCCGGATCAGACGATTTCGAGATTCACGTCGATGTTGCCTCGGGTGGCGTTCGAGTAGGGGCAAACCTTGTGTGCCGCTTCGACCAGCAGCTTCTTCTGCGCGTCGTCCAGGCCCGGCAGCGTGATGCCCAGCGTGACCGCGATGCCGTAGGCCGCGCCGCCGTTGATCGGCCCGAGCGAAACCTTGGAATCGATGGCCACGTCGTCCGGCACCTTCACGCTGATCTTCGGGCCGACAGCCTTCATGGCGCCGATGAAGCAGGCGGCATAGCCGACCGCGAAGAGTTGCTCCGGGTTGGTGCCCGGCTTGCCCGAACCGGGCGAGCTCAGCTTGAGGTCGATGGCGCCATCGCTGGACTTGCCGGCGCCGTCGCGGCCACCGGTGGTGTGGGCTTCGGCGGTGTAGAGAATCTTGTCGAGTTGGGTGGTCATGTCGTTCCTTGGGTGGATGAAAAAAATGCTTCGCTGTCGAAGCGGTGGTGGGAGAAATCTATGCAGCCGCCTTCACGCGATCGCGCAGTGACCGCAACTGCCGCGTGAGGTCAACCAGTTCATCGATCGAACACTGGCTTGCTGCCAGCAGGCAAGCCGGCACGCTCGCCGCCTTTGCCTTGAGCTTGCGGCCGGCAGCCGTCAGCGTGACGTGCACCCGGCGTTCGTCCGCGACGTCGCGCAGCCGGGTGACCAGTCCGTTGGCTTCGAGGCGCTTGAGCAATGGCGTGAGCGTGCCCGAGTCGAGCGACAGTTGCGTGCCAAGCTCCGACACCATCAACCCGTCGCGCTCCCAGAGCGCCAGCATGACAAGGTATTGCGGGTAGGTGAGGTGGAGCTTTTCGAGCAGCGGCTTGTAGAGGCGCGTCATGGCGAGCGACGCCGAATACACCGCGAAGCAGAGCTGGTTGTCGAGCTTCAGCATTTCGTCGGTGGTGGGGGCGTTGCGCATGGCCTGAATTGTAGCGATCAATTAAATTGTGTGCAACTTAATTGTAAGAGGTCGAAACCTCCGGATCTGTGGCTACAGCATCCACTCGATCGGCAACACCCGCAGGAAGTCGACCCAGCCGCGGCGCATGGCGGTGGAGCCGGGCTCGGTGGTGTAGCGCGTCTCGCCCTGCGGACCGTGCTCGATCCATTCCAGGCTGTCGCCGTCGGGCAGCAGGCGCACTTCGTACGCTTCGTTGGGCAGGCGGCCATCCAGCGTGGTCGAGAGGGTGTTTGCGAGGACCGGGCTGTCGATGATCATGCCCATCTCGGTGTTGAGGCGCGCAGAGCGTGGATCGAGATTGAACGAGCCGACGAACAGGCGGTTCCGGTCTCTCGAGAATGTCTTCGCATGCAGGGCCGCAGCCGCCGAGCCGCCGCTGCCACTTCCGCTTCCGCTTCCTCCACTGCCGGGAAGGCCCCTCGAACCTTCGTCGTTGTCCTTGGTGGGCGGCAGGGCCGCGCCGGGCTTGAGTTCGTAGAGCACGACGCCGGCCTTCAACAATTCCTTGCGGTATTTGGAATACCCCGCGTGCACCGGCGACACATCGGTCGCCGAGAGCGAGTTGGTCAGCACGCGCACCTTGACCCCGCGCTTCGCCAGGGCCACAAGGCCTGCGGTGCCGTTCGGGCCGGGCACGAAGTAGGGCGACACCAGGTCAAGTTGCCGATCGGGCTTGCCCATCGCCCTTTCCAGCTCCGGGAGCATCTGGTATTCGGTCTTGTCGCTTGTCGAAAGGGTCTTGGCCGGATCGTCGTGGAATACATGCGCCGTCGTCCATTCGAAGGGAACACGATGCTCGATGATTTCCCTCACCAGCGCGGTTTTTTCCACCACCTCGATATAGCCCTTGGCCTCTTCGCTTTGATGCACACTGCGCCACTTCTCGCGAAGGCGGGCAGCGCCGTCGGATGCGGCCGGTGGGATCACGCTTGCTGCAGGATAGGCCGAGGCACTGTTCCAGAACAAGTCGAATTCGTCCGACACTTCCTGCACCACGGATCCGATCGCCAGCACGTCCAGGTCTTGGAAACCGACGGTCTTGTCGGCACCGAAGTACTCGTCGCCGATGTTGCGGCCGCCCACGATGGCGGCCTGGTTGTCCACCGTGAACGACTTGTTGTGCATTCGGTGGTTGACGCGCGAAAAGTCGGTCGCAAAGTCGCCTGCACGGAAACGCCGGTTGGCAAACGGGTTGTAGAGCCGAAGCTCGATGTTCGGATGCGCATCCAGCGCGGCCAGCGTCGGGTCGAGTCCCTTGGTATTGGCGTCGTCGATGAGCATCCGCACGCGAACGCCGCGCTCGGCCGCGTCCCACACGGCCTCCCACAGCAGCGATCCGGTCGTGTCCGGGTGCCAGATGTAGTACTGCAGGTCGAGGCTGCGTTGCGCCGCACGCGCCAGCGCGATGCGTGCGGCAAAAGCTTCGGTTCCGAGCGGCATTGCATAGATGCCGGATTGCCGTGGATGGGCTGCAACCTGTTTGCTCACCGCCTGGCCAAGGCGGGTGTCGCCGGTCTGGGTCAACGCCCTGGTGGGTGTGCGCTCCACGTTGCCTGGCAAGGAGGAGCAGGCCGAGAGGAGGCCTGCAATGCACAGCGCGGCAAATGCGCGCGCGACGGATATTGTTCTCACCGCAGCTCCTTGACAGCAATTTGGCGCATTCTAGGCATCGCGCCAAGGGTGTCGAGGGCGATGGCTGCCCGGCGCATTCAGCCCGCCGGCGCGCCTATCGCCCGGTGAATTTCGAAGGCCGGCGCTCGATGAACGAGCGCACGCCCTCGGCCGCATCCTCGCTGTTCGACAGGCGCTTCTGCGTCTCGATGAATTCGGCAACGGCGGCCAGCGGACCGTGTTCCACGGCCTTGATGATGTTGAGCCGCGTCGCGACGACCGCCAGCGGCGCTTGCGCCGCAATGCGCTGCGCAATGGCAAGCGCCGCGTCCAGTTCCTGCCCGGCCGGCACGACCTTCTGCACGAAGTTCAGCCGGAAGGCCTCGGCGCTGTCGAACTCGTCCGCCGTCAGCAGGTGCAGCATCGCGTTGCCGACGCCGGCGCGCTCAGCCATGCGCAGCGTCGCACCGCCCGTGGCCATGATCCCGCGTTGCACTTCCAGTTGCGAGAAGCGGCAGTTGTCGGCGGCGACCACGATGTCCGCGCCCAGCATCAACTCGATGCCGACCGTGAAACAGATGCCCTTGACCGCCACCACCATCGGCTTGACGCGCCGGCGGTAGTCCGGCAGGCCGAAGTCGTGCGGCTCCACCAGCCCGGCCGGAATCGCCTTCTCGCCGCGCCGCATGTACTCCGCCACCGCGGGCAGGTCGAGCCCGGCGGTGAAGTGATCGCCAAAGGCATGCAGCACGCCGACGCGCAAGCCGGGGTCGTCGTCCAGCTGCGTATAGGCCTCGGCCAACTGCCTGAACATCGGCGGGGTCCAGCCGTTGCGCTTGGCCGGGCGGTTGATGCCGATGAGCAGCACGTGGCCGAGGACCTGGGTGTCGATGCAGCCTTCTGCGGGCGGCGTGGTGGGAATGGCGGTCATGGGCTGTCGTCTCCTCGTTCTGTTTTTCAGTAGCTGTACACGCCGCGCTTGGTCTTGCGGCCCAGTTGCCCCGCGGCGACCATCTCCTTCAGCAGCGGACACGGGCGGTACTTGGAATCGCCGAACTGCGCCAGGTACACCTCCATCACGGCGAGGCACACGTCCAGGCCGATCATGTCCGCCAGCGCCAGCGGGCCGATCGGCTGGTTGCAGCCGAGCCTCATGCCGTCGTCGATGTCCTGTGCCGTGGCGATGCCTTCGGACAGCACGAAGAAGGCCTCGTTGATCATCGGGATCAGGATGCGGTTGACCACGAAGCCCGGCGCGTTCTTCACCGTGATGGGCGACTTGCCGAGCTTCTGCGCCAGTTCCTTCACCGCGTCGTGCGTGGCATCGCTCGTCAGGTAGCCGCGGATGATCTCGACCAGCGCCATCATCGGCACCGGGTTGAAGAAGTGCATGCCGATGAAGCGGTCGGCGCGCGAGGTGGCCGCGGCCAGTTGCGTGATCGAGATCGACGAAGTGTTCGACGCGATGATCACGCCCGGCCCCAGCAACTCGTCGACCTGCTTGAGGATCTTGAGCTTGAGCGCGTGGTTCTCGGTCGCGGCCTCGATAACGAGTTGCGCGGCCTTCAGGTCCTCGTAGTTCGTCGAGCCCTTGATCAGGCCCAATGCCTCCGACTTCTGCGCCTCGGTGAGCTTCTCCTTCTTGATGAGCCGGTCAAGGCTGCCCGAGACGGTGGCAATGCCCTTGTCGACCGCGGCTTGTGCGATGTCGACCATCACGACGTTCACGCCCGAGACGGCGCAAGCCTGCGCGATGCCGTTGCCCATGGTGCCGGCGCCGATGATGCCGACGGTTTGAATGGTCATTTGAAGACTCCTGAAGTTGAAGGAACGGGAAGAGGGCGTACGCGCCCCCATTGGCGCCATTGTCGGCCACGCGCTGAATTAAAGTCCGTCACCATGACCACCCTCGGCACCCCCCTTTCCCCCTCCTCGACCCGCGTGATGCTCCTGGGCTCCGGCGAACTCGGCAAGGAGGTGCTGATCGCCCTGCAGCGCCTCGGCGTCGAGACAATCGCCGTCGATCGATACGAGAACGCACCGGGGCAGCAAGTCGCGCACCATGCACGCACCATCACGATGAGCGACCCGGCCGCGCTCAAGGCACTGATCGAGGCCGAGAAGCCGATGCTCGTGGTGCCCGAGATCGAAGCCATCGCCACGCCGATGCTGCAGCAACTGGAAGATGCCGGCGTGGTGCGCGTGATTCCCACGGCGCGTGCCGCGCGCCTCACGATGGACCGCGAAGGCATCCGCCGCCTGGCCGCCGAAACGCTGGGCCTGCCGACCAGCCCCTACAAGTTCTGCGATTCATTCGCCGAGTTGCAAGCCGCGATCGACGGCGGCATCGGCTACCCGTGCGTCGTGAAGCCGGTCATGAGCAGTTCCGGCAAGGGCCAGAGCAAGATCGACGGGCCGGCCGACGTACAGAAGGCCTGGGACTACGCGATGGCCGGTGGCCGCGTGAGTCACGGCCGCGTGATCGTCGAGGGCTTCATCGACTTCGACTACGAGATCACGCTGCTGACAGTGCGATCCATGGGTGCCGACGGCAAGGTGCAGACATCCTTCTGCGAGCCGATCGGCCATTTGCAGGTGAGCGGCGACTACGTCGAAAGCTGGCAGCCGCACCCGATGGCGCCCGCTGCGCTGCAGAAGGCGCAGCAGATTGCGCAGGCGGTCACTGGCGATCTTGGCGGGCAGGGGCTGTTCGGCGTGGAGTTGTTCGTCAAGGGCAATGAAGTCTGGTTCAGCGAAGTCAGCCCGCGTCCGCACGACACCGGCATGGTGACGATGGCGACGCAGTGGCAGAACGAGTTCGAGCTGCACGCGCGCGCCATCCTGGGCCTGCCGGTGGACACCTCGCTCAAGAGCGCGGGCGCCAGCGCGGTGATCTACGGCGGCGTCGACGCCCACGGCATCGTCTTCGACGGGG
This sequence comes from Variovorax humicola, assembly GCF_037889915.1. Lineage (NCBI taxonomy): Bacteria > Pseudomonadati > Pseudomonadota > Betaproteobacteria > Burkholderiales > Comamonadaceae > Variovorax > Variovorax humicola. The sequence continues at coordinate 163,579 of NZ_JBBKZV010000011.1, read as the reverse complement.
TGGCAGACGCGATGCGCGTGCCGGGCGCCGACGTGCGCCTGTTCGGCAAGCCCGAAAGCTTCCTCAAGCGCCGCATGGGCGTTGCGCTGGTGCACGCTGACGATGTGGACACGGCCCGCAGCCGCGCGCGCGAGGCGGCAGCCTGCGTCAAGCCTCGCGAGGACAGCCCCGCAAGTTGACGTCGCGACCCGGAAGGGAGGACGGCCCATCCGGGTGCCTGCGGATTCCCCAAAGTCGGGTGACGCTCCAAACTGGGCGTTTCCAACCGACCTCCAAGGGACTCCCCATGCTTCACCCCCAAGCCCGCGGCCTGCTCGACTTCATGGTTGCGCGCGGCGTGCCTGCGACGCACACCTTGCCGGCTGCAGAAGCGCGCGCCTTCTATCGCGAGCGGCGCGCCGTCACCCAGCCTGAACCATCTGCGGTGGCCGAAGTGCGCGAACTCGGCGCGCCCGGCCCCGGCGGTGCAATACCGCTGCGGCTCTATCGCCCGATGGGCAGCCAGGGCACCGACGTATTGCCCGTGCTCGTGTACTACCACGGTGGCGGCTGGGTCATCGGCGACCTCGAGACGCATGACGTGCTGTGCCGCGAGCTGTGCAACGGCTCGGGCTGCGCGGTGGTCGCGGTCGAATATCGACTCGCGCCCGAGCACCGCTTTCCTGCCGCGGTCGACGACGCGCTGGCGGCGGCGCGCTGGGTGCGCCAGGAGGCCGCTTCGCTCGGCGTCGATGCGAGCCGGCTCGCCGTCGGCGGCGACAGTGCCGGCGGCAATCTCGCCGCGGTGATCTCCATCATGGCTCGCGATGCGGGCGACCTGCCGATCGCGTACCAGTTGCTGATCTACCCCGGCACCGACATGCGCCGCGGCCACGCGTCACACACGACCAACGGCAAGGGCTACCTGCTCGAGGCCGACACCATCACCTACTTCCACGACCACTACATCACCGATGCGGCGCAGGACCTCGACTGGCACGCGTCGCCGCTCTTGCACAAGGATCTGTCCAGGTTGCCGCCGGCCCTCGTGATCACGGCGGGGTTCGATCCCTTGCGCGATGAAGGCCTCGACTATGCCGACTCGCTGGTCGCGGCCGGCAATCGCGCGTCTTACGTCTGCTTCGAGCGGCAGATTCACGGCTTCATCACGATGGGCAAGGTGCTCGACGAGGCGAACGCCGCCGTCGCGCTCTGCGCTGCCGAATTGCGGCGCGCATTGCGGCCCTGAGCTGTTGCGGGCCACTAGGGAAAGTCCCGGCGCAAATGAGCCTCGCGCGTCGATTTGCGCCGCTACGATGCCCCGACCGCGAAACGAAGTCACGACCATGCCCATCGAATCCACCAACGCAGGAGGCAATCAGGGCATGCAGGAGTCAATCCGCAGCGCGCGACCTGCAAAGAGGGGCGAGCGACTCATGTGGATCACCACGCAGCGCGTTTTCTACGCGGGCTTGCTCGGCGCGGCGGGCGAGCGAACGCTCGGCGGCCACGCCGTGTATGTGACGCCTGACGGCGCGCCGCCGAACCGCATCCGCATGGGCGGCGGCGCCTGGCAAAGCGGCGAACTCCTGGTGGTGCCGCCGCAGGTGCCGCACCAGATCCAGAGCGCGAGCCCGCTGATCCTCAACCTGCTTCTCGAAGCAGATTCGGTCGACGCCGGCGCGCTGCCTTCGTTCCTGAAGCACTGCGGCCCGGTCGATGCGCCCGCCTTTGTGCAGCGCGTGCGCGACGGCCATGCGCTGCTGCTCTCGGCCTCGGGCAGGGAGTGCTTCAGCAGCCTTGATTTCGACAGCCTGTTCTTCGGCGCGGTACTGGCGCAGCGCAGCTTCGACGCACGCATTCGCGAAGTTGTCGACCGCATCAATGCCGATCCCGCAGGCCCCGCGTCGGCCGAATCCTGTGCCGCTGCAGTGCATCTGTCGTTCTCGCGCTTCCTGCATCTGTTCAAGCAGGAAACCGGCATGCCGTTTCGATCGTTCCGCGCCTGGAAGCGCGCGCGCAGCCTGCTGCGCTACGTCCGCGAGCCGTCCACGCTGACCGACATCGCCCTTGACACGGGCTACCCCGACTCCACACATTTCAGCCATTCGATCCGGCAGGTCTATGGCCTGCGTCCGAGCGACATCCTTGCCGGATCGCGCCGCCTCGCGTTGCATGACGCCGGGCGCGTGGTGTTGTGAATTCGGGAGGCTTTTCTTGCTGCAAGTCATCCAGCTGCTGATCTCCGGCATCGCACAGGGCTGCATCTACGGCCTGATCGCGCTGGGCTTCGTGCTGATCTACAAGGCCACCGAAACGGTGAGCTTCGCGCAGGGCGAGTTGATGATGCTTGGCGCGTTCACAGCCTTTGCCGGCATCTCGATGATGGGCTTGCCGTTCTGGCTGGCGGCGGTGCTGGCGATCGTGGCGATGGCGGCGTTCGGCGTGTTGCTGGAGCTGGTGGTGATCCGGCCGATCCTCGGGCAGCCGCAGTTCTCCATCGTGATGCTGACCATCGGCATTGCGTATGTTGCGCGCGGTGTGATCACGATGCTGCCGGGTATCGGCACCGACACCAACACGCTGCCTGTGCCTTACAAGGACCAGATCTGGAACGTCGGTGCCCTGGTGCTCAACGTCGAGCAGATGGTGATCATCGCGGCCACGTCGGTGCTGTGCGTGCTGTTGTTCGCGATGTTCCGCTACAGCAAGCTCGGCATCGCGATGCAGGCTTCCTCGCAGAACCAGCTCGCGGCGTACTACATGGGCATTCCCGTCAAGCGGCTCAACGGCCTGGTGTGGGGGCTGGCCGCAGCGGTCGCCGCCATTGCCGGCATGCTGCTCGCGCCGATCACGTTCGTGCACGCGAACATGGGCTTCATCGGGCTCAAGGCGTTTCCGGCGGCGGTGGTCGGCGGCTTCGGCAGCTTGCCGGGTGCGATCGTCGGCGGGCTGGTGATCGGCGTCGTCGAATCGTTCTCGGGCTTTTATCTGCCGGATGGTTTCAAGGATACGGCTCCGTACATCGTGGTGCTGCTGATGCTGATGTTCAAGCCCAACGGTCTGTTCGGCGAGAAGCTGCGCAAGAAGGTCTAAAGGATGTTGCTCGCCCTGGCTCCGCGCACTGCGTGTCGCTCCTCCCACCCCCTGCCGGGGGCAACACCAGCGGCCCGGCAAAGCCGGTTCCGCGGTGGAAATGTTGCTCGCCCCCAGGCTCCGCGCACTGCGTGTCGCTCCTCCCACCCCCTGCCGGGGGCAATACCGGCGGCCCGGCAAAGCCGGTTCCACGGTATTCCTGGCAATTGCGCTGCATCGATCGACCGTTGCAGTTCGCCTGTTGCGTAGCGGGTGACATGCGGTTCATCTTCAAGACCTCCTATGCGCAGGACATCGCACTGGCCAAGCATGGCGGGCACATGTTCTGGTACGGGTTGTTGTGCGTTGCCTTGTTTGTCGCGCCCTGGGTGGTGCCCGAGTACTGGATGGCGCAGCTCACTTTCGTGTTGATCTACGGCATCGTCGGACTGGGGCTGATGTTGCTCGCGGGCTTTACCGGGCAGTTCTCGATCGGGCATGCGGCGTTCCTGGGCACGGGCGCCTATACGCAGGCGGTGCTGGCCAACATGGGCACGCCGTTTCCGATTGCGCTGCTCGGCGCGGCGGCACTGTCGGCTGCGGTGGGTGTGGTGGTGGCGATGCCTGCGCTGCGCGTGAAGGGCATCTATCTCGGCATCGCGACGCTGTCATTCGGCTTCATTGTCGAGGAGGTGTTCGCGCGGTGGGAGAGCGTGACGGGCGGCAATTCGGGGCTGCATGTGAACGCACCGGCGCTGTTCGGCTGGGAGTTGGGCTCGGGCAATGGCTTCTACTACTTGTGCCTCGTGGTCGCGGTGCTGGCGACGCTCGGCATCCTGAACCTGTTGCGCTCGCCGACGGGTCGCGCCTTCGTGGCGATCCGCGATTCGGAGATTTCAGCGCAGAGCATGGGCATTCATCTGGCGCGCTACAAGACGATGTCGTTCGCGATCTCGGCCGCGCTCGCGGGTGTCGGCGGCGGGTTGTATGCGCACAAGCTGAGCTTCATTTCGCCGGACCAGTTCAACATCCTGCAGTCGATCGATCTGTTGTTGATGGTGGTGATCGGCGGGCTCGGCTCGGTGCACGGTGCGTTCCTTGGCGCGATCTTCCTGATTGCAATGCCGCAGTTGATTTCGCTCGGCAAGGATTACCTGCCGGCGGTGGTGGGGCAGGCGCCCGGGTTGCAGGGGCTTGTGTATGGCGTGGTGCTGATTGCGTTCGTGATGTTCGAGCCGCTGGGCTTGTATGGACGCTGGTTGAAGGTGCGGACGTGGCTGCAGTTGTTTCCGTTCTACAGACGCGGGCTGTTCAAGCGCCAGAAGTCGTTCACCAAGTCGGATCGATTGAAATGAATCACCCCCGATGCGCCTGCGGCGCCTCCCCCTCGAGGGGGTGCACCCGGCGGCCCGGCAAAGCCGGTTCCGCAGGTGCCCACGAACAGACTTCGCCGTGCTCGTCCTGGTTTCATGCGTCGCGGGTCACGCGATGCGTGGTGGAAAACTGAGATGAAAACGATGTCGTGTGGCTCGGGCGTGGTGGGGCTGAACCTGGAGCCTTGGCTTGGGTTGCGGTTGCGGTTGCGGTTGCGGTTGCGATTGGGGCGGGATCACGCCGACGGCGTGCTCTGCTCCGCGAATGTCCCCCGCCGTCAGCCTGCGGCTGCCGGCTCCTCCTTTATTTCGCTGCGCAGAGCACACCATCGACGTGATCCAGACGCGCAGTCGTTGATCGGCCGCTACCACCGACCGTTCCACGTGCCGGGGGTGCTGGGTGTCCCCCACAGCGAAATAAAGGAGGAGCCGAAGGCGGGGGACATTCGCGGAGGGGGATACCCAATGGCCTCGGCACGCACCCCGGACCTCCGCACCCCGGACCTCCGCACCCCGGACCTCCGCGCTCCAACCCCGAGCACGCCCGATCGCATTCAGCCAGCAATACAGCTCGAGCTGGAGTAGCCCAGATGAACAGCAACGACGTCCTTCTCTCCGCGAAAGACCTGAGCGTGCGCTTCGGCGGCGTGCTGGCGGTCAACAAGGTGAGCTTTGACGTGCGGCGCGGCGAAGTGTTCACGCTGATCGGCCCGAACGGCGCCGGCAAGACGACCGTGTTCAATCTCATCAGCCGCATCTACACGCCGACGACGGGCGAGATCACGTGGCACGGCGAAAGCAACCCGCTCGCGCTGACACAGCAGGCACCGCACTCGATCGCGGCGCTGGGCATTGCGCGCACGTTCCAGAACATCGAACTGTTCGAGTACGCCACAGTGCTGCAGAACCTGTTGATAGGCCGCCACACGCATCGCGAGACGGGCTTCTTGAGCGAGGTGTTCTTCACGCCGGCCACGCGCCGCGCGGAGATCGCGGCGCGCGAAAAGGCGGAGCAGGTGATCGACCTGCTCGACCTGCAGCATCACCGCGATTCGATGGTGGCCGGCCTGCCTTATGGCGTGCGCAAGGTCGTGGAGTTGGCGCGTGCGTTGTGCACCGAACCGAAGTTGCTGCTGCTCGATGAGCCATCGTCGGGATTGAACGTCGAAGAGACGGCCGACATGGCTTTCTGGATTCAGGACATCCAGCAGGAACTGGGTGTGTCGGTGCTGATGGTCGAGCACGACATGTCGCTCGTGTCCAAGGTTTCCGATCGCGTGTTGGCAATGAATCAGGGCGAGGTCATTGCCACCGGAACGCCGATCGAGGTTCAGTCCGATGCGAAGGTCATCGAGGCTTACCTTGGGACCGTCGATGACGTGAGCAGTTTGCGGAGGGCCGTGGCGTGATTGGCGTCGGCCGCCCTCGCCCCAGCCCTCTCCCCGAGGGAGAGGGAGCAATGCCACGGCGCACCCCGAACAAACGAGCGCTCCAAGGACAAGCAGCATGAGCACAGACCAGCCAGTCCTCCGGTTGCTCAACGTGGAAAGCGCCTACGGCCCCATCAAGGCCATCCGCGGCGTGAGCCTCAAAGTCAGACCCGGTGAAATCGCAACGGTCCTGGGCTCGAATGGGGCCGGCAAGACCACGATCCTGAAAACCATCTCCGGCATCATCGACCCGCGCAAGGGCAGCATCGAGTTCAAGGGCGAGAACATCACCGCCAAGGATCCGGCGTTCATCGTGCAACAGGGCCTGAGCCATGTGCCCGAGGGCCGCGAAGTGTTTCCGCTGCTGTCGGTGAAGGACAACCTCCTGATGGGCGCCTACACCCGCACCGACCGCGACGGCGTGGCGCGCGACATGGAGACCGTGTTCGGCTATTTCCCGATCCTGCGCGAGCGCGCAACACAGGATGCCGGGCTCTTGTCGGGCGGCCAGCAACAGATGCTCGCGATCTCGCGCGCCATCATGGCGTCGCCGGCGCTGATCCTTCTCGACGAACCCAGCCTCGGCCTCTCGCCCAAGCTCACCAAGGAAATCTTCGAGATCGTCGTGCGCATCAACCGCGAGCGCGGAACCACCATCCTGCTGGTCGAGCAGAACGCCAACATGGCGCTCAATGCATCGGACTACGGCTACGTGCTCGAGAACGGCCGCATCGTCATGGAAGACAGCTGCGACCGGCTGCGCGAGAAGGACGACATCAAGGAGTTCTACCTCGGCCTCAAGGACGACGGCGTGCGCGGCGAGCGGCGCTGGAAAAAGAAGAAGACCTGGAGATAAGCCGCCATGCAAGGACTCTGGGACACCAGCGCCATCCAGCCAAAGCTCGAAATCGTCGTGCCTGGCGACACCATTCCCGCCATGTTCTGGAATGCAGTGCGGCAACGCGGCGACAGCGTGTGGATGCGGCAGAAGCAGCTAGGCATCTGGCGCAGCTGGAGCTGGCACCAGACGGCCGATGCCGTGAAGGAAATCGCAGGCGGCTTGATGGCGATCGGTTTCGGATCGGGCCAATGCGCATCGATTCTTTCCAACACCGTCATCGAGTGGGTGCTGTGCGACTTGGCCGTCCTGAGCTGTGGTGGCGTGGCCAACGGCATCTATCCGACCGATGCCGCGTCGCAGGTTCGCTACCTCTGCGAAGACTCGCGCACCACGGTGCTGTTCGTCGAGGACGACGAGCAACTCGACAAGGCGCTCGAAGTGCGGGCGGGGCTGCCTCTGTTGCGCAGGATCATCGTGCAGGACATGGAAGGCCTGCGCGATCTCGACGATCCGGACGTGATGAGCCTCGATGCCTTGCGCGCACTCGGCCGCGAGTACCTGAAGACGCATCCTGGTGCAGTGGAGCGTGCGGTGGCCGCGTGCCGTCCGGATGACCTCGCGATCCTCGTCTACACCTCTGGCACCACCGGCAAGCCCAAGGGGGCGATGCACAGCCACGGGGGGCTTGTCTACTCGGCGCGCGGCCTCAACACGCAGATCGCGCAGGACGAGCGCGACCAGCGCATGTGCTTCCTGCCGCTGTGCCACATCGCCGAGCGCATGGGCGGCGAATACTTCGGGATGTACACCGGCACCATCCTCAACTTCGTCGAGAACCCCGAGACCGTGCCCGAGAACGTGCGCGAGATTGCCCCCACGGTGTTCACCGCCGTGCCGCGCGTATGGGAGAAGTTCTATTCCGGCGTGATGATCGCGCTGAAGGAGGCGAGCCCGCTGCAGCAGGCCGCGTACAAATGGAGCATCGGCGTTGGCGAAGCGATCGCGGCCAAGGTGCTGGCGGGCGAGGAGGTCGGCGGCATGCTCAAGCTCAAGTTCCGCATTGCGCGCACGCTCGCGCTCGACAACGCGCGCAAGATGATCGGCATTCATCGCGCGCGCTTCCTGGTGACGGGCGCGGCGCCCATCTCGCCGGAGCTGGTGAAGTGGTATCTCGCGTTGGGCGTGCCGATGCTCGAGGTGTGGGGCATGACTGAATCGTGTGGCGCGTCGACTGCGATGCCGGCCACGCGCATCAAGCCCGGCTCGATCGGGCCGGCGACGACGTACAACGAGGTGCGCATCGATCCGCCGACAGGCGAGATCCTGGTGCGCGGTCCCAACGTGTTCATGGGCTACCTCAACCAGCCGGAGAAGACGGCCGAGACCATCGACGCCGACGGCTGGCTGCACACGGGCGACGTGGGCGCGATGGACGGGGACGGCTACTTCCGCATCACCGACCGCATGAAGGACATCATCATCACGGCCGGTGGCAAGAACGTGACGCCGAGCGAACTGGAGAACGAACTCAAGTTCAGCCCCTACATCACCGACGCGGTGGTGATCGGCGACAAGAAGCCTTACCTCACGGTGATCATCATGATCGATCAGGAGAACGTCGAGAAGTTTGCGCAGGACCACGACGTTCCGTTCAGTAACTACCAGAGCCTCACGCGCGCGAAGGAGGTGCTTGAATTGATCCAGTCGGAGCTCGACCGCGTCAACGTCAAGTTCGCACGCGTCGAGCAGATCAAGAAATTCTTCCTGCTCGAGACGCAGCTCGGCGCCGAAGACGAAGAACTCACGCCTACGATGAAGCTCAAGCGCAAGCTCGTGCAGACGAAGTACGCCGAGCGCATCGAGGCGATGTATTCATGACTCGCCCCCAGGCTCCGCGCACTTCGTGCGCTCCTCCCACCCCCTGCCGGGGGCAACACCAGCGGCCCGGAAGGCTTGTTGCTCGCCCCCAGGCTGCGCGCACTGCGTGCGCTCCTCCTCCCCCCTGCCGGGGGCAACACCAGCGGCCCGGCAAAGCCGGTTCCGCGGTGTTCCTGGAATTGATACGGTTTTTTGACCAAAGGAGACAGTGATGATGAAGACGACATTGACGGCGTTGGCTCTGGCTGCATCGTTGGCGCTTGGCGCCGGCGCTGCGTTTGCGCAATCTCAGGGTGTCAGCAAGGACCAGATCCTGGTCGGCACGATCCAGGACCTGTCGGGTCCGCTGGCCGCCTACGGCAAGCAATCGCGCAATGGCATGCAGCTTCGCGTGGACGAAATCAACGAGCAGGGCGGCGTCAACGGACGCAAGCTCAAGCTGCTGGTCGAGGACTCGGGCTATGACCCGAAGAAGGCCGTGCTGGCGGCGCAGAAGCTGGTCAACCAGGAAAAGATTTTCATCATGGCCGGCCACATCGGCACCGCGCCGAACATGGCGGCCATGCCGGTGCAGTTCGAGAAGAACGTGATCAACTTCTTCCCCATCACCGCGGCGCGCGAGATGTACGAGCCGTTCAACCGCCTGAAATATTCGTTCGCCGCCACCTACTACGACCAGATGCGCATCGCGCTGCCGAAGCTGGTGAAGGACAAGGGCGCGAAGAAGGTCTGCACCATCTACCAGGACGACGAGTTCGGCCTGGAGGTGGAGCGCGGCGCCGAGGCCGGCCTGAAATCGATCGGCATGGAAGTGGCCGAGAAGACCTCGTACAAGCGCGGCGCCACCGACTTCAGCTCGCAGGTCGCCAAGCTCAAGTCATCCAATTGCGACCTCGTGGTGCTGGGCACCATCGTTCGCGAAACCATCGGCACGGTCGGCGAATCGCGCAAGACGGGTTTCAATCCGATCTTCATCGGCACCAGCGCTGCCTACACCGACCTCATTCACAAGCTCGGCGGCAAGGCGATGGATGGCATCTACGCGACGATGACGGTGCAGAACCCCTACACCGACGAGCAGTCGCAGCCGCTGCGCTTCTGGGCCAACAAGTACAAGACCAAGTTCAACGAAGACCCGACCGTCTTCAGCGCCTATGGCTACGAGATCATCGATGCCTTCATCCAGGTGGCGCAGAAGACCGGCGCCAACCTATCGACGGACAGCTTCATCAAGGTGATGGACAACACCACCTTCGAGCCGGACATGTTCGGCTCGCCAAAGATGAGCTTCACCGCGACCAAGCGGCTGGGCAATGACCAGTCGCGCCTGTCGCAGATCGTGGACGGCAAGTGGAAGGTGATGTCCGACTACGTCGCGCCCTGACTGTTGCTCGCCCCCAGGCTCCGCGTCACGTCGTGACGCTCCTCCCACCCCCTACCGGGGAGGGTTGTTGCTCGCCCCCAGGCTCCGCGTCACTTCGTGACGCTCCTCCCACCCCCTACCGGGGGCAACACCAGCGGCCCGGCAAAGCCGGTTCCGCGGTGTTCCCCGGATGGGTTGCTTTCGGATCGGTTTATGCGGCCATGATGGAGACGGCCTTGGTCGTCACGTAGGCTTCCATCGCCTCCGGTCCGCCTTCCGAGCCGTAGCCTGAATCCTTCATGCCGCCGAAGGGCATTTCGGGCGTGGGCGCCGCGGGCTGGTTGATCCACAGCATGCCCACCTCCACCTGCTGCGCCAGGATGTGCGCGTTCTTGATCGACTGCGTGAACGCGTAGCCGGCCAGGCCGTAGGGGAGGCGGTTGGCTTCGGCGATCGCTTCCTCGAGCGTGTCGAAGCCGCGGATGGCCGCGATCGGGCCGAAGGGCTCGTTGTTGAACACATCGGCTTCGAGCGACACCTCGTCGAGCACGGTCGGCGCGAAGAAGTTGCCGTCGGTGCCCACGCGCTCGCCGCCGGTCACCACCCTGGCGCCGGTGGCGCGCGCGTCGGCCAGGATCTTTTCCATCGCGCCGATGCGGCGTGCGTTGGCGAGCGGACCGAGCGTGGTGGTTTCGTCCAGGCCGTCGCCGAGCTTCAGCTTCTCGGTTTGCGCACCGAGCGCACGCGCGAACTCGCTGCGGACGCTGTTGTGCACGAGGAATCGGGTCGGCGAGATGCAGACCTGCCCGGCGTTGCGGAACTTGGCGCTGCCTGCGGCCTTCACCGCCAAGGCGATGTCGGCATCGGCGGCCACGATGACGGGTGCGTGGCCGCCCAGCTCCATCGTCGCGCGTTTCATGTGCAGGCCGGCCAATGCAGCCAGTTGCTTGCCGACCGGCGTCGAGCCGGTGAAGGTCACCTTGCGGATGATCGGGTGCGGGATCAGGTAGCTCGAGATCTCGGCCGGATCGCCATACACCAGGCCGACCACGCCAGGCGGAATGCCCGCGTCGACGAAACACTGCAGCAGCGCGGCGGGCGAGGCGGGCGTTTCTTCCGGTGCCTTCACCAGGAACGAGCAGCCGCTGGCCAGAGCCGCGCCGAGCTTGCGCACGATCTGGTTGATCGGGAAGTTCCACGGCGTAAAGGCAGCGACCGGACCGAGCGGCTCCTTCATCACGAGCTGTTGCGCGTTGATGTTGCGCGACGGCACGATGCGGCCGTACAGGCGGCGGCCTTCGTCGGCGAACCATTCGATGATGTCGGCGCCGGCGGTGGCTTCGCCGCGGGCTTCGACGTACGGCTTGCCCTGTTCCTGCGTCAGGATGCGGCCGATGTCGCCGGCGCGCTGGCGCAGCAGGCCGGCCGCCTTGCGCATGAGGATGGCGCGCTCGTTGGCGGGCGTCCTGCGCCACTTTTCGAAGCCGCTCTGCGCAGCGGCCAAGGCGCGATCGAGGTCGGCGATGCCGGCGTGCGCAACCTTCCCGATGACCTTGCCGTTGGCCGGGTTGATGACATTGATGGTCTTGCCGCTGATGGCGTCGACCCACTCGTTGGCGATCAGGAGTCGGGTGTCGGGGTAGGTGGTGGTCGTGGATGTCATGCGAAGTCCTCAAATGGGACAGCGATGATAGGCCGACCGCGCGGGCGGCTGCGGCTGCCCGCCTTAAGCCCGCAGCCGGCGGGGTTCTATGCTTCGTCGGGCCTGCGCCGCGCCGCCGGAAAGCCCTGGACGCTGGCGCAATCCCGCAATTCGGCGGCGAGCGCGTCGACGTGCCGGTCAAGGCCATGCGAGTGTTGTCGCGTGTCGAGCTCGACGCGAACTGGGACGAGGCGGTCGCGTTGCAGCAGCAGTTCCACATCCGCTCGACGCGTCGACCGGTGGAGCCCGCGGTGCCCGGGACGGTCATGTTCGAGATGGATGCACTGCCGGGCGTCGAGGCCTTCGACTCGGCCGAACTGGCGCTCGACAGCGAGGCCGACATCAACCCCGGCATGGACACGTTGCAGGCCGAGGCGCGCGCGATGGCGATGCCCAACTTGGGGCACGGCACGGTTCGCAATGGCTCGGCGCTGCCGTCGACCTCGGGGTCTACGGCGAAGACTGGCTGGTGCGCACGCTCATCAACTACGGCGGCATCTGGGCCAATGCCCGGAGGAAGTCATCGACTACAAGGCTTTCATGGACACGGGGGCAAGCCGCTGTCGGGGGACCATGCCTACACGATGCACTTCACGAAAGAACAGTTGCCTGCCCAATACGCAACGCACTTCTGGTCCGTGATCGCCGTCGATTCGGTCCAGCGACGCGTGCTGCCCAACGCGCTGAAGCGCTACCTCCTCAACAGGGAGTCCAAGCTGCAATACGGCGCGGATGGATCGCCGATGCTGTACTTCGCCGACGCGCAACCCAAGGAGGCCCCGCATGGCAACTGGTTGCCGACGCCCAAGGGCCAGGGCTACAGCCTGACGTTCCGGTTCTATCGCCCCAGGGGCGACGTGGCAGCGCGCATGTACGTACCGCCGCCGCTCGCTGTTCAATGAGCCTGCGCCACTGGAACCGGCGTCCTCTCGGGTTGCTGGCGGGAGACTTGGGAGCAGTCTTCTCGACTCGACCGCCGTCGCCTCCGGCCGCCTAATTCATCACCATCCGCATGATGGTTTCTATATTGAATTTGATTCTTGCTGCCAAGGCTTCGCGGCTTGCAAAATTAAAACCAAAAAGCACACCCCCGGTGTGTCGATTATTCAGGTAATAAAATCCAATTGCGGCAATCGTGATGCAGAGCTGAGCGGCATCGATGTCTTTTCGAAACTCCCCGGAAGCTGCTCCACGCTCAAGGATTTCCCTCACCGTGTCCACATATTCCTTTTGCAGTTTACGCAGTTGTTTGCTGCCTGCTATGTGCCTAGCCTCATGCAAGTTCTCGCTATTGACAAGGGTAATGAACTCGGGATTTTCAAGGTAGTACTCCCAAGTGAACTCGACCAGCTTCTTGATCGCCTCCGAAGGCTTCAGGTCGAGCAGCCCCAATAGGCGCTCCTGGCTTCGGATTCCCAGATAGGCGTCCTCGACGACAGCCGCGAAGAGTTCCTCCTTTCCACCGAAGTAGTGGTAGATCATTCCCTTGTTGGCGCCCGACGTTTCGGCAATCTTGTCTACTCGCGCACCACCCAGCCCTGCCTTCGCAAACTCGATTTTTGCCGCATCCAGAATAAGCTGTTTGGTGTTATCCGGATTGCGTGCGCGGAAGGGTAGCTTTTCGCCCATTTGGAATGTCTGTGTCGGGTAGTCGTCAATTGAGCGGCAATTCAAGCAGGGAAATCGTGGAACGACCGCCGCGGGTGTCGCTTGACCAATCTCGTCACTATACTGCGGCTTCGAATGGCGGTCGACCTGTCGATTCGAGGCAATTCATTCAATGGAACCGCACACCTTTTCGCGGATCGACCAACGGCGCCTGATCTCGCCGCCCGGGAACTCCGCGAACGATGGCGATGCCGATGCCGTCGAGAACGATCGGCGGCCGCCGCCATGCTCGACGCGACGGCGTCTGCCGGTGTGCTCATCGGGTAACCCGCCGTGCTTCGCACTGCGGCGCGAGCGCCTTCGGGCGGCCGGGCGGCGCTCATCACTTCACCATGGCGAGCTTGCTTCGGTCGATCGTCAAGGCAATGGCCGCAATCAAGACGACGCCGAACACGATCTGCTGCGCGGTCGGCGGAACGTCGAGGTACACCATCGCCGTGCGGATGACCGCAACGATCAGTGCGCCGATCAACGTATTCAAGACACCCCCGACGCCCCCCGTCAGCGGCGTGCCACCGATCAGGACGGCGACGATCGCAGGGAGCAGGAAGCCTTCGGCAATGTTGGGTGCACCGCCGGCCAACTTCACGGAGAACAACAAGCCCGCGAGCGCCGAAATCAGGCCGGCTATCGCATAGACGGCAATCTTGTAGGCGTCCACTCGAAGTCCGGAGGCGATAGCGGCTGGCTCGCCCGCGCCGATGGCCTTGAGTGCGCGTCCGAGCGTCGTGCGTCGTTCGATGAACAGCAGGACCAGGAGCAGCGCTGCAGCCACGAAGATCTCATTGGGCAACCCGAAGGTGCTGCCGATGATCCAGCCGAAAGCCGCGTCGCGTGCCGTGGGGTCCATGAAAACGGCCTGCTGGCCCGACGCGAACTGCCCAACGGAAAGTGCCACCCCTCCAAGTGCAAGCGTGGAGATGAACGAAGGGACCTTCAGCTTCGTCGACGCGTAGCCCGAGACGAAGCCGATCACCGCGCCTGCAAGCAGCACGCAAAGCGCCGACCAGATGCCGAGCGTCGGCAGCGACAGCGTGACCAGGACGGTCGTCATGTTCGCGACGGACTGTGCGGAAAGGTCGATGCCGCCGATGTAGATGACCAGCGTGATGCCGAGCGACAGCACGAACAAGGTCGACACGTCCGCGGTCATTTGCACGAGGCTGTTGAGCGCCAGGAAGCCGGGCGCGATCGCCGTCACCGCGAGCGTCAGGAATACAAGGGTGATCCACGGAAGATAGGGCCGAAGCCTTTCGATGTTCATATCCAGGCCTTCAGGTCATGTAGTGCACGAGGTCGAACAGGGTCGGTTTGGCGCCGGGCTTGCAGTCGAACCATTGCTGAATGCGGCCATCCTTGATGACGGCGACTGTGTGCGAGAGGCCGATCGCCTCTTCCAGCGTGTCGGCCATCAGGAGAATGCCGCAGCCATCGGCCGACATCTCGCGAACGACCTCGTAGATGTTTTCCTTGGCGCCGACGTCCACGCCGCGCGTGGGGTGGTCCAGCAAGATGATGTCCGAGCCGCCACTGCGCCACTTCGAGATCACCACCTTCTGCTGGTTGCCGCCGGACAGCTTGCCCGCGTTGGCGTCGACCGAAGGCGTCTTGATCTCGAAGCGGTCGACCCATTCCTTGGCCGTCTTGCGCTCGGCGCCGCGCTTCATGACGCCGCCCGCGCTGTACTTGCCCATTTGCGAGAGCGTCATGTTCTCGAACACCGACATGCCGGCGACGATGCCCTCGATCTTGCGCTCGCGAGGGATGTATCCGACGCCGCACCGAACGCCATTCGCCGGCGAGAACTGCCGCACCGTGTGGCCCTTGATCTTCAGTTCACCACGGTCGGGCCGCTCGAGCCCGAATATCGTGCGCATGATCTCTTCGCCGCCAGCCCCCTCCACGCCGACCAGACTGAGGACCTCGCCGCGCCTGAGCTTGAGAGAGACATCGTCGTACTTGCCTTTGAGGCTCATCCCCCGGGCTTCGACCAGGACATCATCCTGGTAGGGGCGCTGCTTCTCCTCGCGGTAGTACTCCTTGCTGATCTCGCGTCCAACCATCCTGTGCTGGATCTTCTCGGCCTGCGCGCCTTCGCCCTGGACAACGTCCACGACCTCTCCGTCCTTCAGCACATAGATGCGGTCCGAGATGTCGATCACCTCGTCGAGCCGATGCGAGACGAAGATGAAGGCCGCGCGCGAGCGCAGTTCGCGCACCAGCTTGAAGAGCAGTTGCACTTCCTCCTTGGACAGGACGGAGGTCGGCTCGTCCAGAAGGATGACCAGGTCGCCATGGACCCGCTCCTCCAGTGTCAGCACCTTGGCCAATTCGACCATCTGGCGTTGCGCAAAGGAGAGCTGCGAGGTGGTGGTGTAGGGGTCCACGTCCAGGTGGACCTTCGCCAGCTGCCGCTTCGCGGCCTCCGCCATCCGTCTCCATCGGATGACGCCCCACTTCACGAACTGCTGCTCGAAACCCAGGAAGATGTTTTCCATCACCGAAAGGCTCGGAATCAGCGATTGCTCCTGGAAGACCATGCCGATGCCTTGGAGCATGGCCTCGCGCGGGTTGGCGAACTTCGTAGCCCTGTCGTTGACGAGGACCTCGCCACCATCATGCTGGTAGGCGCCGTAGATCACCTTCATCAGCGTGGACTTTCCCGCGCCGTTCTCGCCGACCAGGCCCACGACCTCGCCCTTGGCGACCTTGAAATCAATGCCCTTGAGTGCGCGAACACCCGGGAACGTCTTTTCGACTTTTCGGAATTCAAGCATGACGTCTCACTTCACGAGGGAATGCGACTTGCGACTGGTGGACAGCACCACGGCGACGATGACCAGGATTCCCAGCACACCATCCTGCACATAGCTCGGCAGGCCCAGCACGACCATGCCGTTGGCGATGACGTTGACGATCAACACGCCGATCACGGTGTTCCAGACGCCGCCGTTGCCGCCCATCAAGGACGTTCCGCCGACGACCACCGAGGTGATGGAGACGAACATGTAGTTCGAACCCGTCAGCGATTCAGCCATGCCCCCGCGCGCCACCGCGAAGATCGCCCCGATGCTGTAGAAAACGCCGGCCAGCATGAAGCCCAGGATGCGGACCCGGCGCACGTTGAGACCCGACGCATGGGCGAGATCCTCGCCGCCCCCCACAGCGTAGAAATTGCGGCCAAGCGTCGTGTTTCGCTGGATGAACCAGGCGATGAACACCACCCCGATGGCCGCGTACACCATGAGCGGGAAGCCCAGGATGCGCTTGAGCAACAACCCCCGGAAGACGTCGTCGTTCACCCGAATGATGTCGCCGCCGGTCAGGAGGACCGACAAGCCCATGCCGACAAAGCCGATGGCCAGGCTCGCCATGAACGACGGGATCTTCAGCTTGACGTGCACGAGACCATTGACGAGCCCGACGCCGGCGCCGGCGAGCATGGCCGCGAAGATCGCGAGCGCGCCCAGGCCGGCCAGTTGCCCGCCCAGTGCGTTGAAGCAAAGCGCAAACAGCACGGCGGTCGTCGAGACGGTGCCTTCCATCGAAAGATCGATGGAGCCCATGATGACGATGAACGTCACGCCGAGCGCGACCATCAGCGCCGGTACGGATGCGATCGCGACCCGCGCCAGGTTGCCGAGCGACAGAAAGTTAGAGTTGGCAACGGACAACGCTGCCACCAAGGCCGCGAGGACCAATACGGGAGCCCAGCGCGAGACGAACTCCCTTCGATGGGCTGTCGATTTGCCAGGCGCCATCGCGTGCGTGGCCAAGGCGCCGGGCTCCGGGCGCGGCCCCGCCGCGCTCGCCTGGTCAAGGGCTGCCATCATGCCTTGCCCGCGTACTTGATCTGTCCGCGAGACGGACCCCAGAAGTCCTTCCAGTCGTAGGTCGGCGTTCCGGTGATGTACTTCTTCTTGAACTCGGCAGCGTCTTTCTGGGTGACCAGGATCGTCGGCCCATAGAACTCGCGGTGTTCCCTGGGCTCCGAGGACGGCTTGAATGTGCCGACCGCGGCATGGTAGGCCAGCGCCGCGGTGACACCACCACCCCAGTACGGATTGGTGAAGCAAGTGGCCAGCAAGTCGCCCTTGATCACCAGGTCGGTGGCCTCGGCATTTCCGTCATATGCCACGACGGGCAGCTTTCGTCCTTCTGCCTTCAATGCCTCCAGAACGCCGTAGGCCATCGAGTCATTGGCGCAGAACACGCCGGTGATCTTGTTGCCGAAGCGGGTCAGGAAGCCCTGCATGACCTGATTGGCCTTCTGTGTGGCCCAGTCGGCTGGCTGGTAGTCCAGCAGTTCGATGTTGGGGAAGTCCTTCAGCGCCTTCATCATCCCGTTGCGTCGCTCGATCGCCGGGTTGTTGGCGGCAATTCCCCCAACCCCGACAAATGCGCCCTTGCCGCCCATGGCGTTGAACAGGATGCGGGCCGTCTGCTCGGAGGGCCCCTCGTCGGACCAGGTCATGTGGGACACCCAGTTGTCGCCGAAGTCCCACGGATGCAGGTCGTCGGGCTTGTTCCAGATCGTGGACACATAGCCGCCGGCCTTCTTGACCGACTCCACCACCGGGCGGCAGTTGGGCGCGTCGTTGGCGTCGCAGGCGATGGCCGCATTCCCATTCGTCTTGGCCAGCAGCGCCTTGATGTCCGCCAGGGACTTTTCCGAACTCCCGCCGTTGAGCAGGTGGACCAGGTCGGATTTCTTCATGCCCACGCTCTCGAGGAACGACTCGCCTCCGGAGACGACGGAGTGCCAATAAGGGTTGTTGCGGTCGCGGTAGCTCCAGGCCACCGTCGGCTTGTTCTGTGCAAACACGCCGAGCGGCGCGCCTGCCGCAGCGACACCGGCAAGGCCGTATGCGCTGGCCAGCAGGAAGTCGCGGCGGCGCGAAGTTTCCTGTTCGATGAAGGACTTGATGAACGCCATGTTGATCTCCGTTTTCCAGGACCCCCAACTGCGCATGGGTCTGCGTTGTTTCGCTTGAACAGCGAGTAACTATCTATCTAGTTGGTTAGTATAGAAGTGAGGCTGGCCGACTTCTACAGGGTTAACGCTGATGCGGGTGCGTTATTGCGCCGGCACTGGCGCGTCTTCCCGCAGCAGGCCCAGGCGCTTGAGTTCGGCCCAGAAATCGGGCGGGATGGCGTGGTTGAACCAGGCCAGGTTCTGCTCGAGCTGCTCTACCGTACGCGTGCCTGCGATGAACGAGGGAATCGCCGGGTGCGCGACAACAAACTGCAACGCGACGGCGGGCAGCGGCACCTCATACCGGGCGCACACTTTCTCGATGTCTGCGACGCGGCGCATCACGGATTCGGGCGCGGGCGCATAGTTGTATTTCGCCCCTGGCCTGGCCCCTGTGGCCAGGATTCCGGAATTGAAGCCGCCGCCAACGACCACGGCGGCGCCGCGCTTCTCGCACAACGGAAGAAAGGCATCGAGCGCATCCTGTTCCAGCAGCGTGTACCGGCCCGCGAGCAGGAAGCAATCGAAGTCCCGCTGCTTCAGCGCTTCGTGGCACACCTCCCATTCGTTCACGCCGACACCGATGGCCTTGACCACCCCTTCCGATCGCAACTTCTCCAGCGCTTTCCAGCAGCCATCCATGGCCTGCTTGAACACCGCCGGCTGTTCGGCGCCGCGTGAGAAGACGTCGATGTCATGGATGAAGCAGATGTCCATGCGCTCCAGGCCCATGCGCTGCAACGAGTCCTCGAACGCGCGCATCGTCCCGTCGTAGCTGTAGTCGAAATGCATGGCGAACGGCGCCCCGTCCACCCAGGGCGCGAAGTCGATGTCGGATCGCCGCGCCGGCTTGAGCACACGTCCCACCTTCGACGACAGCACGAACTCATCCCTGTTCTTCCAGCGCAGGCTGTGACCCGTGCGCTGTTCCGACAACCCGTGCCCATACATGGGTGCCGTATCGAAATAGCGAACGCCGGCGTCCCACGCCGTGCGGAACATGGCTTCGGATTCCTCCTCCGAAATGCGCTTGAAGATGTTGCCGATCGGTGCGGTTCCAAACGCGAAGGCCGTTACATCGAGGTCGACGCGGCCAAGCTTGCGCCTTGCAGAGGGGTTCATTGCAGTCTCCGGTGAAGTTGTTCTGGAAGCGTTCGCCAGCGGCTCAGTCCCACTCGGGCGCCCATGGCACGAGCGACTTGTCGACGATTCGGTAGCCGGTCTTCGTCATGGCATCGATGCGGTCCATCTCGATGCTCGAGAGCGTGAAATCCATGACCTCGAAATTGGCCGCGATGTTGGCGGGCTTGGTCGACATGGTGTTGATGGACACGCCCTTCTGGAGGATCCAGCGCAACACGACCTGGGCGGCGCTGCGGCCGCAGGCCTGGCCTATCTCCTCGAAGATCGGATGCTTGAAGACTTCGCCGCGAGCGACCGAACAGTACGACGCGAGCGGGATGCCGGTGCGTGTCGCTGCCTGCAACATCGCCGATTGGTCCAGCAGCGGGTGAAATTCGATCTGGTTGGTCACGAGCGGCACCGAGACCACGTCCGCCGCGGTTTCCATCATGGCCGCCGTGTAGTTGCTCACGCCGATATGCCGCGTCAGGCCGTTCCTTGCGGCTTGCTCCAGCAGCTTGAGCGAAGGCACGACATTGCCGTCCATGGGTGGCCAATGCACCAGCAAGACGTCCACGTAGCTCAGCTGAAGCTTCTTCAGGCTCTCCACTACCGACGGGATGAAGCGCTCGGGCGTGAAGTTGTCCGGATGGACCTTGGTCGTGACGCACAGCTCGGAGCGCGGCACGTTCCCGCTCTTGAGCGCAGTGCCGACGTCCTCTTCGTTCTCGTACATCTGCGCGGTGTCGATCGACCTGTAGCCGACGTCCAGTGCCGTGCGAAGTGCATCTGCCAGAACCTCTCGCCGCAGCGGATAGGTGCCGAACGAACGCTCGTAGGTGTTGCGGAAATAGATGCTCATCGCGGTGTCTCCTGCGCCGTCATGCCACGGCAATCTGAACCTTGTTGATGCTCTTGTCGGAGACGAAGGCCTCCATCGCCCGGGAAATGTCCGCCAGCGGATAGACGACCTGCGCGAACTCCTCCAGCCGAACCCGGTCGTGCGCGACCAGCGTCATTGCCTCGTGCATGTCGTCGCCCATTCCCGCGACGCTGCCCTGCAAGCCGATCTCGCCCAGCACGACCTTGAAAGGGTGGTACCGGGCCTGCGCCTCCTGGTCGGCCAACCCGAAGGCCAGCACTCTTCCTCCCGGACGCACCAGGTCAAATGCCTGCTCGTACAACGCGGGCAGCCCGACGGATTCGATGACCAGGTCGGCACCTCGGCCACCGGTCGCTTCCATCACCGCGGCCTGCAGTTGTTCCGGGTCGCTCACGACGACGTCAGCGCCCGAGCGGCTGGCCCATGCGGCGCGACCCGGATTGGGCTCGGACACGATGATGGGCGCCGCCCCGACGGCGCGCGCCAGCTGCAAGTGCAAGTTGCCGATGGGCCCCGCGCCCAGAATCAACACCGACTCGCCGAGGCGCAGGCGGCTCTTCTTCACGGCGCGCACGATGCAGGAAACGGGCTCCACCAGGGCACCCATTTCGATGGGTGTGCGCGGCGGGATCCTGACCAGATGGCTGACAGGCACCTTGACATACTCCGCCAGCCCGCCGTTCACGTGAATGCCGATCTGCGCCATCGTGCGGCAATTGAGGATCTCGTTCTTTCGGCAGTAGAAGCAGCGCCCGCATCCCACATTGATGTCGGCGGTGACCGCCGTGCCGATCTCGACGTCATCGACGTCCGAGCCGGTCTCGACGACCCAGCCCGAAAACTCGTGGCCGGGAATCAAGGGCAGCTTGTCCGCGGAATAGTGACCCTGGTAGATGTGAATGTCGGTGCCGCACAGGCCGCAACGACTCACCTTGATCAAGACCTCGTTTGGCGCGAGTGTCGGTACCGGAACCTGTCGCAACTCGAAGCGCCCCGGCGCAACGAGCACCGCGGCCTGCATCGTGGCGGGCGTGGTCATGTGGATTCCTCCGATGTGTGGGCTGAGGTCTGGTAGTCGACGACGAGCACGTCGGCAACCCAGGCACCGGTCTCCTGGACAAATGCCTGGTGGGCGGGATGCGGCAGATACGCGTCCCGATCGGCCGGGTTGTCGAACGAAACGAGGAAGCAATGCGTGAATCCCTTGTCCAGGCCTTCGGGACTGGAATTCACACCCGACTCCAACCGCCGAACCTGCGCGATCCGGGTTGAAAGCGCATGGAAGGCCCGAACGAACTGCGCACGTTGCGCGACCGTCGTGTGCTCCTTGAAGCGGACGAGAACAACGTGTCGGATCATGGGTTTCTCTCCGCGGCAGCTTGTCGAATGGCAGCGCGCGCGGCCGCGTCGCTGAGCGACGCCAGGGTAGGACTGCCGGCAGGCCGCGTGGTCGCGATGCCCTTGATCAGGTCGGCGGCTTTCTCGCCGATCATGATGGAGGGGGCATTGGTGTTGGAACTCACCAGCCGGGGCATCACCGAGCTGTCGCAGATCCGAAGACCCGCAACGCCGCGCACGCGCAACTGCGGATCGACCACCGAGAGCGCATCGCCACCCATCCTGCACGTTCCTACCGGGTGGTAGGAAGTTCGGCCGTACTGGCGTGCATAGGCCTCGAGCTCGGCCTGCGAGGCCACGTTGCTGCCGGGGAAGTGCTCCTTGCGCACGTATTTGGCGAATGCGGACTGACTCATGATTTCGCGGCTCTGCCGAACGCCTTCGACGGAGATGCGGAGATCGTCGGGATGACCCAGGAAGTTGGGGTCGACGATCGGCAAGTCCTTCGGATTGGCGCTTCGCAAGGTGACGCTGCCTCGCGCCTGCGGCCGGAGCGCGTACGAATTCAGGGTGATTCCCGAACCTGATCCGATCTTCGGCACGCCCGCTTCGACACCGGCACCGACCAGGAAGTGAAACTGGAGATCCGGTGTGGCGGCGTGTGGATCGGCATACCAGAACGCCCCGCCTTCGACGATGTTGGAGGCGACCGGGCCTTTCTTGTAGAGGGCGTACTGCAGGCCCGCCCAGGCACTCCAATGCGGCTTCGCATACTTGTCGAAGCTGTGGGGGCCGTTCAGTTCGTAGACGATGTCGATGCCGAAATGGTCATGAAGGTTGCGGCCCACTTCGGGCAGGTCCGCGACGACCTCGATGCCGGCGCTTCGCAGCGCATCGGCCGGCCCGAGGCCCGACAGCATCATCAGCCTCGGCGATCCAATCGCTCCCGACGTGATGAGCACTTCGCGTTCGGCACGCATCAGCTCGGCGCGGCCGTTGTGAGTCACTGCTACGCCTACCGCACGACCTCCCTCCACCTTCACGCGATGAATTTCGGCGTCGGTTCGCACGGTCAGGTTCTTGCGGCCTGCAGCGGGTCGCAGGTAGCCGACAGCGGCGGAGCAGCGCCGCGCCCCTCGCGTGGTCGTCTGATACGGTCCCGCGCCCGCCTGGGTCGGGCCGTTGAAATCCGGGTTGTAGGGCATGCCTGCCTGCTGGCAAGCCTGCACGAACGCTCGCGTCAACGGGTCCGGGCAAGGGGTGGACACGCCCAGCGGGCCGCCCGTGCCGTGCCATTGGCCGGCGAGCGTATCGTTGTCTTCGGAGCGTACGAACAGGGGTTGCACGTCGGCGAATGCCCAGCCTTCGCAACCGAACTCCTGCTCCCAGGCGTCATAGTCTTCAGGGCATCCACGCGTGAACACCTGTGCGTTGATGGAGCCGCCTCCGCCCAGGACCCGGCCCTGTGCGTAGGGAATCTCCCGGTTCATCGCATGGCGCTGCGGCGCGGTCTTCAGGCCCCAGGTCAGCGGGCCGGCGGTCATCTTGTAGAAGCCGACCGGCAGGTGAATGAAGGGATTCCTGTCAGTGGGGCCTGCCTCGAGCAGCAGGACCGAAACGCCCGGGTCTTCCGACAGGCGCGCCGCCAGCGCGCAGCCGGCCGAGCCGGCGCCCACCACGATGAAGTCGTATGCATCCATGATGACCTCAGCTGATCCAGTGCACGCGCGGGTGCAGGTTGATGTGTGCGGTCTTGAGCTCGGTGTATTCCTCGATGCCCGCCAGACCCGCTTCCCGCCCGAGCCCGGACTGCTTCACGCCGCCCAGCGGCGTCTCGGGCCCGTTGTCCAGGGTGGTGTTGATCCACACGCGGCCCGCCTGCACCTTTCTCATCGCGCGCAGGGCCTTGGTGAGGTCCTGTGTCCAGATGGATGCCGAGAGGCCGAACACGCTGTCGTTGGCGATTTCCAGTGCCTCGTCGAAGGTGTCGAAGGGCACGACGGCAAGCACCGGTCCGAAGATCTCCTCGCGCACCAACGGCATCTCGGGTCGTACGTCGGTCATGAGCGTGGGCTGCACGAAGTAGCCGTTCTGGTCGTCCGTCCTTGCGCCGCCGCAGACGATCCTGGCGCCCATGCGCACGCCGTCGTCGACATAGGACAGCACCTTCTCCATGTGCGCCTCGTCGAACAATGCGCCGACCTGGGTCTGTTCATCCAGCGGATCGCCGACGCGGATGCGCCGCATCTTCCCGGCCAGCTTCTCGGTGAACTCGGCGGCGATCGATCGTTCGACCACCAGGCGGCTGCCGCCCACGCAGCACTGGCCGGCATTGAAGGCCATGCCGAAGGCTACGCCGTCGGCTGCTTCGTCGAGGTTGGCGTCGGCAAAGACGATGTGGGGATTCTTGCCACCCAACTCGAGCCCCAGCTTCTTGATGCTTCCAGCGGACGCCGCGATGGCCTTGCGGCCGGTCGCTATCGAGCCGGTGACGGAAACCATGTCGACCTGGTCGCTGTCCAGCAGGCATTGGCCCACCACGGACCCGCGGCCCGTCACGACATTGACCACGCCGGCCGGCAATCCCGCCTCGTGCAGCAGCTCGCACAGCTTCAAGGTGGTGCCGCTCGTGGCCTCCGATGGCTTGACGACCACCGTGCATCCCGCGGCAAGAATGAAGGGCAAGCGCTCGGCAAGGATGAAGAAGGGAAAGTTCCAGGGCGTGATGAGTCCCACCACGCCGACGGGCTCGCGCAGGACCATGGCGATGACCCGGTCGCCCAGGTTGTTGTGCGCGTCGCCTTTCACGACGCGGGCAGCGCCCGCGGCGAAGCGCCAGACATCGACTGCGCCCTTGATCTCGCCAATGGCCTGCGTGATCGGCTTGCCGGTTTCCAGTGACTCGATCAGGCCGAATTCCGCTGCGCATTGCTCGATGAGGTCGGCCACCTTGAACAGCACAGTAGCTCGCTCCCCCGCGCTCAAGTGCGGCCAGGGGCCTGCGTCGAAGGCCCGCCGCGCCGCAGCGATGGCGCGCTGCGCATCGGCGGCCGACCCGGACGGCCACTGTGCGACGGCCGTTCCGTGCGCGGGGCTGTGGCGCGTCGTGGTGTCGCCCGAGGCGCCATCCGTGAACTCGCCGCCGATGTACATCTGGAACCTGCGCGGCTCTTTCGGGAGAGAAATCCTGCTCATCGTTGCTCCTGCGTGCTGCTAGAAAACCGCCGCCGATTTCGCGGCGAAAGCTTGAATCCCGATTGCGGCATCGCGGCTTCCCTTGAGGGCCGTGGCTGCGCTTCGGTGGAATGTTCTGGAGTCGCCATTGCCGAGGATGGCCGCCTTGGCGTGCCTCGCCGCGCACGGAGAGACTCGCGCAAGCCGTTCGGCAGTGGAAGCGACGAGGCCCTCGAAAGCTTCCTGCGGACACCACGCATTGACCAGGCCCCAGCCGTGCGCAAGTTCAGCGCTGATCTCGCCTGCGCAGAGCACCGCTTCCAAGGCACGGCCCCGCCCCACGGTGCGTGCCAATCGCGGCCCACCCTCCCAGCCCGGCATGGCACCGATCGCCACTTCCGGGAAGCGGAATCGCGCGCCCTGGCTGGCGATCCGCAGGTCGGCGCACAGCGCAAGTTCCAGGCCCCCGCCGAAGCAGATCCCTTCGACCGATGCAATCGTGGGGCAGCGAAGCATCTCGAAGCGCCGGAAGATGATGTTGCCGTGGTCGATCCAGTCGCGACCGAACTGCTCCGGCGACATGGGCCCCCATTCGCCGATGTCCGCACCCGACGAAAAAGGGCCACCCTGCGGACCGCGCAAGACGACGACACGAACGCTCTCGTCGCGCTCGACGTCGGACACCGCTTTGTCGAGCGCATCGAGCATGGCCAGGTCCAAGGCGTTCGCCTTGCCCGCATTGGACAGCTCCAGCGTCCACACAGGCCCGGCGCGATGGGAGATCAGGGTGCCCATGGTCGCTCCAGGTGCGGGCAAGTCAAGCCTGCACGCCATGGAGCGCCAGGAATTGCCGCATGCGCGCCGCCGCCAGTTCCGGCTCCCTCAGCAGACCGGCCGCGTCCGCGAGCTTGAAGATGTCCACGAAGTAGGGCAGTGGGCGCATCGCCTGATGGCCCGCCAGCATGACCATGTGGGGCTGGTGCCCGTTGAGGTAGGCCAGGAACACCACGCCGGTCTTGTAGAAGCGCGTGGGTGCACCGAAGATGCGCCGCGACAGTGGAATCGTCGGCTCGAGGATCTCCAGGAACTTCGGCTTGTCGCCGTTCGCAAGTGCCGAGAGTGCATGCGACGCCGCCGGCGCGATGGCATCGAAGATTCCCAGCAGCGCATGCGAATACCCCTGGTCGTCGCCGGCGATGAGTTCGGGATAGTTGAAGTCGTCGCCGGTGTACATCCTGACCGGCGCGGGCAGGCGGCGCCGCATGTCGATCTCGCGGTCCTTGTCCAGCAGCGAGATCTTGATGCCGTCGACCTTGGACTGGCTCTCTTCGATGACTTGCAGCGCGATGTCGCGCGCAGCCGTCAGGTCGCCCGTTCCCCAATAACCCTTGAGTTCGGGATCGAACATGTCGCCGAGCCAATGCAGCACCACCGGCTGGTCCGCGGCGGCGAGGACTTTTCGGTAGACCCGCAGGTAGTCGTCCGGGCTCTTCGCGACACGCGCGAGCGCCCTGCTGGCCATCAGGATCAAGCGGCCGCCGGCCTGCTGGATCGCTTCCACCTGTGTCAGGTACGCCGCGATCACATCGTCCACCGTGCCAACCGCCGACGGGTCCAGATGGTCGGTGCCGCAGCCGTTGAAGATGGGAACGCCGGTGCCTTCCAATGCCTGGCTGGTGCGCCGGATGAGCGTCAGCGAATCGTCCCAGCTCAACCCCATTCCCCGCTGCGCGGTGTCCATCGCCTCGGCAATCCCCAGGCCAAGGTCGGCAAGATAGCGTCGATAGGCGAGCGTCGCATCCCAGTCGATCGCACCGCCCGTCCAAGGGTCGACGTTCGCATACGGATCCGCAACCACGTGGGCCGCGGAGAACACCACCCGGTTGAATGCCCGGGCCGGCTTCGCCGCATCCCAGGGCGTGCCCTGCAGGGTGTAGGCGCAAAGCTTTCCGGACGTATCCGGCAATTGCAGTTTCGTCATCTCATGCCTCGCGGGCGATAGCCCATTTCTTGTAAACGAATCGACAGCGGCCGAGCCCTTGCCCGGTCGCATCACACCACTGTGTTCAAGCGCTCCCGGCAGATGCGCAGGATCTCTTCTGGCGGCCGTTTCCACCAGTTTTCCTTCGAGAAGATCTCGACTTCCACCGGGCCTTTGAATCCGCGGGTTTCGACGGACTGACGCAGCCGCGCGAGCTCGATCACGCCGTCGCCCATCATTCCGCGATCGAGCAGCGGATCGCCGGTCTGGCGCATCCAGTCGCATACGTGCAGCGCCATGATCCGGTCCGAGGCGCGATCCAGAGAGCCTTCGAGGTCTGGATCCCACCAGACGTGATAGGCATCGACCGCGATTCCGAAAAGGCCCTCGTTGTCCGGGTCGAGGCGTTCGCACCATCGCCGCGCCTGTTCCACGGTGTTGAGCAGGCTGCGGTCGGCGGCATAAAACGGATGAAGCGGCTCCAGCGCGATCGCAACACCCGTGGCCTTGAGCGTTGGCTTGAGGGCCTCGAGGCCCTCCAGGATCTGCTCCCGGCAGGCTTGAATATCCCGCGAGTTCGGCGCGAGCCCACCCACCACGGCGACGACGAACGGCGCCCCGAGAACGGCCGCGACCTCCACTGCACGCCGATTGGAATCGATGGAGGCGGTACGGCCGCCGCGATCATCGGCAGAGAAGTATTCCGTTCGGCAATAGCCGCCGACCTTCAGGCCTGCATCGCGGATCACGTGGGCCGCGCGCTCGGGATGGCGTTCGTCCACTTCCTGCCGCCACGGTGTGATGAAGCCAAAGCCGGCCTCGGCAACGCGGCGCACGGTGAGTTCGAGGGGGTCGCGGAAACCCAGGGTCGCGGTGTTGAGGCAGACGCAATCGGGGCCGACGGAAAGGTCACGCATGGCCGCCTCTAGAAGCGTTGAATCAGCAGGCCGCCGTCGACGCGGACTTCCTGCGCCACCGTGTAAGGCAGGAGTCCGGCCGCCATCGTGCGAATCACGCGCGCCACGTCTTCGGGCAATCCCCAGCGTGGCGTTGCGGTCATGCCCTTTTCGATCAGGTCGTCGTACTTCGCCTTCGATGGCGCAGTCATCTCGGTCAGGATGAGTCCCGGCTGGACCTCGTACACCCCGATGCCGTCCCTGGCCAGGCGCAGTGCATAGAGCCGGGCTGCCATGTGGGATGCGATCTTCGACATGCAGTACTCGCCACGCTCGATCGTGGCGGCGACAGCGTTCGAGGATGTGACGAAGACGATGCTGCGAAATGCCTCGCCGGGGCCTTCCGTGTTCACCATGCGGCGCGCGACAGACTGCGTGAAGAAGAAGGTTCCGCGGGTATTGACGTCGAAGCAGCGGTCATAGCTCTCTTCCCCGACATCCAGAAGGTCGCCCCGCGCAAGCACCGAGACGCCGGCGTTGTTGACGAGGCAATGCACGTCGCCGAATTCGCGGGCGACGTCGTCGAGGAACGGCTCGTGCGCCGCGCGCTCGCCGATGTCCAGGTCATAGGCTTTGCAGCGCCGACCCAGTTTTTCGATGTCGGCAACCAATGCGCCGAAGCGCTCGGCGTCGCGCCACGCGACGGCAGCGATGTCGAAGCCTTCCTCGGCCAGGGCGAGTGCCGTTGCGCGGCCGATGCCACGCGAGGCGCCAGTAACGATGGCTGTTTTTCGCATGGCGTCACCCGTTCAGAAGCTTGCGCGCGATGATCACGCGCTGGATCTGGTTGGTGCCCTCGTAGATCTGCGTGATCTTGGCGTCCCGGTAGAGACGCTCCACCTCGTATCCGCGGATATAGCCGCTGCCGCCGAAGATCTGGATCGCGTTGGACGTCTGCGCCACGGCCGCGTCGCCCGCAAAGCACTTGGCCATCGACGAGGCCGCCGTCGCATCGATGCCGGCGTCCAGCTTGCGTGCCGCCGAGCGCACCAGCAGCCTGGCGGCCTCGGTGTCTTTTGCCATGTCGGCGAGCATGAACTGGATTCCCTGGAAGTCGGCGATGGCCTGGCCGAACTGCTTGCGGATCTTGGTCTGCTCGATGGAAGCTTCCAGGGCCGCCTGCAGGATCCCGACGGCGAGCGCGGCGATGCCGACGCGCCCTTTCTCGAGGACGCTCATCATCATGTGGAAGCCGCGCCCCTCCTTTCCAAGCAGTGCATCGGCGGGCAACGCGACGTTCTCGAAGTGCAACTCGCCCACCTGCGACGAACGCTGCCCCAGCTTGTGCTCCTTGGGTCCCTTGGATACCCCCGCGGCCGTGCAATCGACGATGAAGATGCTCATCCCTCGCTTGCCGGCTTCCCGATGGGTCCGCGCGAGGACGAATGCGACATCGGCCACCGGCGCGTTGTGGATCCAGAGCTTCGCGCCGTTCAGGATCCAACCGTCGCCAACGCGCTCGGCCGTCGTCTTGATGCCCGACACGTCCGAACCAGCCCCGGCTTCCGTAATGCAATAGGCGGCGCGTTTTTCGGCACGGATGATGGGGCCGATCCAGGTTTCTTTCTGCGCGTTGGTGCCGTGGGTGCAGAGCAGGGTCGTGACCAATTCGACGAGTCCGCACTGGTCGGCGACCGATGCATACCCACGGCTCAGTTCCTCCATCACGATGCTGTAGGCCAGCGCGTCCAGGCCGGCGCCGCCATAGGCCTCGGGGACCGTGATGCCGAACAGGCCGTTGTCGGCCATCGCCTTGTAGATGTCGCCTGCAAAAGCTTCCTCGCGGTCCAGGCGCTCCGCTTCCGGCCGGATCTGTTCGTTGGCGAAGCGACGGGCCATGTCGGCCACCTGCTGGTGTTCTGTCGAAATTTCCACTTTGTCTCCTTGGAATCCACACAACTATCTAACTAGTTAGTAGAATCATGCCACGACGAACTTCAGCTTGCAAGCCCCTCAAAGGAGACCGGAATGAAAAAAGCAGTTTGGGTAGATGCCGCCGCGATGGCGCAAGAGATCTTCGACGGCGCGTGCGTCGTGCTCAGTGGATCAGGCGGAGGACTGCAGGAGGCCGATCACATTGCAGAAGCCATCGAGAAGCGATTTCTCGCAACCGGGCATCCGCGCAACCTGACGCTGGTGCATGGCCTGGGCATCGGCGACGGCGTCGCAACCGGCATCAGCCGCTTCGCGCACAAGGGAATGGTCAAGCGGGTCATCGGTGGCCACTGGACCTGGTCCAAGCGCATGCAGGAACTCGCGCGCCAGAACGAGATCGAGGCGTACACCCTTCCGGCAGGCCCGATCCAGACCCTGCTGCGCGAGATAGGCGCCGGGCGCCATGGTCTTGTGACCCACATTGGCCTTCACACCTTCGCGGATCCTCGACATGGCGGCGGTCGATGCAACGCCCGGGCAACGGACGAACTCGTCGAAGTCGTCACGCTGGGTGGGAAGGAACTGCTTTGGTACAAGCCCTTCAAGGTCGATTTCGCACTGGTGCGCGGAACGGCAGCCGACCCCCAGGGAAATCTGACTTCCCGCGACGAACCTGCAGACATGGACGTGTTCGCCGCGGCAATGGCTGCGCACAACTCTGGCGGGAAAGTCTTTGCGCAGGTGCGCGATGCGTTGGATGAGCCCATCTCGCCAGCTCGCGCCGTCAGCTTGCCTGGCGTGTTCGTGGATTCCATCTGCAGATACGCCGAGCAGACGCAAACGACGGGCGCCGCCTACGACCTCTCCATCAGCGGCGCGCTGGCTGCGCCGCCGACCCGCCGCGCGCCGGCCGTGCCGGAGGGCTTGCGCTACTTGATCGCACGACGCGCCGCCCAGGAATTGCGACCCGGCAAATGCGTGAATTTCGGCTTCGGCGTCCCCGATGGCATACCGGCCATTGCACATGAAGAGGGCCTTGAAATCGGCTGGACGACGATCGAGCAAGGACCCCACAACGGCGAACTGCTGGGGGGACACCTGTTCGGCGCGACCCGCTATCCCAGTGCGATCGTGAAGTCGACCGAGCAGTTCGATTTCTTCAGTGGCGGCGGGGTCGACATTGCCTTCCTGGGGATGGGCGAACTCGATGCGCAGGGAAACGTCAATGTTTCATGGCTGGGTGAAAACATCGTGGGCCCTGGTGGCTTCGTCGACATCACGCAGCGCGCAAAGAAGGTTGTGTTTTGCGGCGCCTTCGAGGCCAAGGGTCTCGAAGTGAAACACGACGGCGCTCGGGTCGAGATCGTCAGGCATGGCTCTGTCCCGAAGATCGTCACGGAGGTCCGACACATCACCTTCAGTGGCAAGCGGGCCCAGGCCGACAAGCAACAGGTGCTCTATGTGACCGAGCGTGCGGTGTTCGAACTCGGAACGGATGGGCTTCGGCTGATCGAAGTGGCGGAAGGAGTCGACATCAACTCCGACGTCCTCGAGAGGCTTCCCTTCGCCGTGAACTTGACACCGGAGCTTGCCGCCCGGCTCCCCAATGGTCGGTCCGCATTTTCCGAGGCGATGACCACGGTGTTTGGAAACCAGGACAAGTGAGCAGGACAAGCGAGCAGGACAAGCGAGCAGGAGAGGATGCTCGTGTTGCCGGCCTGTTGGCTAACGCGCCGTTCGAGGGGCGACGCGAGACCCGACAGGTTCGTGCGGGCGGGCAGGAAGAGACTTGACTCGTTGCGGGCGTTCGGATTGGCGGGTCAACGGCAGCTACCGCCGCGACCATGATCGACCCATCCGCTGCTCGGCCGTCCGCGCTGCCTCCTGAAACTGCCGCCCCAACAGGTTCCGAGCGGCCGCCGCGCCGCAGCCACGGTCGCTGAGATCTGCTTCGCGCAGCAACTCGGACTGCTGGTCCATCAGCTGGGCGTCGATGCCGGCATGCGGTGGGTGCAAATGGGCGCGTGGGCGGTCCCGGTGTCGCTCAAGCCGCTCGACGTCACGTATCTGGTGCTGCCAACCCCGCAACAGTGTCAGATCAACTACCACGGTCTGGAATAGGTGCTGCGGGTGCCGCTTGTCGGGTGCGTCCGGCAACCCGGTACGGCCTACGTGGAGGCCTCCGGCACCCGGCAAAGGGACAGTGGGGGAGCCGGCACGACGCACCAGGTGATCGAGCAACTGAAGCTCACGCGGCAAAAATTGAAGGGCATTGCCAAGAGGAAGAAACATACCCGCAAGCCGGGCCGGAAGCTTGATCAGGCGTCTACTCGTTCAAGACACTGACCCGGGTAGAGCAGATCGAATAGCGCCTTGGCAGCAGGTGTCAGGTCCTGGGCCCTTGGACGCAAGAGTTCGCTGGGGACCAGCACCTTCGCATAAATCGCCTCGTAGACCCGCTTCACGACGCCCGGCGCAATCACCTCTCTGTCGAATCCCGGCGTGATGCCGATCAACTGCCAGCCCATTCGTTCGAACGTCGCCTGCATGTGGGGGTACTTCAGCGTGGCCAGGCCGTACACCATCCCCATTCCCATGGCGCGCCCCAATGCTTCCTCGAGAAGCGGGACGCTTCTACTCAGGTGTGAACCTCGATGCCGGTGACTGATTGCACAAATGCGTCCGTACAGCACTTCGCTGTCCGGGTCTCGCTCCACCGAGAACATGCCGACCATCTCGTCGTCGTGCTTGAAGAGGATGACAAGGAAGTCGCGCTCTGTCTCGCCGTCAAGGCACACCTTTTCCGCATAGAAGGATTCACGCATGTGGCAACTCGCGTTGCCGACCGCGATAC
This sequence comes from Variovorax humicola, assembly GCF_037889915.1. Taxonomy (NCBI): domain Bacteria; kingdom Pseudomonadati; phylum Pseudomonadota; class Betaproteobacteria; order Burkholderiales; family Comamonadaceae; genus Variovorax; species Variovorax humicola. Next base: position 131,112 of record NZ_JBBKZV010000011.1, on the reverse strand, counting down.
CCGGGTACCAAACCTTGAGTGCAGAGATGAGCGCGGGCACTTGGTGCCGGCTCAGGTACTCGTAGCGATAGCCCGCTGGCAAAGGTGCACTCGCCGTGATGTCGTCAACGGGTGGCCATTCCATGTTGTCCTCCTCGATGCCGTCAGACCCGTGCTATTCCGCGTGAAGACTCACTCGCCGGGTCGCGTCATATTCTCAGATGGAACGCCGCCTTCCGCCAGAGCGCTGAGCGAACGTTGTGTGCTAAAACGCCCAGAGGACAGTGAGTCGGCTCCTGGTGATCAAAATGCGTCAGCGACCTGTGGTCGCACGCAACAGTTCGCCACAGCCGGGGGGGCTCATCGAATGGTGGTCTCCCCATGCATCGCAAAACGAAAAAGGCAAGGAGGCGCACGACACCGATCCGAACACATTCAAACCAAGGCCCCCGGGGCCTGCCGCCACTGAACCAATGCTGGCTCATGCGCGCGGCATTTCGTTTCTCCTCCTCTCCTGCTCACGGCACCGACAGAAGTGCCGTTCATTCAAAAAGGGAATTTCATGAATATCTGGCCAAGACTGCGCCGACAAACAGCGCTGTTTCTCATAGGCGGGGCCGCATTGCTCGGCGTCGTGGCGCCTGCGCAAGCCGCCGACAAGAAGCCCAACATCGTCGTCATCTTCGGGGACGACATCGGCATGTGGAACCTCGGCGCGTATACGCACGGCATGATGGGCCGCACGCCGAACATCGATTCGATCGCGAAGAACGGCGCGCTGTTCACGGACCACTACGGGCAGCCAAGCTGTACCGCCGGTCGCGCCGCCTTCATCATGGGACAACTGCCGGTCCGCACCGGCATGACCACCGTTGGCATTCCAGGCTCCACGCGCGGCATCCAGAAGAGCGACCCCACGCTTGCCGAGACGCTCAAGTCGGTCGGCTATGCCACGGCCCAGTTCGGCAAGAACCACCTGGGTGACCGCAACGAGTTCCTGCCCACGGTGCACGGCTTCGACGAATGGTTCGGCAACCTCTATCACCTGAATGCCGAGGAAGAACCCGAAGAACTCGACTACCCTGGCCAGAAGAACCCCGAGTACAAGAAGAAGTTCGGCCCGCGCGGCGTGCTGCATGCCTGGGCCGCCTCGACCGACGATCCAGCCACGGATCCGAAGTTCGGCCGCGTCGGCAAGCAACGCATCGAAGACACCGGCCCGCTGACCCGCAAGCGCATGGAAACTTTCGACCAGGAGGTGACCAACGAAACGCTGAAGTACCTCGACAAGGTCGGCAAGGGCGACAAACCGTTCTTCGTGTGGTTTAACACCACGGCCATCCACATCTGGTCGCATCCGACCAACAAGTACATCCAGCAGGCGGTGGACGAAGGGCGTGCGGAGGAGGATCTGGTTCGAGCCCGGATGATCGAGCACGACGAACAGGTCGGCTCGATCATGAAGAAGCTCAAGGACCTGGGCATCTCGGACAACACCATCGTCGTCTACAGCACCGACAACGGCAACGAGATGATGTTCTATCCCGATGGCGGCTATGCACCGTTCCGTGGCGAGAAGGGCACGACCTGGGAAGGTGGCCTGCGCGTGCCGATGATGGTGCAATGGCCGGGCAAGATTCCTGCCGGCACCGACCTGAACGGCATCCAGAACCATGAAGACGTGTTCGCCACGCTGGCTGCCGCTGCCGGACTGCCGAACCTCAAGGCAGACCTGCTGAGGGGCTACTCGATGAATGGCACCAACTACAAGGTGCACCTCGACGGCTACAACAACCTCGACTACTGGACCGGCAAGAGCAACAAGTCTGCACGCCGCGAGATGCTCTACTACGACGAGACGGACCTGATGGCTATTCGCGTCGACGCCTGGAAGATGCACATCGGCGTCAAGCACAACGGCAACTGGTTCGACGAGAAGTCCTACCCGAGCGTTCCGTACATCGTGAACCTGCTGATGGACCCGATGGAGAAATCGACACCCGATTCACGCGAGTTTGCCTATGCGGGCCGCAAGTTCGTCGGGCAAAAACTCTGGGCACCCACGGGTGCAACTCCCTTCCTTGCGGAGCACCTGAAGAGCCTGCAGGAGTTCCCGCCGAGCCAGGGCGCCGATACGCTGAGCATGCGCAAGGCCATCGAGAGCGCCATGAAGAAGATGGACAACCCGCGCGGCAGCAGCAACTGACCGACACCGCATCGCCGCGTCGATGACAAGAAAAGAAGGCCGCCCCCGGGCGGCCTTTTCATTTGGCGCGCCGCGCGCTCAATCCTCCACGAAAGCCTCTTCGCGCTTCGACTTGATCGATGGCAGCAGCACGATGCCGAGCAGCATCAAGGCGGCCAGCAGCAGGCCCGCCGACAGCGGCCGCGTGACGAACACACTCCAGGTGCCTCGCGACAGCAGCAGCGCGCGGCGCAGGTTCTCTTCCATCATCGGCCCGAGGATGAAGCCCAGCAGCAGCGGCGCCGGCTCGGTCTTGAGCTTGATGAACAGGTAGCCGATGAAACCGAAGGCCGCCACCATCCAGATGTCGAAGGTGTTGTTGTTGGTCGAGTACACGCCGATCGCGCAGAACAGCACGATGGCCGGGAACAGGAACTTGTAGGGCACCGTCAGGAGCTTGATCCACATGCCGATCAGCGGCAGGTTCAGGATGATGAGCATCGCGTTGCCGATCCACATCGAGGCGATCAGGCCCCAGAACAGCTCGGGGTTGCTGGTCATCACCTGCGGACCCGGCTGGATGTTGTGGATGGTCATGGCGCCGACCATCAGCGCCATCACCGCGTTGGGCGGAATGCCCAGCGTCAGCAGCGGAATGAACGAGGTTTGCGCGCCCGCGTTATTGGCCGATTCCGGCGAAGCGACGCCGCGGATGTTGCCCTTGCCGAAGGCCACTTCGCCGGGCCTCATCTTGATCTTCTTCTCGAGCGCGTAGGCTGCGAAGGCCGCCAGCAGCGCGCCTCCGCCGGGCAGGATGCCCAGCGCCGAGCCGAGCGCGGTGCCGCGGATCACCGCGGGCGTCATGCGCTTGAAGTCGTCCTTGGTGGGCCAGAGGCCCTTCACGCTGGCGGTGAAGACCTCGCGCTCATGCTCGGGCTGCGAGAGATTGCCGATGATTTCGCCATAGCCGAACACGCCCATGGCGATCACGACGAAGCCGATGCCATCGGTGAGTTCGGGCACGTCGAAGCTGAAGCGCGCCACGCCCGAATTCACGTCGGTTCCGACGATGCCCAGCAGCAGGCCGAGCACGATCATCGCCACCGCCTTGAGCAGCGAACCCGAGGCCAGCACCACGGCGCCGATCAGGCCCAGGCACATCAGCGAGAAGTATTCGGCCGGGCCGAACTTGAAGGCCAACTCGGTCAGCGGCGGCGCGAACGCCGCCAGGATCAGCGTGCCGACGCAACCCGCAAAGAACGAGCCCAGACCGGCCGCGGCAAGCGCAGGCCCCGCCCGGCCTTGCCGCGCCATCTGGTAGCCGTCGATACAGGTCACCACCGAGGACGATTCGCCCGGCAGGTTGACCAGGATGGCGGTGGTGGAGCCGCCGTACTGCGCCCCGTAGTAGATGCCGGCCAGCATGATGAGTGCAGACACCGGGGGCAGCGCGTACGTGGCAGGCAGCAGCATCGCGATGGTCGCGACCGGGCCGATGCCCGGCAGCACGCCGATCAGCGTACCCAGGATGCAGCCGATCAGGCAATACAGCAGGTTGGTGAAGGTGAACGCGACACCAAACCCGATCGACAAGTTGTGAACCAGTTCCATGGTGCAGGTCTCCTTAGCCCGTGATGAATGTGGGCCAGACCTGGATCTGGAGTTTCAGCGCCCAGATGAAGGCGACGTAGCTGCCGGCGGCAAGGATGGTCGATAGCACCAGCACGTCGCGCAGCTTGAAGTGTTCGCCGGCCAGGCTGGAGATGATGGTCAGCGCGTAGATTGCGATGATCATGCCCATCGCCGGCACGCCGATGCTGGGCAAACCGCCCAGCAAGACGCCAAAGGCAAGGTTGGCCAGGATGACGAAGAACAGCGGTTTCCAGGCCCATGCGCCGATCGGCTCGCCATCGGGCGTCTCGACCACGAGGCCCTCGAACATGATGATCACGCCGAGGATCGCCAGGATGACGCCCAGCATCAGCGGGAAGTAACCCGGCCCCATGCGGGCGCCGTCTCCGATGTTGTAGGTGGTCGCGCCGATGGCGAAGGCGCCCCCGACGGCGGTGAACATGACTCCTGAAAAGAAGTCGGTTTGGCTCTTGATGCGCATGGCCATGTGTCTCCAAATTAGTCAGGTAAGCATCGTTTGCGAAACCTGACCATTTGCTGACCACTGCAGTAAGCACTAACGCGTAGCGCTGGTCTTGCGCTATCAAAAAAATAGCGATCTTCGAGAGGCTTAGCTGACTTCTACAGCCACTGCCCGCTGCTGGGCATCCGGATCTCGGTATCAGGTGTTCCGCCGACGAAGAAGCCGCCGATGACGATGCTGAGCACCGAGATGAAGAGGCTGGCGAACAGCGCGGTCCAGAAGCCCGACACCCTGAAGCCGCGCACCAGCGCGGCCACCAGCAGGATCATCAGCGCATTGATGACGAGCAGGAAGAGCCCGAAGGTCACCAGCGTGAGCGGCAAGGTCAGCACGATGAGGAGCGGCTTCACCACCGCGTTGGCCAGCCCCAGCAGCAGCGCGGAGACGACCAGTGCCCCGGTGCCGTCGAACTTGAGCCCGCGAAACAGCAGGCTCGCGATCCAGAGCGACAGCGCGGTGATGGCCCAGTGGAGGAGAAATGGCGTGAGGTTGGCGAGCATGGGTGTTGAGTATTCAACAACTTCTGAAAGGTCGTCCGCGGGCAGCTCGGGGGCATCCGAAGCGCACGCTCCGATCGCACGGACACTTGACAGGCACGCACCCGCTCAATTCCACCTGAGCCTCATCCCCACGCTGCCCTGCACGGAAGAACTGACGCGGACGTCCCCCGAGATGTCGAACACACGCCCCACTTCTGCATAGAGGCTGGCCGTCGCGTTCACCGCCAGCGTCAGGCCCGCGGCCAACTCGGCCGAGGTGTAGCCGGTGCGGCTGGCAATGTCGGTGATCGCGGCCGGCGAGATGAATCGTGCGACATCGGTGCCGGAGCTCGCGTAATACAGATTCGCGCGCCCATAAGGTTGCAGCCGTCCCGCGGTCGTCATCATGTCGCCCTTGACCCGGAGGCCCAGCCGGCCGATCCAGCCGCTGTCGGTCTTTTGCTGCACCCGTGCGCCACTGAGCCACAAGTCATCAAAAGAACTCTTCTGATATGCAAGTTGAGCTTGCGGCTCGATCGTCCACCCATCCGAAAGCGCGAAGGGCTGGCCTGTCTCGATCGAGGCCGTCAGGCTGCTGGCCTTGCCCGATGCGTTGGGATTGAGATCGGGACGCACGCCGTATCGATGGTCGCCGGCCTGCAGGACAGCGTCAGCGTAGCGTCCGTTCGCATCGGTCCACGTCGCATAGCCGCCCAGATAGCGTGACTGCAGGTCGTTGTAGCCGACTCGCCCCACCACGCCGCGGGCGTTCCCGGTGACGTCGGCGCCGCCCTCCAGGTATCCGACATACACCCCCGCGCGCCAGGAGGCGCTGGACAACAGGTCGACGCCAGCCTGCAATCCACCCAGATACCCATCGCTGTGGGGACTGACCGTTCCCTCCTGGCGGATGTTCAGATCGGTGTAGACGGCTCGAGCCCAGGCACGCCGATCGAGCGAAGCTGGGCTCGCGCCCGTCGCCAACTGCGCTGCGTCGTCGTCGCCGACTCGCCTGTGCAGGTTGGCGAGCATGGCCAGGTCGCCCTGGCGCAGTTGTGCCGGAAGTGCGGCGACCAGAGGTACCTCAGCACGGTAGGTGGGCGCGACGATCGGCGGAACGATCTCTGGGGTGGTCGGAGGCGGAACCACCTCCGGGCCGGTCGGAGGCGGAACGACCGTGGTGGTCGAGCGCAGATACCAGTTCTCGCCCGTTCCGTCGGCCGCACCCGCGTAGAGCTGGTATTGGTAGGCGCCGGCGTCGATGTGGGGCGCCGCCCGCGGGGAGGCGCCCTTGGCGAGTCCGGCTGTCGCGACCCCTCCGGCGAGCACGAAGGCATCCTTGGTCGTCTGCGCGGTGGTGGTGGCGCCGTTGTTTGCACTGACGACCTCGATGCCATTGCCGCTGGTGAGTGCGCCCAGGCCGCCAAGGTTGGTGATTTGCAGGTTGGTGGTGCCGCTGGCACTGGCGCCCGGGCCGCTCAGGACGAGGCGATCGCTTGCGTTGGCGCTGTTGCCCAGGACCGTGCCGAGGCGCAGGTTGCCGCCGCGACCGACATAGGCGCCGGTCACTGTGAGGGTGCTGCCCGGCCTGGTGCCGAGCAGGCTGACCGTTCCTGCGTTGTCGAGCGCAGCGACGGTCTGGTTGAAGCCGCCGGAATCCAGGGTGGCGCCGCTCGATACGGTATGGGCTGATTGGGCGCTGAAGGTGTTGGCGGCGCCTGCCTTGAGGGTGCCGGCTACGACCTGGGTTGCACCGCTGTAGGCATTGGCGCCGCCGATCGTGGTCGTCCCCGCGCCGGCCTGGGTCAGCGACCCGCTGCCGCCGATCGCACCGCCCAGGGCGAATGCGTCGGAGCGATTGATGACAAGGGCTGCGTTGTTGGTGATGTTGCCGACAATGCTGCCGGTCGTGCCGCCGTTGCCGATCTGAAGCGCGCCGGCACTGATCGTCGTGCCGCCGGTGTAGGTGCTGTCGTCGGTCAATGTGAGCGTGGATGCGCCTGTCTTGATCAGGCTGCCCGCGCCGCTGACTACGCCGCCGAAGCTCGTGTTCATCGTGTCGTCGACCGTCAATGCTGCGCTGCCCAGCGTCACGTTGCCCGCTCCTGAAAGGTTGTTGGCGGTCTGGTTGAAACCGTTCAGGTCCAGCGTGGCGCCGCTGGCGATGTTGACCGCACTGCTGCTCGCGAAGGCGTTGGCGATGCCACTTCGCAGCGTGCCACCGTTGATGGTCGTGGCTCCGGTGTAGGTATTGGCCGCCGAGAGGACGAGGGTCCCTGCACCGTTCTTGGTCAGCGTCATGCCGTCCCACGGAGCGCTGGAGGGCGCCTGGTTGGCCAGCACCAGGTCGACGTTGAAGGTGTCGGCTGCGCCCGCGAGCGTGAAGACGCCGTTGCCTCGTGTGGCGCCTGCAAGCCAGGTCAGCCCGAATCCGACGTTGTAGTCCTGCGAATTGGCCGACTTGTTGGCGACCAGCCTGAGGTAGTCGACCGGGCTGGTGGCTCCGCCCGATGTCACTGAGGTGAAGCCGTTGGTGATACCGCCAGGGGCGGCCGTGTGGACGACGTTGAACAGGGTGCTGGCCACGGCACTGGCGCTGTTCGGAATGCTGGTGCCGAAGCCGGTGATGTTGAGCGTGCCGTTGAGGTCGGCCGTGGCGGCGGAGATGATGGGCTGGGTGCTGCCGAGATCGACGTTGAGGGTGCTGCCGGCCACTTGAGTGAATGCGCCGCCGACGCTCAGTGTGGAATTGGCAGCGAGTTGGGTGACTGCGCCTGAAGCAGTGGTGTAGTTGCCGGAGGTGGTGAAGGCGCCGGCCTGCGCCAGGCTCAAGGTACCGGCCGTCACGCTGACGCTGCCGATCGAGGAGCCGGCACCGCTCAGCGTTGTCATGCCGCCACCGGCTTGCGCGAGGGAGCCGGAGCCGGTGATGGTGCCCGCATAGGCAAGTGCATCGCTGCGGTTGAAGATCAGTGCGGCGTTGTCTGTGATGTTGCCGACGACCGAGCCCGTCGTGCCGCCATCGCCGATCTGCAGCGTTCCGGCGCTGATCGTCGTACCGCCGGTATAGGCATTCGTGCCGGTCAGCGTGGTCGTGCCGCCACCGATCTGATTGACGGCACCGGTGCCGCTGATCGCGCCCGCAAAGGTCAGTGCATCCGATCGATTGAACGCCAGGGCGCCGTTGTCGACCACGCCGCCGGTGATCGAGCCCGTGGTGCCGCCAGCGCCGATTTGCAGCGCCCCGCCCGAGATCGTCGTGCCGCCGGCATATGAGTTGGTGGCGGTCAGCGCGGTGGTGCCCGTTCCCATCTGATTGACCGCACCGGTGCCGCTGATGGCGCCGGCGAAGGTGGTTGCACCGGGGTCGTCGAAGGCCAGGATGCCGTTGTCGACGACGTCGCCGAGGATCGAACCCGTCGACGCGCCGTCGCCCAACTGCAACGTGCCTCCGCTGATCGTGGTGCCGCCGATGTAGGTGTTCGTGCCCGTCAGGCGCAGCGTGCCGAGGTCGGTCTTGTCCACCCCGCCGGTGCCGCTCAGAACGGCCCCGATGGTGGCAACGTAGCCCGCCCCCGTTCCGGTCCCGTCGCCCACGCGCAAGACGTTGCTGCCGGCCAGCAGCGTGATGGGGGCGCCCTGGAGCACATAGCCGCTGGTGGCGAACTGCATGCCGGAAGAGGTGGCCGCGCCCAGGCTGTTGTCCACGGTGACCGTGCCGGGCGCGCCGGCGAAGATGGCGAAGGCGCCATCCGTGTACGGCGCGTTCAGCGCTCCCATGGATTCGGTCCAGTTGTTGTTGCCGCCCGAGGCTTGCCAGGTGCCATTGCCGCCGTCGATGACCCCATTGAACTTTGGACCCGTGCCGTCCCAGTAGTTGAGGGTCAGGCCAGTCGTGTTGACCAGATTGACCTGTCCGGGAATGCTCGTCTGCACGAAAGTGGTCGTGCCCGCCGGCATCGTGCCCAGCGCGAGCCCGTTGTCGGTGAGGGCGCCGCCGTAGTTGATGATGTGGTAAAGCCCGGGGCCAAAGGTGCCCCCGCTCGATGTGGTGACATTGAGCGTGCCGTCCAGCGTGAGGCTGCCGCCCACCACGATGTGGTCATTGAAGGCGCCGCCAGATGTTCGGGCTTCTCCCAATTCGTAGTTCAGTGTCGACGCGCTGGTGAGCGTGGCGTTGCCACCGATGTTCAATGTGCCGACAGAGTCGCTGCCGCCGCTGGAGCCGCCGGGCGAGAGGGCACCGTTGGCAATCGACACGCTGCCGCCGATGGCGCCGTGGCCGCCGAGCACGCCGCCATTCGACACGGATATCGTGCCTCCCGTTCCACCGAGGGTTCCGTCCACCAGCAGCGTACCCCTGGTGACGTTCGTGATACCGGAGAAGGCGCTGCTGTTGCCTGTCAGCCGCGTCGCGCCGAGGCCGAGCTGCTGGATGAGTCCCGACCCGCCGATTGCACCGGCGAAGGTCACGTCATCCGAGCGATTGAAAGTCAGCAGGCCGTTGTCGATGATGTTGCCGGTGATCGATCCATTCGTTCCGCCAAGGCCGAGTCGCAACGTGGCGCCCGGGGCAATGATCGTGCCGCCACCCGCCCCGCCGTTGGTCAGCGCACCCGCAATGGCAAGCACGCCACTCTGGACGGAGGTGGCGGAAATGGTTGTCCCGGTGGTCGAGACAGGTCCGGTCAAAAGCCAGGTCCCACCCGACATCGTCAAGCCGTCAAATCCGGTGATCGCGTTGCTTGCGCTGCCGTTGCCTTGCAGCGTCAGCGTATTGCCGGTGCCGGTACTGACGACATCGCCATTGAGCGCAGCGCCGGTGTCCAGGGTCAAGGCGCTGTTGCTTCCAGCAAGCCTGATGGCGGTGCCGCTCCTGCCGGTGATCGTGCCGCTGTTGGAGATCGAGCTCCCGTTGCCCTGCAGAAACACGCCCGTGCTGGCATCGATCGTGCCGCCGTTGTTGTTGACCACGACAACGCCACTGCTATCGCTCTTGACCCCCGAGTAGATCCCGCTCGCCGGTCCCAGGATCGTGCCGCTGTTGATGACAGTACCCGTCGCGCCGAGCCACACGGCATCGCTGGCCGCCGTGACCGACGCGCCGGCGTGATTGTTCAGCGTCCCGCCATTCTGCAGATTGACGCCGGCGTTGCCGCCGTTATCGAGGGCGCCGATGTTCTGGGTGATCGAGCCGAAGTTGTCCAGTTGGACACTGTTGACGAGTTGCGACTGGAGAAAGACGCCGGACGTCGTGGCAGTCACCGTGCCGGAATTGGTCAGTATCCAGTTCTGGGAGTTGTCGCCTTCAATACCGTTTCCCGTGGTGTTGATGACGGTGAGGGCCGGCGCATCGAACGACGCTGCCCCTGGGCTCAACGTCTGCAGGACCACGGTCGTCGAGGAACTGGAAATGGTGACCTGGGATTGGGCAGGAAGTGCCATGGCGCCCAGAAACGTCAGTGCAACGCCCGCCCTGCCGTATTTGCCGCATGTCGCCGAGAACTCGCTGGTTCCAGCCCAGCTTCCCGAAGCAGTTGGCGAAAAATCGAGGCCGCGTCTCGATTCCGTGGTTGCGCAAAAAAATTGTCTCTCCCCACCCGCTATATCGTTCTTCATGCCGAGCTCCCAACCCGTTGTAGTGCTTCTTGCGGGGGGCCGCAGCATCATTGCGGACATAGATTCCTTAGAACCGCGCGACGAGCGCGGTCTCGGCCACCCAGCGTATCTTTTGGTGATCAGGACACTATCAGCAAGATCTGGGGTTGTCGATGTACCAAGGTGCTGGTCAGCTACCGCCGCTGATGGCCAGCGCATGACGCCAACAGCATCATGAACATCACGCCGGGGTCGCCGCGGGCGGTGCGCGGCGCGCCTCACTGCGACACCCCATCGGGTCCTGGCGCTGGCGTTGATCGATGAGTTGCCACCTGTCGCGTTCAGCGCGCGCGCCTTGCTCCGGATGCTGTTCGATCGCGGCTGCCTGGTGCCGATGCAGTCGCTGTACCGGATCCTGTCCGACTTCGAAGCGCGCGGCCTGCTCGAACGCGCGCAGGAGGACCAGGTCCTGCGCTAGAGATCGAGGCGCGCGTCGGTCCAGCGGCCATCCGCCTTGCTGGACTCGACAACCGCCTCGATGAACTTCACGCCGCGGGCCCCGTCTTCCACGGTCGGCACCGTGCAGGCCAGCGGATCGGGCGCACGGCCTTCGCGCCGCGCCTGCAACTGCTCGGCCACGTCGCGGTACAACTGCGCGAAGCCTTCCAGATAGCCTTCCGGATGCCCCGGCGGAATGCGCGTTGCGTACGCTGCCGCCGACCCGCTGCCGGGGCCGCCGCGTGTGATGCGTTGCGGGCGCTGGCCCAGCGGCGTGAACCACAACTCGTTCGGATGCTCCTGCCGGAACTCGAGGCCCGCCTTGGTGCCGTAGATGCGAACGTGCAGTCCGTTCTCGTTGCCCGGCGCGACCTGGCTCGACCAAAGCATGCCGCGTGCGCCGTTGGTGTAGCGCAGCAGCACATGCGCGTTGTCGTCGAGGCGCCGGCCGGGCACGAAGGTCGTGATGTCGGCGCTCACGGCCTTCAGTTCGAGTTGCGTCATGAAGCGCGCAAGGTGCTCGGCATGCGTGCCGATGTCGCCGAGCGAGCCGCCCGCACCGGCGATGGCCGGGTCGACGCGCCAGCTCGCCTGCTTCTGGCCGGTCGATTCCAGATCCGTGCTGAGCCAGTCCTGCGGGTATTCGGTTTGCACCACGCGGATCTCCCCCAACTCGCCGGCCGCGATCATCTCGCGTGCCTGCCGCACCATCGGATAGCCGCTGTAGTTGTGGGTGAGCGCAAACAGGCGGCCGCTGTCGCGCACCTGTTTCACGAGCGACATCGCCTGCGCCAGCGTGGTGGTCAGCGGCTTGTCGCAGATCACGTCGATGCCGGACGCGAGGAAGGCGCTGGCGATGGGCGCGTGCAGGTGGTTCGGCGTGACGATGGCGACCACGTCGATGCCGTCCTCGCGTGCCGCCTCGGCCTGCGCCATCACGGCGTAGTCGGCATAGCCGCGGTCGGCTTCGATGTGGAGCTCGGCCGCACTCGCGGCGGCGCGTGCGGCGTCGGACGACAGTGCGCCTGCCACCAGTTCATAGCGGTCGTCGAGCCGCGCCGCCATGCGGTGCACGCCGCCGATGAAGGCGCCTTGGCCGCCGCCCACCATGCCGAGCCGGATGCGCCGGGCCACTGCCGTCGCTTGTTGTGCGCCTTCGATGGTCATGCCGCTTCCCGTGGCTCAGGCGATGCCGAGCATCTTCTTGTTTGCAGCGGTGTTCACGCCGCCGCCGGCGAAGTCGTCGAACGCCCGGTCGGCCACTCGGATGATGTGTTCCGCGATGAAGGTCGCGCCCTCGCGCGCGCCGTCTTCCGGATGCTTGATGCAGCACTCCCACTCCAGCACGGCCCAGCCCGGAAAGTCGTATTGAGCCATCTTCGAGAAGATCGCCGCAAAGTCGACCTGTCCGTCGCCCAGGGAACGGAAGCGCCCCGCGCGGTTGATCCACGACTGGAAGCCGCCGTACACGCCCTGCCTGCCGGTCGGGTTGAACTCCGCGTCCTTCACATGGAAGATCTTGATGCGCTCGTGGTAGTTGTCGATGTAGTCGAGGTAGTTGAGCTGCTGCAGCACGAAGTGGCTCGGGTCATAGAGCAGGCAGGCGCGCCGGTGGCCGCCCACGCGCTCCAGGAACATCTCGTAGGTCACGCCGTCATGCAGGTCCTCGCCGGGATGGATCTCGTAGCAGACGTCGACGCCGGCGTTGTCGAAGGCGTCGAGGATCGGCTTCCAGCGCCTGGCCAGTTCGTCGAAGGCGTCTTCGATCAGTCCTGGCGGACGTGGCGGCCAGGAGTAGAGGTAGGGCCATGCCAGCGCGCCTGAAAAGGTGGCATGCGCGGTCAGCCCCAGGTTGGCCGAAGCCTTGGCCGCGAAGTGCATCTGTTCGACCGCCCATTGCTGGCGTTTGACCGGATCGTTGCGGACTTCGGCCGCGGCAAAGCCGTCGAAGCCCGCGTCGTATGCGGGATGCACCGCCACCAGCTGGCCCTGCAAGTGCGTGGAGAGTTCGGTGATCTCCAACCCGTGCGATGCGAGCGTTCCCTTCACTTCGTCGCAATACGTCTTGCTCTCGGCCGCCTTCTTCAGATCGAACAGGCGCGCGTCCCAGCTCGGGATCTGCACGCCCTTGTAGCCCAGGCCACCAGCCCATGCGGCGATGGCGGCGAGCGAATTGAAGGGCGCGGCGTCGCCGGCAAACTGGGCCAGGAATATGGCTGGCCCCTTGATGGTCTTCATGTGGTGTGTCTCCGTTGTGGATGGCTTCGACGCACCGCGCGGCATCATCGGGCCGGCGTCGATGATGCGGTTCGGAAAATCCGAAGTCAATAATTGGCCTGACCAGTTGACGCGCGCTGGCTGCGCTCCTAACCTGCATCGCCGCGCTGCGGCGACAGGAGGTTGCGCATCATGTTGCTGGGTCAACTCTTCCACACGGCCATCAAGACGGCCCACCTCGAAGCGACGGTGCGCTTCTACACCGAGGTCCTCGGCATGGTGGTGGCCGATCGTCCGCCGCTGGCCTTTCCAGGCGCGTGGCTCAAGCCGGCGCAAGCAGGCGCGGATGCAATCTTCCACTTCTATGCCGGCGATGCGGCCAGGGACGCAGACGGGTCCGTTCAGACGGGCACCGCGGCCATCGACCACGTGTCTGTGGTGTGCCAGGGCTACGGCGCATTCAAGGACAGGTTCGAGCGCTACGGACTGCCCTACCGCGAGAACCTCGTGCCGGCCACGCCGCTGTGGCAACTGTTCATCTTCGACCCGAACGGCGTGCAGCTCGAACTCACGTTCCACTCGGCGGCGGAGCATGAAGACGTGCCGGCGATTCCGGCGGAGCGCCGCTACAACGCGCGGGAGCGGTGGTTCCAGCCGGAGCTCTATCGCCAGTTCGAGGCACTGGCGGCATGAAGGCGGGACGGGCCGCGCCCGGTCTTGTGTTCGGGAATCCGGTCACCATCTGTGCCACTTGAGTGGAATGCAAATCATGGGTGCTCGACCAGACTTCACTGACGACGACTTGCTGGATGCCTATTCGGAAACGGTCGCCTCGACCGTCGAGAAAGTCCAGGATGCGGTCGTCTATATCGCGGCGCACAAGGCCGGCCGCCGCGGTCCTCAGAGTGGCGCCGGCTCCGGCTTCCTGTTCACGCCCGATGGCTACCTGCTGACCAACAGCCACGTGGTGCACGGCGCGACATCGCTCGAAGTGGTGCGGCCCGACGGCACTCGCAGTGACGCGCAACTCGTCGGCGAAGACCCCGAGACAGACCTGGCGGTGCTGCGCGTCGGCGCCAGCCGTTCGCTGTCGCATGCCGAACTGGGCGACTCGTCGCGGCTGCGCGTCGGGCAGGTCGCCATCGCGATCGGCAACCCGCTCGGCTTCAACCATACGGTGACGAGCGGCATCGTCTCGGCACTCGGCCGCTCGCTGCCATCGAGCGCGGGGCGGATGATCGACAACGTGATCCAGACCGACGCCGCGCTCAACCCCGGCAACTCGGGCGGCCCGCTGCTCGACACGCGGGGCCGCGCCATCGGCGTCAATACGGCCATCATTCCCGGTGCGCAGGCGATCTGCTTCGCGGTCGCGGTGAATTCTGCCAAGTGGGTGGTGCAGCAACTGTTCGCGCATGGCCGCGTGCGGCGGGCCTACATCGGACTGTCGGGCTCGACCGTGCCGATGTCGCGCCGCGTGGCGCGCTTCCTCGAAGTCGAACAGGACACCGGCGTGCGCGTTTCGCAAGTGCAGCCGGGTTCGCCTGCGGGGGTGGCCGGGCTCAAGGTCGATGACCTCATCGTCGGTATCGACGGCGCTCCGGTGCGCACGGTCGACGACCTGCAACGGCTGCTCGACGAATCCCGCATCGGCAAGCTCTGCGTGCTGCGCATCCTGCGCGGTGCGCAGCCGCTCTATCTCAACGTGACGCCGGTCGAGTCCCGTCGCGCGTGAGTTGCACAAGGGTGCTTAAAAGTACTGGTGAAGTGGACATTCGTTAGCAAATTGTCACAATATGGTCGTTCGAATGCACCGAAAGGCCGGGTCCATGACATCTGACGATTCCGCAAGCTCGCTCGAGAACCCGGCGGCTGCGGCTGCAGGCAAACCTCCGCGCGGCGCCGGGAAGAAGACGAAAGCCGCGGCGAAACCCACGGCGAAACCCACGGCACCCGACGCCGGGTCGGCCAAGTCCGCAAAGCCCAAGGCGGCGGCGAAGAAGGCCAGCACAGCCAGCGTCGCCAAGCCGATGACGCAAGCCGCAGCGGCCCCCGTGAAGCAGGATGCGAAAAAGCCGACCCGGAAGGCGCAGGCTTCAACTGCCGACACCAGGAAGAAAGCGAAAGCCGCGTCGCCCGCCAAGCTCGAGGCCGATGTCAAGAAGGCCGAAAGTCCCAAGGAAAAGCTGGTGCATGACAGCTTCACGATGCCGAGGTCGGACTACGCGTTGATCGTCAAACTCAAGAATCGCGCGCTGTTGATCAAGCGCCCGGTGAGGAAGAGCGAATTGCTGCGCGCGGGATTGCGTCAGTTGCAGGGGCTCACGGAGTCGGCCCTGTATGCGGCGCTCTCCGCGATTCCCCCGTCGAAGCCGCGGCCCGACAAGAAGGCGCATTGACGCCATCTCGCTCCGCGGCCTCGGTACGAGGCAGTTTCATCAGCGCCTGACCCATCCGCATCGGCGTGCCCGGCACGATGCCCTCGGCCAGCGTGAAGCCGCGAGGCGCGAAGACGATGATGGTCGAGCCATGCTCGAACCAGCCCATCTCGTCGCCCTTGCGGTAGTCGGCCCTGCAGTCGATGCGTTTCGGCCCTCGGTAGCGCAGGTGCAGCAGAAGATTCACGCAATGCAAGCGCAGGCTTGCCACCAGGATCGCTGCCACGGGCACGAGCGCGATCGGATGGCCACCGGCTTGCAGGCGCATGCCGATCACCGCACGCTCGTTGCGGCAGAACAGCCGCTCGACACGCTTGAGCGCGATCGGGTTCACGTTCCACGTATCGCCTGACAGATAGGTCAGTCGTTCGACCCGGCTGTCGTGCGGCGCATGGAAGCGGTGATACATGCTCGACGTCAATCGCAGGGTGGCGTTGCAGCCATTGCGAAACGGCTCGATCGACTGTGCGTCGCCGAACAACTCGGCCACCTCGTATGGAAAGCCTTTCGCCTGGAACACCTGCAGGTCATCGACCTCGCCACAGGCGCCGACGATCGCATCGCAGGGGCTGGCCAGCACACCTGGCGCGTGATCGATGGCGCGCGCGCCCGGCTTGAGCTCGCGCGTGAAGCAGTCATGCAGGCTGTCGAAGCGGCTCTTCTTCGCATCGCTCAAATCGAGTTCGGCGAACAGTCGCCACACCGCGATCGACAGGTCACGCACGATGGGCTGGCGCAACCCGGTGCCGGCACGCGAGACTTTCACGCTGCGGGAGATGGACGATCGCACCCTGCGCGTGCTGCGCAAGCGTGGCGACATCGCCTGCGTGCTGGTCAACCCGCTGCAGGCGCTGCATCCGAATGCCGGCGCACCGGGCGATGCGTTTTTCGCTCACCGACAGCAGCCGCCGCGCAGCCTTCGACCGCGATGCCTATGCGCGCTGGTTGGGCGAGACGGGTGCGCCGCTCAGCTCGACGACCTGGGTGATCCGAACATTGCCGACTTGCCAGGTGCTCATGCCAGGTGCCCTTTGCCGGGAACGAAATTGACCTCGATCCGGATGCCGTCCGGGTCCTCGAAAAGAACGGAGTAGTAGCCCGGTGCCCAGTTCGTCTCCGTGGGCGGGCGAACAATACGGGCTTCGAGTTCGACTGCGACCTTGAAGAGCGCATCCACGTCCTCCCGCGTCTTGGCGCGAAAGCACAGGTGATGCAGGCCGGCCCGCCGCTGGTTGAAAGACTGATCCTGGAACTCGGGCTCGATGGGTGAAATGGCGACGCCGGTCTTGCCGCCGATGCAGTAGAAGAACTGCGGGTCATTGACCAGGGTGACCATCTCCATTGCATGGAGCAATGTCTCGTAGAACGGCACCGAGCGCGCCATGCTGGAGACGGAAAGCTGGATGTGGGCGATACCGCTGATGCTGGCCATGTCGGTCCTCAGAGGAAGTTGGTAATTCTGAGGCAGCTGTTCTCCGCCTCGAAGTGAACCTGCTGGCGAACCAGTTCGTTGGCTGCGAATTTCCTGGAGAGGCCGAATGCAAGGAGGCCCTGGTAGCACATCTCGGCGGGCTCATTGTCATTGACCGGACGGTCTGTCCACGCGCACTGGCCCGCCGGCAACGACGCGGACGCTGGACCGGCGGCTTTGGAAAACCCGATGCGGGCCGCGAACAAGCCTTCCGACTGGATTCCGAATGCGCCACCGCCCTTGCACACGAGCGTGTAGTCGGTGGAATCGGTGTGCAGCAGAGAGACGCCGGCGACGACCGCCAGCGCCGCGCCGCCGACGGCAGAGACAAGCCAGGCTGTCCGGGAGATTCGCAGCCTCGGCCTGGTTGTTGCACCTGCGGAAGTGGCCTCGAATGTCGGCGGCGCTCCGCTCAGCCTTTCGGAGATCGATTCGAGCAGCGGCACCAGTGCCGTGTCCGTGGGGGTGCGGTCCCATCCCGACAAATCGATCGTCTGCTTCCTTCTGAATTCGATGGGCAAGCGGATGTTCTCGATCATGACCGGGACCAGCGCTTTCCGCTCCACGGCGGCGGCCGCCTCGTTCTTGACCCAGTCCGAATCGATGGAGGTCTTCGACCAGACCACGACGACGCACTTCGCCGAGTCGAGTTCGCGCTCGATGGTCTTGTCGAATGAATCGCCGGCGCCGATCTTGCGGTCCCACCAGACCGACCAACCTCTGCTTTCGAGGGCCCGGGATATCGCCTCGGCAACCGGGCGGTCGAGGCGCGAATAGCTGAGGAATACGTCTGCCATCTGTCCTCCTCGTGTCGACTGGGTCCGGAAGACGCCTCTGGTGCCCGGCGGGCGGCTCGATCGCAAGAGTAGGCACGAAGCCAATCGAACGCAAGAACGCCGCACCCCAAAGGGGGGGAGGCAAACGCAGGTCGTGCGGCGGCGCACCCGGTGGCTGCGCAGCAGCGTGCGATGAGATCGGCTACTGCCGGGGCGGCCGCTTCGCGATCCCCATCGTCTTGGCCAGGATTCCGAGCATCACCTCGTCCGCGCCACCGCCGATCGACCCCAGGCGTCCATCCCGATACAAGCGCGACACCCGATTCTCCCAAGTGAATCCCATGCCGCCCCAGAACTGCAGGCAGGTGTCGGCCACCTGTCGCGTAAGGCGCCCGCACTTGAGCTTCGCCATCGACGCCAGCACGGTCACGTCCTGCCCCTGCACATGCAGGTCGCACGCGCGGTACGTCAGGGCGCGCAGTGCTTCCACTTCGGTCTTCAGTTCGGCCAGCTTGAACTGCACCCATTGCTGGTCGGCCAGCGTGCCGCCGAACATCTTGCGCTGCTGCGCCCATTCGATGGTGTCGCGAATGCAGTCCTCCATCGGTTCGAGCGAACTTGCCGCGGCCCACAACCGCTCTTCCTGGAACTGCTGCATCTGGTAGACGAAGCCCTGGCCTTCCTCGCCGATGCGGTAGCGCTGCGGCACGCGCACGTCATCGAAGTAGATGAGGCCGGTGTCGCTCGAGTGCATGCCGATCTTGCGGATCTTCCTGGCCTTCTCGATGCCCGGCAGATTCATCGGCACCATCACCAGCGACTTGTTGCGATGCGCCGATCCGTCGCCGGTGTTGACCAGCATGCACATCCAGTCGGCCTGGAAGCTGTTGGTGATCCACATCTTCTGGCCGGTGATGAGGTAGTCGTCGCCGTCCTTGCGCGCGTGGCTCTTGATGCCGGCCACGTCGCTGCCGGCGCCGGGCTCGCTGACGCCGATGCAGCCGACCATGTCGCCCGCGATGGCCGGCGCCAGGAACTCGCGGCGCAGTTCGTCGCTGCCGAAGCGCGCGAGGGCCGGCGTGCACATGTCGGTCTGCACGCCGATCGCCATGGGCACGGCGCCGCAATTGATGTGGCCCAGCGCTTCGGCCAACGCCATTGCATACGAGTAGTCGAGCCCGCCGCCGCCGAATTCTTCCGGCTTGTTCAGGCCCAGCAAGCCGAGATCGCCCATGCGCTTGAAGACCTGGTGCGCGGGAAAGGCCTCTGCCTCTTCCCATTCGTCGACGTGCGGGTTGATTTCCTCGTCGATGAAGCGGCGCATCGTCTTCTGGATCTCGAGGTGTTCGTGTGTGTATTGCATCGTGGCGATCACTCTAGGCGCGCGGGTGCGCCGGGGCTTGCGACAACTGGCTGGTTGGCGGGCTGGTGGGCTGGTGGGCTGGCGGGCTGGCGGGACGCCGGCCTATCGCGGCTGCCGCCGCGGCGACAGCATGCGTTGCAGCGCCAGCATGCCGCAAGCGGCGGCAGCCAGCGAGACGAGCCAGGCCGTTGCAAAGCCGGCCAGCGACACGTCGGCCGGCTGGTTTTTCATCAACAGACCCATGACGACCAGGCCGCTGTTGTAGGCCGTATGGATCGCAATGCAGGGAATCAGCGAGCGCGTGCGTTCGTAGAGCCAGCCGAGCACCACACCCATCGCGATGCCGACCACGAGTTGGTAGAGGTTCATGTGCGCCGCGCCGAAGAGAATCGCCGACCCGAAGATGGCCTGCCAGCGCGAATACTGCTTCAGGAAACTGCGCAGCACGATGCCGCGAAACAGCATCTCCTCGAGCACCGGCGCCAGGATGCACGCGGCGATCGTCGAAGCGATGCCGCCGTTGCCCATGCGCTGGCACAGCGCCTCCTCCCAGGCCGCCATGGGCGCGATGTGCACCAGCAATTCCAACGCGGCCGAGATCGTGAGCATCATCGCCGGCACCAGCAGCAGGGCCGGCGGCACGATCACGGCCAGCGTGGCCCGCCGGGACGCCGATGAGTGGTGGAAGAGGCTGCGGTAGGTGATGTTCTGGAAGTGCATCACCAACACGAACACGCAGCCGATGGCGAGCACCAATGTGAGCGCGCTGGCCTGATCGGGCGCCAGCCGCACGATGCCGCGCACGTCGCGCAACGCAGCGCCGACGAACAGCTCGCAAAGAAGCAGCGCGACATACAGCAGCACTGCCTGGAATGCCGTTGGAAATGCATCTCCCTCGTGTCGCTGCATGTCGGATTCGGAGTCTTGAGCGTGGCATCGGGATATTAGCGTGCGCAAAACCCCGGGGTCGTGCCAACATCCGTGGACCATCCGAAGAGCCTCCATGGAAATCGAATTCAAGTTCCAGGTGCCCCCGCAGCACCTCAGGGCGGTCGAGCAAGATATCCGCGCCGCAACGGCCACCCGCAAGCACATGCAGGCGCATTACTTCGACACGCTTGACGGCGCACTCGCCGCGCGCGGCGTGGCATTGCGCCTGCGAAAGGAAGGACGGCGCTGGGTGCAGACCGCCAAGGCGCTGGGCGACGGCCCGCTGCACCGGCTGGAGCACAACGTCGACCTGGCGAGCACCGGCGCAACCCGACCAGAACCGGATGCGGGGCGCCATGCGGGATCGCCGGTCGGCGACCTGCTCGACAAGCTGCTCGACCACGGCGCGACGCCGTTGGTCGAGACCTTCGGCACCGACATCTGGCGCCTGACGCGCAACGAACGCGAAGGCGACACCACCGTCGAACTGGCGCTCGATACCGGCAAGGTCATGACGCCACCCGGCGAGGGTCGCGGAGGGCGTGCCTCGCAGGTCTGCGAGCTTGAACTCGAACTGGTCGAGGGACGCGTACAGGACCTGGTCGCACTCGCGCAGCGCTGGTCGCAGCGGCATGGGCTCTGGTTCAGTACGGTCTCGAAGGCGGAGCGCGGGCAGCGGCTGCTGGCGGTGGAGGAGGGCGAACGCGCGGTCAAGGCGACGGCCCCCGTCTTCGATGCGAACGAGGCGGGCGCGCGGTCAGGCGAAGCCGTGCAACGCGCGGTGCTGGCCGCCTGCCTGGCCCAAATGCTCCCGAACGCCAGCGCGATTGCCGCGGGCAGTGAAGACGCCGAGGTGATCCATCAGTTGCGCATCGGAATTCGTCGAACGCGCACAGCGCTGCGCGAACTCGACGCGCTCGCGCCCGGCCGTTTCGACGCGGCATGGGAAGCGCCGCTCGTCGAGGTGTTCCGTGCGCTCGGGGCGCAGCGCGATCGCGAACTCCTGCTGTCGGCGATGCAACCCCGCCTCGACAAGGCCGGCGCGCCACCCATCGACATGCCGCCCGCCGACACGCGGCAGGCCGGCTCCGTGGGTGACGTTGTGCGCGCCCCGGCGTTCCAGGCGGCGCTGGTGTCGCTGATCGGTTTCACGGCGCCGCCTTCCGATGCCGCGCCGGCGCATGCCGACGATGCCGTCGACACGCGGCGGACCCTGCAAGTGCGGCTCGCAAAGCTCCACAGGCAGGTCGTTCGGGACGGCAAGCGCTTCGAGTCGCTCTCCGCTGAAGAGCAGCACCGCACGCGCAAGCGCATCAAGCGGCTGCGCTATCTCTCGGAATTCGTGGCGCCGCTGTTCGACAGGGCCGAGGCGAAGCGCTACATCGCCGGGCTGGTGCCGGCGCAGGATGCGCTCGGTGAATTCAACGATGCAGCCGTCGCCCTCGCCGCGTACCGCGAAGCCGCCGCGACCGATCCACGCGCCTGGTTTGCGGTGGGCTGGCTGGTGGCGCTCCAGCCGGCCGGAGCACGCGCCTGCCACAAGGCACTGCGCCAACTCGGCGAGGCGCGTCGATTCTGGAAGAAGGGCTGACCCTACGCCCCCGTGTGCGTGGCCGACGCCGAGGCCGCGTGCTGCTGGAATTCCACGATGGCGCGGTATTCCTCCGACAGCTTCTCGGGCAGGGCCGTGTAGATCGGCAGCAGCCGCTTGTACAGCGCCACGTTGCGCGGGTTGGGCGTGTGGCGGTGCATCGCGCCGACCATGCCGGCCACGACCTCGATCGAATCGACGTGGCCCAGCGCGTACAAGCCAAGCACCGCGGCGCCCAGGCATGAGCTTTCGAAGCTCTCTGGCACCACCACCGCGCGGTCGAATACGTCGGCCATCATCTGGCGCCACATGCCGGAGCGCGCGAAGCCGCCGGTGGCCTTGATCGTGGTGCTCGGTCCGATGATCGATTCGACCGCCGGCAGGATGCTGTAGAGGTTGAAGATCACGCCCTCCAGCACCGCTCGGATCATGTGCTCCTTGCGGTGATGCATGCCCAGGCCGAAGAACGAGCCGCGCAGGTTGGCGTTCCAGTACGGCGCGCGCTCGCCGGCCAGGTAGGGATGGAACAGCAGTCCTTCCGCGCCCGCCGAAACACGCTCCGCAATGCGCGTGAGCACCTCATAGGTGTCGATGCCCAGGCGCTTGGCAGTCTCGGCCTCGGCCGCGGCAAACTCGTCGCGCACCCAGCGCAGGATGATGCCGCCGTTGTTCACCGGTCCGCCGACCACCCAGTGCCGCTCCGTCAGCGCATAGCAAAAGGTGCGGCCGGAGGGGTCGGTCAACGGCTTGTCCACCACCGTGCGCATCGCGCCGCTGGTGCCGATGGTCACCGCCACCTCGCCGGGCGAGATTGCGTTCACGCCGAGGTTGGACAACACGCCGTCGTTGGCGCCGAGCACGAAGGGCGTGTCCGTCGCCAGGCCCAGTCGCGCGGCGGTCTGCGCGGTCAGTCCCGCGACGTGTTCGGTCGTCGGTACCGGATGCGACAACTGCTCCGGCTTCACGCCGGCCAGCGCTAGCGCCTCGGTGTCCCAGTCGAGCGTCGACAGGTTGAACAGGCCCGTGGCCGAGGCAATCGAATGGTCGACCAGCCAGCGCCGGAACAACCGGAAGAACACGTATTCCTTGATGCCGACGAAGCGATCCGCCTTGCCGAACAGCACCGCGCGTTCATGGCGCAGCCACACCAGCTTGGCGAGCGGCGACATCGGATGGATCGGCGTGCCGGTGCGTCGATAGATCGCGTCGCCGTTCCATTCGGCCTTGATGCGCTCGGCCCAGGCCACGGCGCGGTTGTCGGCCCAGGTGATGCTGTGGGTCAGCGGCTCGCCCGCGCGGTCCACCAGGATCAGGCTGTGCATCGCCGCGCTGAAAGACACGCAGATCACGTCGCCGGGCGCCGCGCCGCATTGTTCGACGCAGGAGGCGATCACCGAAAGCGTCGCCTGGTAGATCTGTTCCGGGTCTTGTTCGGCCGCGGCAGTCTCGGGCCGCAGCAGCGGGTAGTCCACCGAGTGGTGGGCCTGCACGCGGCCCTCCACGGTGAAGGCCACGGCCTTGGTGCTGGTGGTACCGATGTCGACACCGATGGCGATTCGAGTGGTCATGGCGTTCCGGGGAGTTTTTCGACATTACACGCTGGGCATGCCTAGACCACCATCCCGAGCAACATGATGAAGATGATGCCGACCACCGAGATCAGCGTTTCCATCGCCGTCCAGGTCTTGAAGGTCTCGGCCACGCTCATGTTGAAGTACTGCTTCACCAGCCAGAAGCCCGCATCGTTGACGTGCGAGAGGATCAGCGATCCGGCGCCCGTGGCAAGCACCAGCAGTTCGCGGTTGACGCCCGGCACCATGGTCGCGAGCGGTGCCACGATGCCGGCGCCGGTGATGGTGGCCACGGTGGCCGAGCCCGTCGCGATACGGATCAGGCCGGCGACCAGCCAGGCCAGCAGGATCGGCGAGAGGTGCGCCTGCAGCGCCATGTGGCCGATCGCATCGCCCACGCCGCTTGCGACCAGCATCTGCTTGAAGCCGCCGCCCGCGCCGATGATCAGGATGATGGCTGCCGTCGGCGCCAGGCTCTCGTCGACGAACTTCATGATCTGCTTCGAGGTGAAGCCGCGCGCCACGCCGAAGGTGTAGAGCGACAGCAGCAGCGCGGCGAGCAGCGCGGTGATCGGGTTGCCGATGAAGTCCAGCCATTGGCGAACGATGTTCTTCTCGTCGAGCACCACGTCGGCAAAGGCCTTCAGCAGCATCAGTGCGACCGGCAGCAGCACCGTGAGCAGCGTGACGCCGAAGCCCGGCAACTCGCGTGCCTCGGGCTCGTGCGCCAGTTGCTGCATCAGTTCCTCGGAAGGATTGCCCGGCACGAACTTCGAGATGAAGCTGCCGAAGATCGGGCCCGCGATCATCGCGGTCGGCAGGCCGACGATCAGGCCGTAGAAGATGGTCTTGCCGATGTCGGCGCCGAAGATGCCGATGGCGAGCAGCGGTCCCGGATGCGGCGGCACCAGTCCGTGCACCACCGACAGGCCGGCCAGCAGCGGGATGCCGATCTTGATCAGCGACACGCCGGTGCGCTTGGCCACGATGAAGACCAGCGGGATCAGCAGCACGAAACCGATCTCGAAGAACAGCGGAATGCCGACCAGGAAGGCGGCGAACATCATCGCCCAGTGCACGCGCTCCTTGCCGAAGGCGTCGACCAGCGTGCGCGCGATGCGGTCGGCACCGCCGGACTCCGCCATCATCTTGCCGAGCATGGTGCCCAGCCCGAGCACGATGCCGACGAAGCCGAGCACGCCGCCGAAACCGTCCTGGAAGGACTTCATGACCAGCGCCACCGGCATGCCCGAGGTGAGGCCCAGGAAGCCTGCCGCGAGGGTCAGCGCGATGAAGGGGTGGATGCGCCAGCGCGTGATCAGCAGGATCAATCCGATGATGGCGACGAGCGCGTCGACCATCAGAAATATCTCTTTGCTCAGCCCGAACATATGTGTCTCCTGCCGCGGCTTGTCCGCCGTCGATGGGGGTGAATTGCAATAGGCGCTTGGATAGCGCTATCCTTTGTCCCGGCGTACGAACGGTGTACGAAGGACCAACTGGGACAGCGCTATCCTAGGACAGCGCTGTCCAGACTTATATGGCGTAAACCCTAATACGATGAGCGAGCTTCCCATCCCCCGCCGCGGCCGGTCGTCCGGCCGCGTGACGCTCGACGACGTGGCGCGCGTCTCCGGCGTCAGTCCGATCACTGTGTCGCGCACGCTGCGCGGCGCGCGCAACGTCGCGCCCGAACTGAGTGCGCGCGTGCACGAGGCCGTCGCCAGGCTGGGCTATGTGCCCGATGTCGCCGCGCGCGCGCTGGCGTCATCGCGCAGCTCGCATGTCGCGGTGCTGGTGCCATCGCTGACCAACGCGCTCTTCGTGGAACTGCTGGAAGCGGTGCAGGGCACGCTGATGCCGATGGGTTTCCAGACGCTGATCGGTGTGACGCACTACCAGGCGGCGCAGGAAGAGGCATTGCTGCGCAGCTACCTTTCGCAGCGTCCGGCCGGCCTCATCGTCACGGGGTTCGACCGCAGCGACGCGGCGCGCCGGATGATCGAGGACAGCGGCGTGCCCTGCGTGCACGTCATGGAGACGACGCCCATCCCCGGCATCTACAGCGTGGGCCTGTCGCAGCACCAGGCCGCCCGCGCCATCACCCGGCACCTGCTTCAGCGTGGCCGCCAGCGCATTGCCTATGTGGCCGGCCAGCTCGACCCGCGCGTGATGCAGCGCCTGCAGGGCTACCGGCAGGCGCTCGCCGATGCGGGCCGTTACGACCCCGCGCTCGAGGTGCTGGACCCGTCGCCCACGTCGATCGCGCTGGGCGCCAGGCAGTTCGAGGCGCTGCTGGCGCGGCAGCCGGACGTCGACGCCATCTTCTTCTGCAACGACGACCTGGCGCAGGGAGGGCTGCTCGCCGCGCTGCGCCACAAGATCGAGGTGCCGCAACGCGTGGCCATCGCTGGATTCAACGACCTCGACGGCAGCGACCAGATGCTGCCGACGCTGACCACGGTGCGCACGCCTCGCGCAGAGATCGGCACGCGCGCCACCCTGATGCTGGCCGCCTTGATGCGTGGCGACGAGGTGACCGAGAACACGGTCGACCTGGGATTCGAACTCGTGGTGCGCGAGAGCACTTGAAATCAGACACCCTCGATGCGCCTGCGGCGCCTCCCCCTCAAGGGGGCGCACCCACCGGCCCGGCAAAGCCGGTTCCGCGGGTGCCCACGAACAGACCGGGACGAGCCCTCCCCCGAAGCGCCTGCGGCGCCTCCCTCTCGGGGGGCGCACCCACCGGCCCGGCAAAGCCGGTTCCGCGGGCGCCCGCGAACAGACCGGGATGAGCCCTCCACCGTAGCGCCTGCGGCGCCTCCCTCTCAAGACTCCTCAAGGGGGCGCACCCGGGGGCCCTGCGAAGCCGGTTCCCCGGGTGCCCACGAACGGGCTTCGCCGTGCTCGTCCTGGTTTCATGCGTTGCGGATAGCGCGACAGCGTGGTGGAAAACTGACTTGAACCGCGAGCTACAGTCACGGCCATGAGCGTCCAAGCCCTTCGATCCACCTTCGGTCCCAACTGCCACTGGTGCAAGCTGCCGATGGATTTCGACGAGCCGCATGGCCGGCCCGAGTCCGCGACCATCGAACATCTGAACGACTCGACGCTCGGCAGCGTGCGCAAGCAGCAGCACCGCCGGCTGGCGCACGCGGCCTGCAATCAGGCGCGCAACGAATTCAGGTTGCAGGCCGAGCGCGGTTTTGCGAAGTGGATCGCGGAAAGGGTCATCCGCGCGCAGGAATCCCCAGCCCCCTGATCACGGCCGGCCGCGCCACGAAAGCTGCCAGCGCGCGAGCCACGTTCGCAAAAACCTGGAAACCCACCAACTCGCCAGCCCCGTAGAAGCCGATCAGGTTGCGAATCCACGGAAAGCTCGCAATGTCGGCGATGGTGTACTGGTCGCCCATGATCCATTCGCGGCCTTCCAGGTGCTTGTCGAGCACGGCGAGCAGCCGTTTCGCCTCGGCCACGTAGCGGTCGCGCGGACGCTTGTCCTCGTAGTCCTTGCCGGCGAATTTGTGGAAGAAGCCGACCTGGCCGAACATCGGGCCGATGCCGCCCATCTGGAACATCAGCCACTGGAGCGTCTCGTAGCGGCCGGCGTCATCCTTCGGCATGAGTTGGCCGGTCTTGCTCGCCAGGTAGACCAGGATGGCGCCGGACTCGAACAGCGCCAGCGGCTTGCCGCCGGGCCCGTTCGGGTCGAGGATCGCCGGAATCTTGTTGTTCGGACTGATCGACAGGAACTCCGGCGTTGTCTGGTCATGCTTGCCGAAGTCGACCAGATGCACCTCGTAAGGCAGCCCGGTCTCCTCCAGCATGATCGAAACCTTGACGCCATTGGGGGTTGGCAGCGAATACAACTGGAGCCGACCGGGGTGCGCAGCCGGCCATTTGTTCGTGATGGGGAAAGAAGATAGATCGGTCATCACCCGATTCTGTCCGCGACGCGGTTTCGTCGCTGCCCGTGAAAAATTTGTGGACCACCCCCCCTCAAATGTATCTAAATGTGTACTCTGGCGCCCGTCATCAACACTCCAAATCGAGGAAGCTTCATGAAACTGGTTGTCAGCGTTGCCTTGAGTCTTGCCGTTCTCGCCGGTTGCGCGACGGCGCCGAACAAACTGCCGGTGAAGGCCGCGGGCGGGTTGCTCGTCAATGCCAAGGGCCTGACGCTCTACACTTTCGACAAGGACGTGGCGAATTCAGGCAAGTCGGCTTGCAACGGTGATTGCGCGGTGAAGTGGCCGCCTGTGATTGCCGCGGACGGGGCCCGGCCGGGCGGAGACTATTCGATCATCACCCGCGACGACGGCAAGAAGCAGTGGGCCTTTCGCGGCAAGCCGCTCTACACCTGGCCCGAGGACCAGGAGCCCGGCGACAAGTACGGCGACAACTACCTGAAGGTCTGGCACATCATCCCGGCCTGATCCGGCACTTCCTCCAGGCGCCCCATGAAGATCAGGACACGCGGCCTCGTCGCCGCGGCATTGCTCGCCGTTGCCGCCTGTTCGGCGGCCAACACCTCGCTGCAGGTCAGCGTGCTCGACAAGGAAGGCAAACCCGTCACCAATGCGGTCGTCGTCGTGGTCAGCGCGGGGCGCTCCACGACGTCCGCGGCGCTGCCAAAGGATGTGGTCATCAGCCAGCAGAACATGCGGTTCGTGCCGGTGGTCAGCGTCGTGGCGGTCGGCGCGAAAGCGCACTTCGTCAACAACGACCCCTGGGAACATCACGTACGTGCCTCCGCGGCCGGCGTCGCGCAGTTCAACGCCGATGTTCCCGGCGGCTTCGAGCTTCGCATCGACGGAAAGCAGGAGGGCAAGACCGCGAAATCCGCCGACGCCGTGTTCGACCAAACCGGCGCGGTGCTGCTCGGCTGCCACCTGCACAACTCGATGCGCGGCTATGTGTACGTGAGCGATTCGCCCTGGGCCTCGCTGACCAACGCGGAAGGCGTGGCCACGCTCGACGTGCCCGAGGGCGCTGCCATCATCAAGGTCTGGCATGCGGACCAGCTCATCGACATCACGCCCCAGCAGACCACGCTGACAGCGGCACCGGCCACGGCGACGATGCAGCTCAGCGTGGTGCCGCGCGGCCGGCGGCTCTAGGATCTGGCTCTGGCTCTGGCTCTGGCTCTGGCTCTGGCTCTGGCTCTGGCTCTGGCTCTAGGATCTGGCTCTAGGATCTGGCTCTGGGTGTGCCGGTCAGGAAGTCCCCACCGCCCGACGCAATGCCGCCCGTGCAAGCAGGCGCGTTGAATCGAGCGTGGGCAGAGCCGAGTTGCTGTCGTCGATGATCAGCGGGATCTCGGTGCAGCCGAGCACGACGGCATCGCACCCGTCGTCTTCCATCAATCGCCGGATCACCCGCTGGTAGCGCGCCACGGATGCTGGCTTGAACAAGCCGCGCACCAGCTCGTCCATGATGATGTGATTGCTGTCGTCGCGCTCCGTCGCGGTCGGGCGCACGTACTGCATTCCGCGCGCCGTCAGCTTCTCGGGATAGACGTTGCTGTCGACCAGCCAGCGCGTGCCGAGCAGGCCGAGCCGCTGGAATCCGCGGCGCTGCGCCTCTGCCGCGACGACTTCCGCGATGTGCAGCCACGGCAGCGGGGAAGTCGGCACGACCAGCGGGAGCGCCTGGTGGATGGTGTTGTCGGGGCAGACCAGGAAGTCGACGCCGGCCCGCGCCAGCTTGTGGGCCGAGGCCAGCATCAATCCGGCCACGCCCTGCATATCGCCGCGCTCAAGATACTTGACGTAGTCGGCGAGCGAGGCCGTGTTCATCGACACCTCGGGATGCGCATGCGGGCCGAGCAGCCAGGCGCCTTCCACGCAGATCGTCTTGTAGCAAAGGGCTGCGCCTTCGGCCGAGCAGCCGACGATGCCGATATGCAGGGGCGTGGCCATCGCTATGCCCTGAACCGCTTGCGCGTCAGCCCCAGCGCCAGCCAGAACGCGGCCAACGTATAGGCCACAAGCACCGTCGCGTGCAATGCCCAGTCGCTCGGCCACTGGTCCATGAACAACGGCCGCACCAGCAACACCGCGTTGGTCAGCGGCAGCCATGCCGCCACCGCGCGCACCACGCCGGGCAACTGCTCCAGCGGAAAGAACACGCCGCTCAGGAACATCATCGGCGTGAGGAACAGCGTGAAGTAGTAGGTGAAGAAGTCGTAGCCCTTGGCCAGCGCGTTGAAGATCAGCGCGATCGACGAGAAGGTAATGCCCGTCCCGACCAGTACCGCCCAGGCCAGGATGAGCTTCGGACTGTGGCTGATGCCGAGGCCCAGCATCACCAACAGGATGGCCGTCACGGTGAAGATCGACTTGAACGCGGCCCACAGCATCTCGGCCAGCACGATGTCGTCCAGGCCCACCGGCGCGTTCATGATGCCGTCCCAGGTCTTCTGCACGTGCATGCGCGAGAAGGCGGAATAGAGCGCCTCGAACGAGGCCGCGTTCATCGCGCTCATGCAGATCGACCCGCTGGCCAGGAACAGGATATAGGGCACTTTCGTGTCGCCCACGTTCACCTCGCCCACCAGCATGCCCATGCCGTAGCCGAAGGCCACGAGCCAGATCAGCGGCTCGGCGATGTTGCCGATCAGGCTGGGAATCGCGAGCTTGCGCCACACCAGCAGGTTGCGCAGAAACACCGGCCACCACCGCATCGACATCGCAGGCGCGCGCCAGATGGAGGGGCCACGTTCAATGGCCAACGTCGATGACGACATCACTTTCCCTTTCGTGGAACACCGCGGAACCGGCTTTGCCGGGCCGCTGGTGTTGCCCCCGGCAGGGGGTAGGAGGAGTGCACGAAGTGCGCATAGCCTGGGGGTGAGCAACAAGCCTTCCGGGCCGCTGGTGTTGCCCCCGGCAGGGGGTGGGAGGAGCGCACGAAGTGCGCGCAGCCTGGGGGCGAGCAACAAGCCTTCCGGGCCGCTGGTGTTGCCCCCGGCAGGGGGTAGGAGGAGCGCACGAAGTGCGCGCAGCCTGGGGGCGAGCAACAGTCAGCCGTCTTCACGAATCTGCCTTCCGGTCAATTTGAGGAACAAGTCTTCCAGATTGGCAGGTCGATGGAAAGTGCGCAAGCCCGCGTGCGCCGACAGCGCCTGCAGCAGCCCGCGCGCATCCTGGGTATAGAAAAACACAGTCTCGCCGCTGACCTCCACTCGCGCCGCCAGCGCCTTCAGTTCGGGCTGCCCGGCCAGCCCGAGTGCGCCGTTGCCGTAAACCTCGACCACGTCGGGCTCCAGGTGCTCGGCGATCAGGTCGCGCGGCTTGCCTTCCGCGATCTTGCGGCCATGGTCGAGCACGATCAGACGCGAACACAGGCGCTCGGCCTCGTCCATGAAGTGCGTCGTCAGCAGGATCGACTTGCCCTGCTGCAACAGCACCTGCAGTCGCTCCCACATCAGGTGCCGCGCCTGCGGGTCGAGACCGGTGGTGGGCTCGTCGAGCAACAACAGCTTGGGGTCGTTCACCAGCGCGCGCGCCAGCGAAAGCCGGCGCCGCATGCCGCCCGACAGTTCGCCGGGCTTGGCATCGGCCTTGTGCGACAGCGCCGCGAACTCCAGCAATTCCGGGATGCGCGGCACGATCTGCGCCTTCGAAAAACCGAAGTAGCGGCCGTAGACCACGAGGTTCTCGGCACAGCTGAAGTCGGGGTCGAGCGTGTCGAACTGCGTGACCACGCCAATCTGCGACTTGATGGCCAGCGCATCGCGCGGCATCTGCAGCGGTTCGTCGTGGCCGTTGCGATAGGCGATGTGGCCTGCGTCGGGCAGGGTCAGGCCGAGGCACATGCGGATCGTCGTGGTCTTGCCGGCGCCGTTCGGCCCGATCACGCCCAGGCATTCGCCCGGCGCGATGTCGAACGACAGGTCGCTGACCACGGTGGTGTCGCCGTAGCGCTTGCTGAGTTGCGACACATGAAACAGCGCGGGGGAAGTCACTGGCGAATTGTCGGCGAGGCCACGCGCCGCCATCACAGTGCGAACCCGCTGAACTCGCGCTTCATCCAGTCGACAAAGGCGCGCGTTCGCGCGGGCATCAGGCGTGCATGCGGATAGATCAGGCTTACCGGCCGCGCCGGCGGCTCGAAGTCCTGCAGCACGATCTGAAGGCGGTCCTGCGCCACATGCGGGAGCACCTGGTACGAGAAGAATGCGCCGAAGCCCATGCCGGCCGCGCAGGCCTCCACGGCCGGTGCGACGTGATTGAACTCGACTCGGCCCGTGGTCTGCACGCTGAATGGCTTGCCGCCCTCCCGGAACATCCAGCGATCGACCGGGGACGGCTGGACGCGCACGCATTCCGCGTCCCGCAGCGCACCCGGATGCGTCGGCACGCCATGCTGCTTCAGATATGCGGGGCTGGCGACGATCACGCGGCGGATCGAGCCCAGCGTCTGCGCGACCAGCGACGAATCTTCCAATTCGCTGATTCGGATGCCGACGTCGATGCCTTCCTCGAGCAGGTCGACCTGGCGGTCCCGCAGCAGCACGCTGCAGCGGATCTTCTCGTAGCGCTGCAGGAAGCGCAGGACCGCAGGCGACACATACATGTGGCCGAACATCACCGGCGCGGTCACGGTCAGATGGCCGGCCGGCTCGCCGGCTTCGCGCGCGAGTGCGTTGTCGGCCGCGTCGGCGGCGGCCAGCACCTCGCGTGCGCTTTGCAGGTAGTGCCGGCCTTCCTCGGTCAAGGCGTTGCGCCGCGTGGTGCGATGGAACAGGCGCACGCCAAGGTGCGCTTCGAGGGCGGCCAGCGAGCGAACCACCGCCGGCAATGAGCTGTCGAGCGCGCGGGCTGCGCCTGTCAGGCTGCCCTGTTCGGCGATCTGCACGAAAGTCTGCATGGCTTTGAGGCGGTCCATTCCTGCATTAAACCGATTAGTGGAGGAGTGCAGTGCAAGCAGAGGGATTCATTCTGCAATCGAAAGAAAGAACAATGGCCGCAAACCCACTTCAAGGCAAGGTGCCCACGATGACCACCACCGCTCTATCGCGCGCCGATCCCACCGCCCCGTTCCATGAAGGCGAGAAGGCATTGCAGGCGTACACCGGATCGCGCGCCAAGCTCGAGGAAGTCGGCTCGCGGGTGATCCGCCCGGCGATGCCCGAGCAGCACCGCAGCTTCTTCGCGCAGTTGCCATTCATGGTCATCGGGCTGGTCGATGCGCAGGGGCAGCCCTGGGCATCGGTGCTGGCCGCGCCACCGGGATTCGTGCAGTCGCCGGATGACAGGCACCTGGACATCGCGGCGCTGCCACTGCCCAACGACCCGGCTGCGGCTGCGCTCACCGCTGGCGCTTCGATCGGCCTGCTCGGCATCGAGCCGCACACGCGCCGCCGCAACCGGGTCAATGGCATGGTCGGCCGGGTGGGGCCTGATGGGTTCTCGGTAAACGTCCGGCAAAGCTTCGGCAATTGCCCCAAATACATCCGGACGCGCGAGGCGGTGTTTGTCGCGCCGCGGGGCCGGGCGGCGGAGGCCGAGCGCGGCGATCGGCTCGATGAAAATGCGATGCGCTTCATCGCGCAGGCCGATACCTTCTTCATCGCCACAGCGCATTCCGCTGCGCAATCGGGCGACGGCGCCAGCGCACATGGCGTCGACGTGTCGCATCGCGGCGGGCCGCGCGGCTTCGTGCAGGTTGTCGACGACCGTACGCTCGTCGCGCCGGACTATCTCGGCAACTTCTTCTTCAACACGCTTGGCAACCTGCTCGTGAATCCGCGCGCCGGCTTGCTCTTCATCGATTACGAAACGGGCGACCTGCTTCATGTGGCGGTGACGGTCGGCATCGTGCAGGACGGACCTGAAGTTGCTGCCCATGAAGGGGCGCAACGCCTGCTGTGGATGCAGGTTGCGCAAATGCAGCGCCTGCCGTCCGGACTTCCTCTGCGCTGGAGTGAACCCGTGTCCCTGCCGCTGGGTCGGTGAGCCAAACGACGCCAAATCGCGACATTGCGACAGGAGTCCGGTTTTCAATGTCGCAATTCCTGAATCGCGCCCCAATAATGGCGCGATTTTCGTTTCGATGTCGCAAAACACAACGCTCGCCGTCTATCAACTGAGGCGAATCGAACCGCTGCGGGACGTATTTGCCTGGGCATACCGCCCTTCGTGCGCGCGCTATTCGGCCGTGCGCCAATCCATCGGCGAGCCTGACCCTTTCCGACTGCGCTACCGTGACCTGCTCTCCGACACGGTGGCTGCGCTCGTGCGTGCGGCGATGAACAAGCAACAGGCCATCGCCCAAATTCATGAGCGGGCGGAGCGCGCGATGCCCGAAGCAGACCGTTCTCGCGTCATTGAACGGGCAGAAACGGAGGCCCTGAGTCTGCACGAAGGCAACATGGCCCGCTACCGCTTGCGGCCGAGCGATTTTGAGCGATGGCGCGCGGCCTGAAGATGATGGCCCCTACACTGCCCCCACCGCGCTCCGGCGCGCATCGGAGTCCGAAGCATGAAGGTTGTTGTTCTCGGCAGCGGCGTCATCGGCGTGACCGCGGCGTACCAACTCGCGGTCGCGGGGCACGAAGTGACGGTGGTCGACCGCCAGCCGGCGGCCGCGCTCGAGACCAGCTACGGCAATGCGGGCGAGGTTTCACCCGGCTATTCGGCGCCATGGGCCGGACCGGGCGTGCCGGTCAAGGCCATCAAGTGGTTGCTGATGCACCATCGACCACTGGTGGTGCGGCCGCACTTGGACTTGGGCATGGTGCGCTGGGGCATGTCGATGTTGCGCAATTGCACCGCCGCGCGCTATGAGGTCAACAAGGGGCGCATGGTGCGGCTCGCCGAATACAGCCGCAAATGCCTGGAGGAGTTGCGCGATCAGACCGGCATCCAGTACGACCAGCGCACCCAGGGCACGCTGCAACTCTTTCGCACGCAGGCGCAGCTCGACCACACCGGCGCCGACATCGCCGTGCTGAAGCGCTCGGGCGTTCAATTCGAATTGCTCGACCGCGATGGCTGCGTTCGCCAGGAGCCCGCGCTGGCCGGCGTGCGCGACAAGTTCGCGGGCGGCTTGCTGTTGCCGGGTGACGAAACCGGCGACTGCTTCAAGTTCACCCAGAACCTGGCAGCGATGGCGGTGATGCAGGGCGTGCAGTTCCGCTACGGCACGCGCATCCAGCGGCTCAGGTTCGCGGCGCAGCAGGTCGACGGCGTCGTGACCGATGTCGGCACCCTCAAGGCCGACGCGTACCTGGTGGCGCTGGGCAGCTATTCGCCGCTGCTGCTGGCGCCGCTGCGCATCCGCATTCCGGTGTACCCGGTCAAGGGCTATTCGATCACCGTGCCCATCACCGACGCCACCGGCGCACCCGAGTCCACCGTCATGGACGAAACACACAAGGTCGCCGTCACCCGATTGGGCGACCGCATCCGCGTGGGCGGCACGGCCGAGTTGGCCGGCTATACGCTCAAGCTGCACCAGGCGCGACGCGACACGCTGGAGCATGTCGTCACCGACCTGTTTCCTCGCGGCGGCGACGCGCGCCGCGCCGAATTCTGGTGCGGGCTGCGCCCCATGACCCCAGACGGCACGCCGGTCATCGGCGCCACGCGCCTGCCCAACCTGTACCTGGCCACAGGCCACGGCACGCTCGGCTGGACCATGGCCGCCGGCACTGGCCGCGTGATGGCCGACGTGATCTCCGGCCGCAAGCCGGCCATCGACATGAACGGACTCACCATCGACCGTTACGCGGGAGCCTATCGATGAGACGAAGTGATTTCCAGTTGACGCTCGCCATGTTGGCAGTGGCGGCCGCCGGCCTGCTCGGGGCCTGTGCCAGCGCGCCGCCGCAGATGACGCCGGAACTGGTGGCCCGGATCGGCTACCACTCGCTCGGCCCCGAAATGAAGATGAGCGACCAGATGCTGACGGTCTGGGTGCCGGCGCCCGCCAAGCCTGCCGACGGCACGCCCTCGATGTCGCCCGAAGCGACCGCCGCTCTGCTTGCCGCCTCTTCACCGATGGTGTCGGACCTGGCTCAAGTCATGGCGCGGGGGGCGGTCGAGCCCGTCAATCTCGCGGTGGGCGGACCCGACAGCGCACTGGCCGCACAAATCCTCCTGCGTGCATTCCGCGCCGTTCCGATGCCGGTGCCCTACCTCCGCATTGCCTTCGTCGGCCGGCCGGTCGACGTCAGCGAACTCGCAGCGACGGCACTGATGAAGCGTGCGGTGCTGCAGTTTGAACTGGCGCCGATATAGCGCCGGGCGAGGACGCGCCCGCGTGATGCGGCACCACCTCGGCCTCCGACAGCAGCGCCCAGCCGAGGACCGCCGCCACCAGCAGTACCAGCAACCACATCACGAAGACGCTCGCCGCTTTCCTGAACTTGTGGGCAGCGTCGGCGCGCGAGCGGCGCGATGCCGCGACGCCATCCTCATGCCACTGCGCCATGCTCGCAGTGTTCGTCACCACGTGAAGCCAGTTCGGGTAGCTCGCAATGACCTCCTGCATGAACTCGATGCTGTGGGTCGACTCGCCCCGCTTCGGAGGGCTGTCCCTGCGCAGGTCGCGGATCACGTCGCGCTGCTCCTCTCGCTGCGCGGCCGGTTGGGTCTGGTGAATCTCGAGTTCGCCGACGGCCTTGTCGATGATGGCGCCCGCGTGCCCGTAGGCCTTCAGGCGCGGCCGGTCGGTGTGCCATTCGAAGCAGAGGATGGACGGGCCGAACAAATGCTGGTGCCCCGGCCGCCATCCGTCCGCGAGCAGGTTGGCGATGCCGCCTTCGAAGGCGAAACGCGCGTCCACGTCCTGCAGGCGCGGATCGTCCAGCGCGGCCCGCAGCCGCAGCCGCGCATCTTCGGTGTCCCGGGGTGGCTGGCCGCTGATCGATTGCCTGAATTCGTCCAGCATGGCACGCGCGGTCGCCTGCGAGCCCGCACGCAGCGATTGCCGCATGCTCGCGGGCGTGGCCGGGTCATCGTTGCGGTCGGGCTGAATGTCTTCGGCGACCCAGTGCAACGCGAACTCGTAGGCCTCGCGCAACTCCTGAAATGCCTCGGGCTGCAAGGCAGGCTCGATTCGCTTGAGTTGCCGCGCATAGGCGCGCCGGATCTCGCGCGCGCTGGCATCGTTGTCCAAGCCCAGCACCTGGAGGAAGGAAGGGGTTTCGCCCTCGGGGCGTTGCTGTGCCGCCATGGTCAGTCGGTGTCCATGATGTACCCGTCGCGCTCGATGCGGTTCAGGTGGTCTTCGAGCTGCCGCTGCATCAATGCGATGGCGCGCTGCTGCTGGCCGGCCAGCGCATGCTCGAAGGTCGTGATCTGCACGCCCAGCCATTCGCGCACCTCGCCGCGAAGCTGCTGGTAGACGCGCTCGGCGCGTGCCATCAGCGTGCGGTTTTCAAGCGTGTCGCGCGGGTGGATCTTCAGTTCGCACAGCGCTCGAAGACGCTCGGCAATCTCCCGTTCGGTCAGCAGGCCGGGGTTGCCTTCGATCACCAGGCTCGATGTCTGCCGCGTCTTGCGCAGCGTGGCCTCGACCTGCAGCAGGCCGTTGACGTCGTAGGTAAAGCGCACCTCGACGCCGGCATCGTCCATTGCGCCGCGCGGCATTTCGACGCGCAGGCGACCCAGGTGAACGTTTTCCTTCACCATGCGCGCTTCGCCCTGGAAGATGTTCAGGTCGACAAACTGCTGGCCGCGGGTCGCCGGCAGGTAGGTCTTCACGCGGCTCACCGGCACCGGCGTGTTGCGCTCGATGATCGGGTCGAAGTGGCCGTGCACGGCAATGGTCCCGGACAGCCGCCGGCTGATCTCGACGCCCAGGGAATAAGGCGACACGTCGGTCATCACCACTTCCTTCAGCGCTGCGTCCCTTGCCTTCAGGCCGGCCTGGACCGCGGCGCCCAGCGCCACCACTTCGTCGGGATTGAAGTCGATGGCCGGCAAGCGGCCGAACATCGAGGCGACCAGCCGCCGGATCATCGGCATGCGCGTGGCGCCGCCCGCCAGCACCACGTTGTCGAGTTGGCCGCCGCGCAGGTTGGCATCCCGCAGGGCGCGCTCGACCGGCGTGCGCAGGCGCTTGAGCAGCGCCGCGCTGGCTTGCTCCAGCATGGGCTCGTCGAGTGCCAGCGTGAGCGTTTCCTCGTCCACCCGCACGGACATCGACGTCCTGGCCCGGCCGCTGAGCTCGCACTTGGCGGCTTCGGCCTGCCCGGCCATTCTCTGCATGAACAGCGCATCCTTGCGCAGCGACCCCGGCAGCGCCTTGCGCTCGAAGAACAGGTCGACCAGGCAGTTGACGAAGTCCTCGCCGCCGAGGAAGTTGTCGCCGGCCGAGGCGCGCACTTCCATCACGCCCTCGAACAGTTCGAGGATGGACACGTCGAAGGTGCCGCCGCCCAGGTCGAACACCAGGAAGCGCGTCTCGGTGCCCATCCGGTGCATGCCATAGGCCAGCGCCGCGGCGGTCGGCTCGTTCAGCAACCGATCGACGCGCAGGCCAGCGAGTTGGCCGGCGGCCCGCGTGGCCTTGCGTTGCGCATCGGAGAAGTAGGCCGGTACGGTGATGACCGCCTCGGTGACCGGCTCGCCCAGCACCGCCTCGGCATCGGCCTTGAGCGACTTGAGCACCAGCGCCGAAAGCTCCTCGGGGCGAAAGTCGTGCTGGCCCAGGCGCAGCGTCCTGTCGCTGCCCATGTAGCGCTTGAAGACGGCGGCCGTGCGCTCGGGATGGGTCTGCAGCCGTTCGCGGGCGGCGCGGCCGACCAGCACGGTGCCGTCCTCGTCGATGCTGATGCAGGACGGTGTCAGCACTTCGCCCAGGCTGTTCGGGATCAGGACGGACTGGCCATGGCGCCACGCAGCCACCAGGCTGTTGGTTGTACCGAGGTCGATGCCGACGATCATCCATCCGTCCCCAAATGCGTCATGCCATCGATCGTAGGGGAGAGCTGCGAATTCCGTACCTAGCCGAAAGTGTGGAAGCAAGCGAAAAACGTGGCATTCAGTCCCGCCCGGACGGTGGCCGCAAGGGGGCGATTCCGGGTCTCCGGCGGACACGGAACTTTATCTGCCGGTCGCTGGCGGGCGGTCCGAGTCTCCCGATATGCTCCCGTCCACCACAGGAAGCAAAGGAAATCATGGCCAGCCTCAACCCGCGCAAGATCGTCGTTTTCTCGGGCTCCGGGGTGAGCGCCGAGAGCGGCTTGCCGACTTTTCGCGACTCGGGGGGCCTCTGGCGGCAATACGCGTGGGAGGAGGTGGCCAGCCCCGAGGGCTGGCGCAAGCATCCCGAAGTGGTGCAGGCCTTCTACAACGA
Source organism: Variovorax humicola (assembly GCF_037889915.1). Taxonomy (NCBI): domain Bacteria; kingdom Pseudomonadati; phylum Pseudomonadota; class Betaproteobacteria; order Burkholderiales; family Comamonadaceae; genus Variovorax; species Variovorax humicola. Next base: position 92,549 of record NZ_JBBKZV010000011.1, on the reverse strand, counting down.
ACGTCGCCACCTTGCCGCCGCGGCCCAGCCGAACGCGGCCCACCGCGCCATTGCGGCACTGCAACAGTTCTTCGAAGTGGTCGTCGTGACGCAGAACGTGGACGACCTGCATGAGCGCGCCGGCTCCGCGCGCGTGGTGCACGTGCATGGTGAACTGGCGTATGCCAGGGGCGAGCACAGCGGGCTGCGCCAACGCGTCGGCGCCGAGCCGATCCAGATGGGCCAACTCTGCGCAAAGGGCAGCCAGCTCCGGCCGGACATTGTCTGGTTCGGCGAGTCCGTCCAGCATTTCGAGGAATCGAAAGCGCACATTGCCGAAGCCGGGCGCCTGTTGGTGGTGGGCACGTCGCTGTCGGTCTTTCCGGCCGCTTCGCTGGTGCATGCCGCGGCGGCCTCGGCCGACAAGGTGGTCGTGGCATTCGAGCTCGACAGCCCGCCCGATGGCTTCGACTGGCTGCGCGGGAAAGCGACCGAATGCGTGCCGCAGGTGGTGGCCCGCTGGCTGGAAGAGGCCGCGCGTGCATCGCAGGGCCAGCCAGCATGACCGGGAGCGCATCTACCAACGACCTCGACACCCTCCTTCACCGGCTCGATCCGCAGGCCAGCCTGGCCCAGCGCCACATCTGGATGCTCGACGTTTTCAGCTGGATTCGCGGCGATGCCTCATCGCCGACGGCGGCCACGGAGCGCGTGGAACAGTTCCTCGACGCCGTGGAGGCGCGGCCGGAAATCTACGAGCGCTTGCGCGAATGGTGGCTCGTTTTCGGGCGCACGGTCGACCTGACCTCGCTGCTGGCCGAGCACGGAATCCCGACGCGCGGCGCATTCCTGAGCGAGCTGGTCGAGCGCCTGCGCCGCAAGCTGCTGCCGGGAACACCCGAGACCACCGATGCCTCCAGCCTCATGCGGCTGGCGTTGCCGGAGGAATCGGACGCCGCGTGGATCCAACAGCTTGACATCGGCCTGCTGGGCCGCATCGGCAAGTTGGCACCGCAAGACCTGATCGACGGTGCGCCGCGGTGGCAGCACCGCATCCTCGATGCCGTCACCTTCTGCGCCAGCCAGGTGGTCGCAACCGGCTTTTCAGCCGAGTTGCGGGCAGGCATGAGCGAGTCGGTGCGCGCGAGCGAGTCCTTCCACGCGCTGATGCCCGACCTGGACGCGCTGCGCGAGGAAGTCGTCCGCCAGCCACGCAATCCCGAGGCGCTGCAGGCGGCGTTCATCGCGTTGCGCAACCGGCTCGAGGCTTGCCGCGCCGCTGCCGGTTCCGTGTACGCGCACCTCGACGACAACGGCATCTCGGTCGGACTGGTGTTCAAGTTGCGCCAACTGCGCGCGCGCCTCGTGCGCATTCGCGACCTGCTCGACTGCCTGCTGTCGGACCAGCACCAACGCGCCATCGCGCATCTGCTGGCGCGCCTCGTCGCCGCCGGCGGCGAGCCCAGCAGCATCCGGAATCTGATCTCGAACAGCTCCTCGCTGCTGGCCGCCAAGGTCGCCGAGCGCAGTGCGGAAGTCGGCGAACACTACATCACACGCAACCGGCCCGAATACCGCGGCATGCTCCTGTCGGCCGCCGGCGGCGGCTTCATCACCGCCTTCACGGTGATGCTCAAGTTCGGGTGGCTTGCGCTGGCGCTGGCGCTGACGGCGTTCTGGACCGGCTTCGGCGTGGGCGTTCTCTATGCGCTGAGCTTCATCGTCATCCAGTTCGCGCATGCGACGCTGGCCACCAAGCAGCCGGCCATGACGGCGCCGGCCATGGCCGCCAGGCTCAAGGACCTGGACTCCGCGGGCGCCATCGATTCCTTCGTGGACGAGGTGGCGAATCTCGTGCGCTCGCAGGTCGCCGCCGTGGTGGGCAACGTGTTCCTGGTCGCGCCCACCGCGCTGCTGCTGCATGTGCTGCTGGCGCGGGTCTTCGGCGTGCAGGTGATCGACGAGCACCACGCGCACGAGATCCTGCATTCGCTGCGGATCTACGGCACGCTGGTGCCGATGGCTGCGGCCACCGGCGTGGTGTTGTTTGCGAGCAGCCTGGTGGCCGGATGGACGGAGAACTTCTTCGTGCTGCACCGCATCGACTCGGCCATTCGCTACAACCCGCGTATCACGGCCATGCTCGGCGTGGCGCGGGCGCAGCGCTGGGCCAGGTTCCTGCGCGCTCACATCTCGGGACTGGCCGCGAATATTTCGCTCGGGATGATGATGGGCCTGGTGCCGGTCACCATGGCCTTCTTCGGCGTGCCCCTCGAAACGCCGCATGTCACGCTTTCCACCGGCCAGATCGCCGTGGCCGCCGCGACCATCGGGCCGGAAGTGCTGAAGTCGTCGCTGTTGTGGTGGAGCGTGGCCGCGATTCCGGTGATCGGCCTGCTGAACGTCGGCGTCAGCTTCTTCTGCGCGTTCAGGCTGGCGCTGCGCGCCCACAACGTGAGTCGCGTAGACAGGGCGCGCATACGGGCCGCGATTGGCGCGCGGTTGCGGACGCGGCCGATGAGCTTCCTGCTGCCGGAATGAAGCTTGCGCAGGTCTATCGCCTGCGCAACGGCGCCAGCAAGCCCTTCAGCCCGTTGTGGTCGATCTCGTGCATCAACTGGAGAAGCCGGCCGATCTCGCCCTTGGGAAACCCTTCGCGCGCGAACCAGGTGAGGTAGTTGCCGGGCAGGTCGGCGATGACGACGCCCTTGTGCTTGCCGAAAGGCATTGGCATCGAGACGAGTTTCTCCAAGTCCTCGGGGGCCATGTCAGTTTTTCCCCCGTTGCGGGTTGTTGGTGTCCGGGGCGCCTATGTCCGAGGCGCTTTCGTCCGGGGCGCGTGCGGAGGAAATCGGGCCGGCGTGATCGCGCCCTGACCCTGAATCACGCACAGGCTGGTGTGGCGCCCGACAGGGGTGGGAGGAGCGACACGGAGCGGCGCGGAGCCTGGAGGCGAGCTTCATCTATCCGCCTGCGCGCTTGACCGTCATGCCCTGCTTCTGCAGCGCCGCGATCACGGCGTCGCGATGGTCGCCCTGGATTTCGATCACGCCGTCCTTGGTCGTGCCGCCCGATCCGCATGCCGCCTTGAGTTGCTTGCCGAGCAGTGCGAGCGCCGCCGTGTCGAGCGCCACGCCCTTGACCACGGTCACGCCCTTGCCCTTGCGGCCCTTGGTGTCGAGCGACACACGCACAATGCCGTCAGTGACGGGAATTGCCGTCTTCAGTTTGCACGTGCAGGCCGCGACCGGCTGGCCGCACCCGGGGCAGACCCGGCCGGTCTCGGTGGAGTACACCAGGCGGCTCCCGCTGCCCGATTTGTTCATCGTCATTCATAGCCCTTCATGCCATTTCCATCACTCGGCCTTGCGCCCGCTCTCTCGCATGCTGCCACCGACGCGGGCTACCTCGCACCGACGCAGATCCAGGGCACCGCCATCCCGGCCATCCTGCGCGGGCAGGACGTGCTGGGCCTGGCGCAAACCGGCTCCGGCAAGACGGCCGCATTTTCGCTGCCCTTGCTGCAGCGCTGGGCCGAGGCGCCGCGGCACCGGTCACGCCGCACCGTCCACACCCTGGTGCTGGTGCCCACCCGCGAACTCGCGGCGCAGGTAGGCGAAACGTTGCGCATCCTCGGCCAGCACCTGCATGAGCGCCCGAAGATCGCCGTCGTGTTCGGCGGCGTCTCCGTCAACCCGCAGATGATGGCGCTGCGCGGCGGCGCCGACATCGTGGTTGCCACGCCCGGCCGCCTGATCGACCTGCTCGACCACAATGCGCTGAAGATCACCAACGTGTCGGCTCTGGTCCTCGATGAGGCCGACCGCCTGCTCGACCTGGGCTTTGCCGAAGAACTCGGGCGCATCCTCGCGCTGTTGCCCGTTCAACGACAGAACCTGTTCTTCTCGGCCACCTTCGTGCCCGCGGTCGAAGCGCTCGCGGCCCGGTTGCTGCACGACCCCTTGCGCATCGAAGTCGAGGCCACCGAAACGACGGTGCCCGACATCGCCCAGCGCGCCATCGAAGTCGACACCGGCCGCCGCACGCAACTGCTGCGCCATCTCGTGCAGGAACAGAAGTGGACCCGCGTCCTCGCATTCGTCGCGACCAAGCATGCCGCCGAAATCGTCGCCGACAAGCTGCGCAAGGCCGGCATCGAAGCCGAGCCTTTCCACGGCATGCTGAGCCAGGGCAAGCGCACGCAAGTCGTCGCCGACTTCAAGGCCAGCCGCGTGCAGGTCGTCGTGGCGACCGACCTCGCGGCACGCGGTATCGACATTGCCCAGTTGCCGGTGGTGGTGAACTTCGACCTGCCGCGTTCGGCCACCGACTACGTGCACCGCATCGGCCGCACCGGCCGCGCGGGTGAAAGCGGCCTGGCGGTCAGTTTCATCCCGGCAGGCAGCGAGGCGCACTTCCGTCTCATCGAAAAGCGCCAGGGCTTGAGCGTGCCGCGCGAGCGCGTCGTGGGCTTCGAGCCTGTCGAGGTCGCTGCAGCCGCAACGACCATGACCGCACCCGGTGCGCAGTCGCCGAACGGCGGCATCAAGGGCAAGCGGCCGAGCAGGAAAGACAAGTTGCGAGAAGCCGCGGCACGCGCGGCGGCCGGCAAGTCATGAGCTTGCGATGGCTTGACTTCGACTACAGCGAAGGTTCGGACGAGACCGGTGTGTTCGATGCAATGGCGTCGGTCGAACTCAAGAACGCGACCGAGGTGGAGGCCGAGATCGCCAGCGTCCTGGCCTGGGCCGAGGCGACGTTTCCAGGCCAGCGCGGGCCGGTGGAAGAAGGCAGCGAATGGGACTGCGACGTCAGCGTCACGGACGAGCAAGGCGGGGTGCCTCGCCGCTGCTTCAGCTTATCGATCAGCGGAACGGCGATGTTCTGCGACGCGTTCCGCGAGCGTTTCGAACCAACGACTTGATGACGTTGGCGAAGCAAAGCCTGCCGCCAGCGCCTCGACGAAAAGCTACTGGAACGCCACCTCCGCGAAGCTGCGCAGCTTCCGGCTGTGCAGCCGGCTCGTCCCTTCGCGCCGCAAGATCTCGATGGCAGCCATGCCGATGCGCAAGTGCTGTTCCACCCGCTCGCGATAGAAATGGTTCGCCATGCCGGGCAACTTGATCTCACCATGCAGCGGCTTGTCGCTGACGCACAGCAGCGTGCCGTAGGGCACCCGGAATCGAAACCCGTTCGCCGCGATGGTTGCGCTCTCCATGTCGAGCGCCACCGCACGGCTCTGGCTGAAGCGCCGTTGCGGCCGGTTGTCCGGCAGCAGTTCCCAGTTGCGGTTGTCCGTACTGGCGACGGTGCCCGTGCGCATGATCGTCTTGAGCTCGGGCCCGTGGAAGCCTGTCACTTCGGCCACCGCTCTTTCCAGCGCGAGCTGAATCTCCGACAACGCCGGTATCGGCACCCACAACGGCAGTTCCTCGTCCAGCACATGGTCCTCGCGCACATAGGCGTGCGCCAGCACATAGTCGCCGAGTTGCTGCGCATTGCGCAGGCCCGCGCAGTGACCCAGCATCATCCACGCGTGGGGGCGCAGCACCGCGATGTGGTCGGTGATCGTCTTCGCATTGGCCGGCCCCACGCCGATGTTCACCATCGAGATGCCGCTGTGGTCCTCCCGCACCAGGTGGTACGCCGGCATCTGCGGCAGACGCGGTGGCGGCGTGCCCTGGGTGCCGTCGAGCAATTCGCTGTATGCACCCGCGGCGCCGGCAGGCAGTCCGCGCCGCCGTGTCACCACATTGCCCGGCTCGATGAACGCGATGTATTCGCTGTTCTCGTCCATCATCGCCTCGTGCCCCAGCCGCACGAACTCGTCGATGTAGAACTGGTAGTTGGTGAACAGCACGAAATTCTGGAACCACTCCGGCGCCGTGCCCGTGTAGTGGCGCAGACGGTGCAGCGAATAGTCCACCCGCGCGCCGGTAAACAGCGCCAGCGGTTGCGGCTCGCCGCCGCGCGCTTCGTGCGTGCCGTTGGCAATGCCGTCGTCCATCGCGCCCAGGTCGGGCAGGTCGAACACGTCGCGCATCAGGGCGCGGCGCTCCGCGCTCATCGTGCCTTCGATATGGTCGTTTTCCACGAACGAGAAATGGATCGGTATCGGCTGGCTGCTGGTGCCGATTTCAAGCTCGACCTGATGGTTCTCCAGCAGCAGCCGGAACTGCTCCGCGTAGTACCGAGCGAACAGATCGGGCCGCGTCAGCGTCGTTTCATAACGGCCGGGACCGGCCACGAAGCCATAGCTCAGGCCCGCGTTCTCGGCCAGCGTATGGCGCGACACCGTGTGCGTGTGCACCCGCACGAACGGATAGCATGCGCGCATCCGCCCCGGCAGCGATGCGCCGGCGACGAAGCGCTGCATTGCATCGCGCAGATGTTCCAGGCCCTCGTCGTAGATGGCGCGCACCCGGGCCAGTGCCTCGGCTGCATCGTTGAAGCGGGCGGGCGGGGTAAAGGGGGGCATGTAGGGCATGGTTGATTGTGCAATGCAGGTGTGTCAGGCAATCCAGCGCTTGATTTGCCGCAGCGGCGCGGTAATCCGCCAACTGGTCCGCCAACTGGTCCGCCAACTGGTCCGCCAACTGGTGCCGGCACGAATCGCGGCAATCGTCGCGTCGATCTCGCGCCTTGCAAGTTCCATGCTTTCCCGCAGCCGCGGTTTGTCGCGTTCGAGTTGCGCCAGCCGAGCGGTTTCCTGCTCGCGCTCGTGTTCACGCTGGTGCACCGCCTCGTCTGCCTTGCGCCTTGCTTCGACCACCTCGCGCTGCGCTTGATCACGTTGCGCGATCGTGGACTCGATTGGCCTGCAACAGGTAGCTCGTTCAGGGCCCCGTAGTCGCCGACGAGGAGGGTGTAGACACAGGTTTCTCTTTTCGATCGTCATGAAGGATGCAAACTGGCTTTTGTTCATAGTTTGCACCGACATTGCCGGAAGCGACTTCACCCCGGCGATGGTTGCCGCATCGTCACGAATTCTTCCGCCGCCGTGGGATGGATCCCGATGGTGCTGTCGAAGCAGGCCTTGGTCGCGCCGGCGCGCATCGCCACCGCAAAGCCCTGCACGATCTCGCCGGCGTCGGCGCCGACCATGTGGATGCCCACCACGCGATCGGTTTTCTTATCGACGATGAGCTTCATGAACGTGCGCTCGGAACTGCCCGAGAGCGTGTGCCGCAGCGCCTTGAATTCGCTGGAGTAGATCGTCACCTCGCCGAACTTCTGCCGCGCACCGGCTTCGGTGTAGCCGCAGGTACCGACGTTGGGATGGGTGAACACGGCGGTCGGCGTGAATTCGTAGTCGACCTTGCGGCGCGATCGGGCCTGCTTCGGATCGGGGAACAGCGCGTCGACGACCACCATTGCCTCGGCCAGCGCCACAGGCGTGAGCTGCATGGGCGTCGAGACATCGCCCAGCGCGAAGATCGACGGCACCGAACTGCGGTACTGCGCATCGACCACGACGGCGCCCTTGTCGTCCAGCGCCACGCCGGCGTTCTCCAGCCCGAGGCCCTGCGTGTTGGCCACGCGGCCGGTGGCGCTGAGCACCACGTCGGCCTGCAACTGCGTGCCGCGTTCCAGCATTACGTCGAGCCCGTCGGCGCCGCGGCGGATCGCACTGATCTGTGCGTTGAAGCGGATGTCGATGCCGGCCTTCTTCATCTCGGCCGCGAGAAACTGCCGCACGTCTTCGTCGAACTCGCTGAGGATGTGCGTCTTGCGCTGCAGCAGCGTGACCTGCGCGCCGAGGCCGTTGAAGATCGAAGCGAACTCGCAGGCGATGTAGCCGCCGCCGACGACCAGCAAGCGCTTGGGAAATGGCTCGAGGTCGAACATCGCGTCCGACACCACCACGTGTTCGCGGCCGACGAAATGCGGCACGAAGGGCATGCCACCGGTCGCGACGATCAGGTACTTTGCGGTGTAGCGCTTGCCATCGACCTCGACCGTGTGCGCGTCGACCAGCGTGGCCCAGCCCTGAAGCAGGGTGACACCGGGGCCTTCGAGCAACGCGCGGTAGGTGTTGTTGAGGCGCGTGATCTCGGCGGCGCGGCGCGTCTTGAGCACCTGCCAATCGAAGCCCGGCTCGCCGGCGTTCCAGCCGTAGCCCGCAGCCTCGTGGAACGATTCGGCATAGCCGGCCGCGTAGCTGTAGAGCTTCTTGGGAATGCAGCCGACGTTGACGCAGGTGCCGCCCAGTTCGGCCACCTCGGCCAGTGCGACCCGCGCGCCGCGGGCGGCTGCGATGCGGCCAGCGCGGACACCGCCGCTGCCCCCGCCGATCACGAAGAGATCGAAGTCAAAAGTGCGCATCGGGAACCTCCGCCGCCGACTTTAGCCGGCAGCGGCATTCGCCGTTGCGCGCCTTCAGGGGCCGTCGCCGCCGGACTGGCCCGGCGGGAAGCGGTGCTGCCGCGGACCGTCTCGGATTTCGCCCGGGATGCCCTGGGGCGATCGATGTTGCTGCTGCTGCTGCTGCTGCGCGGCTTGCTGTTGGGCCTGCTGTTGCTGCAGCATTTGCTGGGCGCGCTGTTGCATCGCCTGCTGCTGTTGCTGCAGGGCTTGCGCCTGCTGGGCCATCGCCGCCTGATGTGCAAGTGCCTGTTGCTGCGCCTGTGCCTGGAGGGCGCGCTGCTGCATTTCCTGCTGCTGCCGCAGCGCTTGTTGCTGCTGTGCCTGTTGCATCTGCTGCAGTTGCGCGTTGCGCTGCTGCGCTTCTTGTTGCTGGCGCAGCGCCTGTTGTTGCTGCAATTGGATCTGTTGCTGTTGCTGTTGCTGTTGCGCGGCCTGGTTCTGGTTTGCGCGCAGTTGCATTTCATTCTGTTGCCGCACCGCTTGCTGTTGCTGCAGCGCTTGCTGGTACTGCTGCAATTGCAGTTGTTGAACGGCCTGCTGCTGTTGCTGTTGCTGTTGCTGTTGCTGTTGTTGTTGTTGTTGTTGTTGTTGTTGTTGTTGTTGTTGTTGTTGTTGTGGTGTCGTGCCCGCAAAGCCGCGTTGTGGCCGTTGCCCTTGCTGCTGCCGCTGGAGCTCCTGCTGCTGGCGCCATTCCTGCTGTTGCCGGTAGGCGGAGGCGGCCTGTTGCGGATTCCGCTGCTGCCACTGCGGCGGCGGAATGGCCGTAGCCGGTTGGCCCATGAAGCCCGAGGGCGCAGTGCCGATGCCCGGTGCGAAGTGCGTCGCCACTGGCGGCGAATTGGCCACCGGCACGCCAACGAAGGCGGCGTCGGGCATGCGGATGCGGTCGCGCCGCCCGATCGGGCCGCGGCCGAACACGTCCGCCGGCACCACGGTCACGCCTTGCTGTCGCTGGTTGGCATAGATGCCATTGCGTTGCTGCGCCTGGCTGTAAAGCGCCATGCGATTGGCCTGCTCCACATAGCGCTGGCTGGCGCGGTAACCGGGCCGCCAGGCCTCGCCGGGCGCCAGCGGAAACCAGCCGATGCCGTTGCGTCCGCCGCCGATGGGCACCTGCGCCGTTCCGCCCCGTCCGCCGCCGACGAAGCCGACCAGCGCCGGCGAATACACCGGCCGCGCCTGTTGCCGCCCCGGCACCCAGCACCAGCGCGAACCCACCTGTGCCCAGCGCCCGTAGTGAAACGGCGCGAAGCCCCACGGGGCGTTGTCGACCCAGGTCCAGCCCCAAGGCGCGACGTTGACCCAGTTGCCATCGCTGTAGGGTGCCCAATCGGCGGCGACGTTGCGCGGATACCAGACCGGGCCGTACTCGCTGTCGCTCTGCCAGTCGCCAAAGCTGTCCAGTTGCTGGTAGCCGACGGTCTCGCGCGACACATAGCGGGCTGACACCGATGCGTCTTCAGCGCGGTTGCGTTCGGCCACCCAGCGCTCGAATCCTTCGTTCAGCGGCATCGGCGCGCTGCCGGCATTGGCCAGGTTGCGGCCGGTCACCATGATCTGCTGGCGAGCCGGAACGGGCATCGACTCGCCGTTCTCGCCGTAGGCCACGCCGGCGCCACTGGCCACCATGATTTGCGTGACGTCGCCCTGAGGATCGGCCTGCACGCGATAGTCGCCGGGCTGCTGGACCACGAAGGCGAGGTTGCCGGTATCGAGTTCGACCCGTTGTCCGCTCACGTCGTCGCGCACCCGAAGCTGCGCGCTGCCCTGCTGGACAGTAATGCGGATGGCCTCGTCGTTGACCTCGGTGAACTCGATGGCCGTATTGCCGTCGAGTCGCAGCGCGGCCGACCCGACGAAGAGTTCGGCGCGGGCGTTGCGGTCGGCCCAGAGCCGGTCGCCGGTGGTCAACGGCCGGTTCGGGATGGCGTCATACCAACTGTCGTCGCCAGCAGGCGAGAAGCTCACGGTGCCCTGCTGGGCATTGAGGCGTGCCACGCGTCCCGGCGGGTCGTCCTGCGCCAAGGCTTGCAGGCCGACGCAGGCCAGCGCTAGCGCGACGAGCCAGCGTGCGATGCGGGATGAGAAAGAAGTGTGAGAAAGAGTCATTGGAGGGGCGCAAGTCAGCGGGGCGTCATGCATCAACGCGCCAGCATCGCATTCGGCTGGCAGGCAGCGCGCAAAGAAGTGTCAACCTGTACCGGATTGGGTCACAGGATGTAGGGCGGTTGTGCTGCGCTGCGCTGCGCTGAGCTGCGCTGAGCTGAGCTGAGCTGAGCTGAGCCGGGCTCAGCCGAGCTGGGCTGGGGCTGGCGCTGGCGCTCAGTCTCGCGGATGTGCCAGGAAGAAGCGCAGCATTTCGGCGCTGGCATCGACGCCGTCGGGGTCGGCAAAGCTCCCGCTGCGGCTGCCGCCGGCCCACGCGTGGCCGGCACCGTGGAGCAGCCAGTGCTCGACAGCGGCTTGGCCGTTGGAAGAGGGGTAGACGGTCCGGGTGAAGCGCTGGCCGCTGGCGGAATGGCCTTCGGTCACCTGTGGCGCATGGAGGGCGCCGTCCAGCCCGGCGCGCGCCGCGTTGACGACGGCCGCGCCGTTGCTTGAATGCACCGTGGCATCGGCGTCGCCATGAAACACGATCACGGGCGGCATCTTGCCTTCATGAGGCGGCGTCGTTGCGGCGCTCCCGCGCATTGCGGCCAATGCCGTCATCAGGTCGCTGGCCGCCCCGGTCGGCAGGCCCGAATGCACGCCGACCGCCGCAAAGATTTCAGGATAGCGGCGCGCGAGGATGTCGGCCATCGCGCCACCGGCCGACAACCCCGCGACGTAGACCCGCGCCGGATTGATCGCGTGGTCGGACATCACGGATTGCGTCAGGGCGGCAAGCAACGCGGGCTCGCCCCGGCCGCGCTGCTGGTGTTGCGGCTTGAACCAGTTCCAGCAACCCTGCGCGTTGGCCTGGTGAGTCTGCGCCGGGTAAAGCACGGCAAGACCTTGCGCGCGCGCCAGGTTGTTCATGCGCGTGCCGGCGGCGAAATCAGCCGGGTTCTGGGTGCAGCCATGGAGCATCAGGACGAGCGGTATCGGCGCGGCCGAACCGGCCACGCGTGGCGGCAGGTACAGCTTGTAGGCCAGCGTGCGCCCGCCGTGGGCGAATCGGCCGTCGGTCCATTGCTCGGGCTCGGGCTCATCGACGATCACCGGCTCGAGAACCTCCGCGGGCTCGACGAAGGTGAACTCGGCCCACGGGGGCGGGTCGATGATCACGCGGACTTCGGCCTCGATGACGTCGCCCTCGGGCGCTGCAGCCGGCGGCGTTTGCGCTGCCATCGGATCGGCATCGGCGTTACGCGTCTTGCCCAGATGGAGCGCGCGCTGAATCGCCGCAGTCGCCGCCTTGAGGTTGCCGCTGCGCGTCAGCCGGGTAGCTTCGTTCATCAGGCGCTGGAAGATGGGGTTCATGGGGATCCTTGTTCAGTGAATTCGGCTGGCCAATGCGGCCTTCACGGCAGGACTGGCCTGCAGCGCACCAAGCACGGTGATCGATTGAATGGTGGCCAGCGCCAGTTCGACTGAGACATCGGACGCGATGCTCGCCAGCCCCAGCACGCGGATGTCCAGTTTCTGGCCGGCCGCTCGTGCCGCCTCGAGTTCCGCCACGCCGAAGCTTTGCAGTCCGAGCACCAGCGTCTTGCGCGCCACCACCTGCTTCACCGCATCGCCATGCGTGGCGAGCTGATTGCGGATGGCGGTCCGGATGAAATCGGTGCGATTCGAATAGAAGCCCTCGGACACCAGCAGGTCGACCTGGCCAAGGTCGATATAGCCAAGGTTGATCGTGATTTTTTCGGACTCGCCGGGCTGCTTGGCGCGCGCCTGCGTGGAAAGGCTGGAGGAGGGCATGAGGACATCATACGCCATCCGTGTAGATGGTGCATGGATGGCGTATGGATGTAACCCATGTCACTCACGCTTCATTTCGGGAGTGGCAGAATTTGGCCATGACCAGCCCCGCTTCCACCTTTCCCGCAACTTCCGCGCCCGCCGATGCGGTCCAGCCCGCCTCGGGCTACGCGGGCGATATCAGCCCGATGCTGGCCGCCCGATGGGTGGCGAGCGGGCAGGCGGTGCTTGTCGACGTTCGCAGCGACGCGGAGCGCGAATGGGTTGGCTTTGTGCCCGGCAGCGTGGGACTGGCCTGGAAGCAATGGCCGGGCATGGTGGCCAACGCCGACTTCGATGAAGGCCTGCGCGCGGCGGTGCCGCAGGGACGCAAGGCCGTCATGCTGTGCCGTAGCGGCGTGCGCTCCATCTCGGCTGCGAAACGCGCGACCGAGTTGGGCTTCGAGGCTTACAACATCCTCGAAGGATTCGAAGGCAACCCCGATGAGCACGGCCAGCGCGGGCACACTGGCGGCTGGCGCTTTCGCGGGCTGCCGTGGAAGCAGAACTAGGACCGGGGCACGAAACTCCCCTGAGGCGCCTGCGACGCCTCCCCCTTTAGTCCTTCAAGGGGGCGCACCCGCAAGACGCTCCAGCGTCATGGAGCAATGAATGGCGCCGGCTCAGGCCGTCAGCACGATCTTCCCGGCGCGGCCCGGCACGTCGCTCGCAGCGGCGGCTTCGGCTGCGCGGGCAATGTCGAATGCGGCTTCCACGGGGAGCTTCAGCGCGCCGGTCGCCACCGCCTTCATCAATTCGCCGATCAGCCGCCCCAGTTCGGCCGGCGAGGTGCTTTCGCTGCGCTTCGCGCCCCAGAAGCCCTTGACCGTGGCCTGCTTGAAGATCAGGTTGTCGGCCCCGATGACCAGCGGCTTGCCCGACATCGCGCCGAACGACACCAGCGTGCCGCCGACCGCCATCACATTGGCGATCTGGTTGGCCGCGTCGCCGCCAATCGAGTCGATCGCGCGCACGACCGGCGCGCCGCCGGTGAGGGACTTCACGCGCTCTTCCCAACCCGGCTTCTCCGTGGAGACGGCGTTGGCAATGCCGAGCGCCTCCAGTTCAGCCACGCCCGCATCGCGTCGCACCAGATTCACCACGTGGATACCGCGCGCCGTCGCGAGCCCGGCCAGGGTCTTGCCGACGGCGCCGTTGGCGGTGTTCTGCACCATCCAATCGCCGGCCTTCATTTGCAAGTCTTCGAGCAGCATCGCGGCGCTCAGCGGCATCGCGATGAGCTGGCAGGCCGCCTCGTCGGGCAGTGCATCGGGCACGGCGATGAGCTTGGCCGCGGGTGCGAGGAAGAACTCGGCCCAGGTGGCGCTGGCGCCGGCCATCATCACGCGCTGCCCCTTGGAGGGCGAGACGACGCCGTCGCCGAGCGCGTCGACGATGCCGACGGCCTCGGTGCCCGGCACGGCCGGCAGCGGCGGCTTGTAGCCATAGACGCCCCGCACGATCGCCAGGTCGTGGTTGTGGATCGGCGACATGGTCATGCGCACGCGCACCTGGCCGGGGCCGGGCTCGGGCAGGGGACGTTCGCCGAGTCTCAGCACCTCTTCTGGAGGGCCGAATTCTTCAATGATGACGCTGCGCATGGAGGCTTGCCCCTGTGTGAATCAAGACGCGTCAGCATAATGCCGCGCATGACCTTTCTCGCCATCGACATCGGCAACACGCGCCTCAAGTGGGCCATGTACGATGCGCCGCGTCCCGGCGCCAACCTGCTGGGGCACGGGGCCGAATTCCTCGACCACATCGAAAGCCTCGCGGAAGGGGCATGGTCCGAGTTGCCCGAGCCTGGCTCGATGCTGGGCTGCGTGGTGGCCGGCGACCAGCTTCGGCGACGCGCCGAGGAGCAGATCCACGAACGCTTCGATTGCGCCGCCCGGTGGGTGGTATCGAGTTCGGCAGAGGCCGGGATCATCAATGGCTACGACCATCCGACGCGCCTCGGCGCCGACCGCTGGGTGGCGATGATCGGCGCGAGGCATCGCATGCTGAGCGACGGGCCTGCGCGGCCGATGGTAGTGGTGCTGATCGGCACGGCCGTGACGGTCGAGGCGATCGATTCCAACGGCAGGTTCCTGGGCGGGCTGATCCTGCCGGGGCACGGGATCATGCTGAAGGCGCTGGAGTCGGGCACCGCGGGCTTGCATGTGCCCACGGGCGAAGTCACCGCCTTTCCGACCAACACGAGCGACGCGCTCACAAGCGGTGGCACGTACGCGATTGCCGGTGCGGTGGAGCGCATGGTCGAACATGTGCGCAAGCATTGCGGCGCTGAGCCGGTGCGCTACATGGCAGGCGGGGCTGGCTGGAAGATGGCGCCCTCGATGGTGTCGCCGTTCGAACTGGTCGAGAGCCTGATCATGGACGGGCTGCTGGTGATTGCACAGGAGCGGATGCTCACGAATTGAGTCTGCCGCGGAACCGTCTCAACGTTGCGGCCTGCGCCTCATTTTCACCAGGCGGTCACGCGACCCGCAACGCATGAAACCATGGAGCAAGGCGAAGTCTGTTTCGTGGGGCACCCGCGGAACCGGCTTCGCCGGGCCGCTGGGTGCGCCCCCTTGAGGGGGAAGCGCCGCAGGCGCGCTTCGGGGGTGTCTATATCAATTCGCCAGCGAACCGTTGGCGGTATCGATATCCACAGCGCGAGAGTTGTTCACGTGCTGCGAAGCCTGGCGCAGGCTCATCACCCAGAGCCGGGCGTGGCGCTGCTCACGGCTTTCGAAGAGCTCCGCAAATCGCCGGATCGCGGGTTTTTCGATGGCGGCCATCGTCATCCAGTCGGTGCTTCTGAACGCCTCCGACGCCGTGCTCCGGCCAACCAGGGCGGGGCGCAAGGTCACGACCCATTCGGTGGGAATGCGCGGGTCGCCGTCCAGCATTCGCAGGGCGATCTTGGCGGCTCGGGGCGTGAGCGCGTCGATCTTCTGAACATGAAAATCCAGGTCCATGGCACCAGCCTTTCTCGGATACATGAAGATACACATGTATCTTAGTGTGTGCAAGCTGTCCGAAAGTATGCTTTTTCCCACCGGGCGCCGGCGAGCTCAGCCGCGTACCCAGTGCGTCACGGCATGGATGACCAACCCGACGAGCCCGCCAACGAGCGTGCCGTTGACGCGGATGAATTGCAGGTCGCGGCCGATGTGGCGTTCCAGTTCGTTGGTCATCTCGTTCGCGTTCCATTGTCCGACGCGTTCGATGATGTAGAGGCGGATGTCCTCCCTGTAGCGCTCGATGGCGAGCGGCGCGGCGGCTTCGATCTGCTCGTTGATCCAGCGGCGAAACTCGGCGTCGGCCTGCAGGCGCGTGCCTAGCGCGGCCGTCAGCCGGGCGATGCGGCGCCCGATGCTGGAGTCGGGGTGGCTGAGGTCGTCGTGCAGCCAGGCGAGCAATTCGTCCCATAGGCCGTGCAGGTAGTCGCCGAGTGCTGGGTGCGACATCAGCTCGGCACGGATCTCCTCGCCGCGTTGCCGGAATGCCGGATCGAGTTGCAGGCGCGCGATGAATCCCGCCATGGCGCTGTCGAATCGGGCGCGCAGCGGGTGGTCCGGTTCGGCGGCGATCTCGGCCAGGCTGGTGGCGACGGCAGACACCACTTTCTTCGTGCCGAGCCGCGCGGCCACCTGGTCGAGGCCGACGTAGCGCAGCGTCTTCACCTCGCGCGCGATCGCCTCGGTGATCTGCGCCTGCGCGGTCTCACCCTCGAGCAGTTCGGCAATCTGGGCCAGCGCATCGTTCAGCAATACCTGATGGCGGCCGCCCGCGGTCAATGCTTCAAGGGCCTGGCCGGCGGCGCGCGCGATGTCGATCTGGGCCAGCCCTGCCGTGGCCATGCGGCCGAGGAATTCGCGTACGCGGGCGTCGTCGAACGCAGTCAGCCCATAGCGCGTGGCCAGCACACCCCATTCGCCGAGCTTGTCGGCGCTTTCGGGCCGGGCCATCCACTCGGCCAGCCGGCCGGCCGCGTCGAACTCGCGCAGTTTGGCCAGCACCTGTTCCGTGCCGAGGAAGTTGTTGCAGATGAAGCCGGCCAGCTTGGCGCCGATGCGGTCCTTGTTGCTGGGAATGATGGCCGTGTGCGGTATCGGCAGTCCGAGCGGATGGCGAAACAGCGCGACCACCGCGAACCAGTCGGCAATGGCACCGACCATCGCCGCTTCGGCGAAGGCCGCGACGTAGCCCCACGCGCCCCATCCCGCATCGGGGTAGCGCGCGCCCATCGCACTGGACAGCGCATAGAGCAGCGCAGCGCCACACAACAAGGCCAGCGCGACGCGCTTCATCTATCCGATCGTCTTGGTGCTTGCCAGGCCCTGAAGGAACAGTTCGCAGCGGGCCAATTGGTCCAACGTCACGAACTCGTCGGGCTGGTGCGCCTGATGGATGCTGCCGGGCCCGCACACGACGGTCGGGATGCCGGCGTTCTTGAAGATACCGGCCTCGCTGCCGAACGCGATCTGCGTCACGCGCGATTCGCCCGACAGGCGTTGCGCCAGGCGCGTGACCGCGTCGTTGGCCGAACCCAGGAAGCTCGGAACTTCGCAAATCGTCTCGAAGGTGAAGCCGGCCTCGGGCGCGACCTTCTTCATCGACATCTCGGTCTTCGCGGCAAAGGCCAGCACCTCTTTCTGCATTTCTTGCGCGTCCGCCGTCGGCAGGTTGCGAAACTCGTAGCGAAACTCGGCATCGCGCGGCACCACGTTATCGGCCATGCCGCCATGGAACTGGCCCACGCTGGCCGTGCTGTAGGGCACATCGAAGCCTTCGTAGCGCGCTTCGTGCAGCTCGAAGCCTTCCGCCATGTCGCGCAGCTTGCCGATCACGCGGGCGCCCATCTCGATGGCATTGACCGAGTTCGGCGTCAACGACGAATGCGCCTCCTTGCCGCGCACGCAGCATTTGTAGCGGTATACGCCCTTGTGCGCGATGGCCGGCACCATGCCGGTCGGCTCGCCGACGATGCAGGCCAGCGGCTTGATGCCGGCGTCCTTCATGTCGGCGATCAATTCCTTCACGCCGAAGCAGCCGACCTCCTCGTCGTAGCTGAACGCAAAGTGCACTGCGAAGGGTGAAGCGCTTTCCACGAAGCGCTCGGCATTCGCAAGCGCGATGGCAATGAAGCTCTTCATGTCGGCCGAGCCGCGGCCATAGAGGCGCGGCACCGCGTGTTCGACTTCGCCATCGGCGGCCTCGCCGTCGGGCCAGGCTTGCACGATGGCCGAGAGCGGGTCGACGCTCCAGTTCTGACCGTCCCAAGGCACCGTATCGGTGTGACCCGAAATGATCACGCCCGCCGGCTTGCCCGCGCCCAGCGTGGCAAACAGGTTGGCCTTGTTGCGGTCGGCATTGCGCGTGATTCGGCTGCGCACGCCGATGCCGGCCAGGTGGTCGCGAATGAAGTCGATCAGTTCGAGATTGCTTTTGCTGCTGACCGTGTTCATCCGAACCAGGGCTTGCGCGATGTTCAGGCTTCGACTGGAGAGAACGTGTGACATGGGTTTATTCTCCCGGAAGCGCGTGCGGCGCGTCGAAGGAGGCAGTCAATGTCATCCCAAACCTGGAGGAGGCGTGCCACGAAAGAATCTGGCATGGGCAGATCGGTGGTCGCACATGGGCCGGCATGTTGTACGGGTGCTGACACATCGGGCGGTTAGGCTGGCGGTTTTCAACGGAGAGAGAAGGAACGAAACCATGCGCGCATTCCCATCCGGTCTTGTCGTCTCGCGCCCGGTGTCGATGGTCCTGTCAGCCGCAGCGCTGGCCGCACTCGGCGCCTGCACCATGCCCAGCACAGGCCCCAAGCCCCTGCTCACGCTCGACGGCCGTGCGCCACTGGTGGTGGCGCACCGCGGTGCCTCCGGCTACATCCCCGAGGAAACCATCGAGGCGTACACCCGCGCCATCGAACTCGGCGCGGACGTCATCGAGATGGACCTCGTCATGACGAAGGACGGCGTGCTCATCACGCGGCACGATCCAAACCTGGCCATCAACACCAACGTCGCCAGCAAGCCCGAGTTCGCCTCGCGCAGGAAGACGATGCAGGTCGACGGCGAAACCCAGACCGGCTGGTTCAGCCAGGACTTCACGCTGGCCGAGATCAAGACGCTCGGCGCGATCTCGACCGACCCCGAGCGCCCGCAGCAGTTCAACGGCCGCTACAAGATCCCGACCTTCCAGGAGATCATCGACCTGGCCGCCGCGAAGCAGAAGGAAACCGGCCGCCCCATCGCGATCTATCCGGAAACCAAGAACCCGACCTGGTTCCGCGACCTCGGCCTGCCGATGGAAGACAAGCTCATCGCCATGCTCGACAAGGCCGGCCTCAACAGCAAGGCGGCACCGGTGTTCGTGCAGTCCTTCGAGCCGGGCAGCCTCAAGTACATGAAGAGCAAGGGACTGAAGACGAAGCTGATCCAGCTCATCGATGGCGACGGCATCGACCCGAAGACCGGCGCCGTGACTTTCGCGGTGCCGTCCGACCGCCCCTACGAATGGACCAAGGCCGGCGACAAGCGCAACTTCGATGCGATGGTGACGCCGGCCGGCCTGGCCGAGATCGCGACCTACGCCGACGGCATCGGCCCGTGGAAGCGCTTCATCATCAGCACGAAGGGCACCATCGGCGCCGACGGCAAGCAGGTCGACATCAACGGCGACGGCAAGCTCAACGATGCCGATTCCACTTCGATCGCGCCCACGACGCTGGTGGCCGATGCGCACAAGGCCGGCTTGTTCGTCCATCCCTTCACTTTCCGCAACGAGAGCCGTCGCCTCGCCAGCGACTACAAGGGCGACCCGAAGAATGAATACCTCGCTTACTACCGGCTCGGCGTGGACGGCGTATTCACCGACTTCACCGACACGGCGCTGGCGGCTCGCGCGGCCTGGCTGAAGGAAACCGGCCGCTGAACGCGCGGCGAGGCGTCGCCGCGTAAATGGAGCAAGGCTTTGCGGGCATTCACCGCAAAGCCTAGACTGCATCCATCATGAAACTCATCGATTCCCTCGTCACCCAGGCGGCCGGCATCGCCGCGGTTCGACGCGACCTGCATGCCCATCCCGAACTCTGCTTTCATGAAGTGCGCACGGCCGACGTGGTCGCGGCCAAGCTCACCGAATGGGGCATTCCGATTCATCGTGGCCTCGGCACCACCGGCGTCGTCGGAATCGTGAAGAACGGCACCAGCGAGCGTGCCGTTGGCCTGCGCGCCGACATGGACGCGCTGCCCGTGACCGAACTCAACACCTTCGCGCACGCCAGCCAGCACCACGGCAAGATGCACGCGTGCGGCCACGACGGCCACACCGCGATGCTGCTTGCAGCGGCGCAACACCTCGCGAAAAACCGTAACTTCGACGGCACCGTGTACCTGATCTTCCAGCCGGCGGAAGAGGGTGGTGGCGGCGCGCGCGAGATGATCAAGGAAGGACTGTTCCAGCAGTTTCCGATGGAGGCCGTGTTCGGAATGCACAACTGGCCCGGCATGGAAGCCGGCCAGTTCGCGGTCAGCCCCGGCCCTGTCATGGCATCGAGCAACGAGTTCCGCATCGTCATCCGCGGCAAGGGCGGCCATGCAGCCTTGCCGCACACCGGCATCGACCCGGTGCCGATCGGCTGCGAGATGGTGCAAGCCTTCCAGACCATCCTCACGCGCAACAAGAAGCCGACCGACGCGGGCGTGATTTCGGTATCGATGTTCCATGCCGGCGAGGCGGTCAACGTGATCCCGAACACGGCCGAGTTGCGCGGCACCGTGCGCACCTTCACGCTGGAAGTCCTCGACCTCATCGAGTCGCGCATGAAGCAGATCGCCGAAGGCCTGTGCGCGGCGCACAACGCGGAATGCGACTTCGAGTTCATCCGCAACTACCCGCCCACCATCAACACGCCTGACGAAGCCAACTTCGCCCGTCGCGTGATGGCCGGGATCGTCGGCGAGGACAACGTGCTCCTTCAAGACCCGGCGATGACCGCCGAAGACTTCTCCTTCATGTTGCAAGCCAGGCCCGGCGCCTATGCCTTCATCGGCAACGGTGACGGTTCGCACCGTGCCGTGCACCATGGCGGCGGACCGTGCACGCTGCACAACGCAAGCTATGACTTCAACGATGAACTGATCCCGCTCGGGGCGACGTGCTGGGTGAGCCTGGCGGAGCAGTTCCTGAAGCCGGGTGGTGTCTCGGCATGATCGGGGTCGCCGAAGCCTTTTCCCCGACATACGCCGAAGCGCGCCAGAAGTTCCTGCAGGGCTGCGTTGCCGCGGGCCTCAAGGTCGATGCGCATCCGCATCCGCTCAAGGGCCGCAACGGCGAAGACTTGTCGATGGACGTCGCGCTCGATGGTTCGCCCGAGGCGACGCATTTGCTGATCGTCAGCAGCGCCTGCCACGGCATCGAAGGCCATTGCGGCAGCGGCGTGCAGACCTTCGCATTGAACGACACCGAGTGGCGCGAGAAGGCCGGCAAGGCCGGTGTCGCGGTGCTTTACGTGCATGCGCTCAATCCTCACGGTTTCTCGCACGGTCGGCGGGTGACGCAGGAGAACGTGGACCTGAACCGAAACTTCGTCGACTTCACGCGGCCGTTGCCGAAGAACGAGGGCTATGCGAAGTTGCATGCGCTGCTGTTGCCCGAAGCGTGGCCGCCATCGCCAAGGATCGAGGCCGGCATCGGCGCGTGGATCGAGAAGAACGGCCTTCCGGCCTACCAACTCGCGATCAGTGGCGGCCAGTACCAGTTCGACGACGGCTTGTTCTTCGGCGGCAAGGCCCCGACCTGGAGCAACAGCACCTTCCGCCAGGTGCTGCGCTCACAGGCGCAGAAGGCCCGAAAGCTCGCATGGATCGACCTGCACACGGGCCTGGGCCCGAACGGAATCGGCGAGCGCATCTTCGCCTGCCGGGACGACAAGGCCGCCTACGCCCGCGCCAATGCCTGGTGGGGCACGGAGAAGGCTCCGGTCACTTCGATCTATGACGGATCCTCGACCTCGGCCTTCCTCACCGGCCTGATGATGGAGGCGGTCTACGAGGAGTGTCCGCAAGCCGAGTTCACGTCGATCGCGCTGGAGTATGGCACCGTGCCGTTGCTCGATGTGATGGGCGCGCTGCGTGCGGATCACTGGCTGCATGCCCATCCCGACGCCGCGCCGGATTTGGCCGACGCGATCCACGCACGGATGATGGAAGCCTTCTATACCGACACCGACGCCTGGAAGGGCCAGGTCATCAGCCAGGCGCGGCAGGCGATGTTCCAGGCTGTGGATGGATTGACTTCTGGTTGAGGACCGGTCGTCATATCAGCTTTCCACCACGCAATCGCGTGACCTGGACGCATGAGACCAGGACGAGCACGGCGAAGCCTGTTCGTGGGCACCCGCGGAACCGGCTTTGCCGGGCCGCTGGGTGCGCCCCTCGAGGGGACTGGAGGCGGAGGCGCCGCAGGCGCATCGGGGGTGTTTCATTTCAGCTTTCCACCACGCAATTGCGTGACCTGGACGCAGGAGACCAGGACGAGCACGGCGAAGTCTGTTCGTGGGCGCCCGCGGAACCGGCTTTGCCGGGCCGCTGGGTGCGCCCCCTTGAGGGGGAGGCGCCGCAGGCGCTTCGGGGGTGTTTAATTCCTAGGTCCGGATCCGACCATCCCCGGTAATCATCGACAGTTCCACAAACTTCGAAGCGACGTGGTTCTTTGCCGAGAACGACACATCGAAACCCTCGAATTGCTGGCGCTCGATGCTCTCCAGGCCGGCGATCAGTCCTTCGCGCGTCGGCTTGCCGCTGGTGCGCTTCAAGCCCTCCGTCAGCACCTTGGCCGCCAGGTAGCCTTCCATGCTCGAGAAGTTGGCCTTGGTGTTGCCACCGCTCTTTCGCACCGCCTCGGTGAACTCGCGCGTGATTCCGTTGGCCGGGTTGTAGGGGGAGGGTACGACCTGCGACACCGCGACGCCCGCGCCTTCCTTTCCCAGTTCGTCCGCCAACGCCTGCGTCCCCACGAACGACACGTTGAAAAACGTGCCGCCATAGCCTGCCTTGCGCGCCTGCCGAATGAATGCCGCGCAGGCCTTGTAGGCGCCGATCTGCACGATCGCGTCCGGCTTTGCAGCGACGATCGTCTTCACGGCCGCCGCCACCTCCACCGAATTGCGTTCCACCGTTCCCAGCGCCAGCGGCTTCAACTCCTGATGCCCCAGCGCCAGCGACACGCCGTCGAGCCCGGCCTTGCCGTACGCGTCGTTCTGATAGAAAACCGCGATCTTCTTCAGGCCTAGGTACGTCAGCTGCCGCACGATCAGCGCCGTCTCGTCGTTGTACGACGCGCGCAGGTGGAACACGTTTTTCTGGAACGGTTCGCGCAAGGCCATGGCGCCCGTGAATGGCGCGACGAACGGTACCTTGTCCTTCACCGCCATCGGCAACGCAGCCAGGCTGGTCGGCGTGCCGATGTAGCCGAACAGCGCGAACACGTCGTCGTCGATCAGCTTGCGTGTGTTGAGCATCGTGCGGTCGGGCTCGTAGCCGTCGTCCAGGAAGCGCAACTCCACGTCGCGGCCGGGCTGGGCGTTGAAGATGTCCAGGTACAACTTGGCGCCCTGGTAGAACTGGATGCCCAACTGGGCCGCCGGACCCGTGAAAGGGGCCGACTGGCCCAGCACCACCGGCGTCTCGCTCTGGGCACGCGCGATCTGGAAGTTGCCGAGCGCCGCCGCGCCGGCTGCCGCAATTGAAAACTGTCTGCGATTCAACATCCGGGAACCCCTTTGCCCGCAAGGTGCGTGCACAACTAACTAGACTTGCCCGATGCTTGCTGCCCCGGTGCCTACTCAAAAACCCCTCGTCGCCACCGCCGTCGTGCGAGGCGCTTGCCCGCACGACTGCCCCGACACCTGCGCGCTCGTCACCACCGTGCAGGAAGGCGTCGCCGTCAAGCTGCAGGGCAACCCGGATCACCGCCACACCGCCGGCGTCCTGTGCACCAAGGTCTCGCGCTATATCGAACGCAACGACCATCCCGAGCGCCTCACGACCCCGCTGCGCCGAACCGGACCCAAAGGCTCCGGCCAGTTCCTGCCGGTCTCCTGGGATGAGGCGCTCGACGCGATCTCCGAGCGGCTGAAACAGGTGAAACAATTAGAAACTATTTTGCCTTATAGCTACGCCGGAACAATGGGGTTGGTGCAGGGCGAATCGATGGACCGTCGTTTTTTCAACAAGCTCGGCGCATCGTTTCTGGACCGCACCATCTGCTCGACCGCAGGGGGAGAGGCATTAAGTTTTACTTTGGGCGGCAAGGTCGGAATGCGGGTCGAATTCTTTGCGGAATCGAAGCTGATCCTGATCTGGGGTAGCAACTCGATCGGCAGCAACCTGCACTTCTGGCGGCATGCGCAAGCGGCCAAGCGCAACGGCGCGCGGCTCATCTGCATCGACCCGCGCAGGACCGAGACCGCGGACAAATGCGACGAGCACATCGCCTTGCTGCCGGGAACCGATGCCGCCCTCGCGCTTGCGCTGATGCACGAACTGATCGTGCACGACTGGCTCGACCTCGACTACATCGCCAACCACACGCTGGGCTGGGCGCAACTGCGCAAACGCGCGCTGCAGTGGCCGCCGTCGCGGGCCGCTGCGGTGTGTGGCGTGCCCGAGGCGCAGATCGTCGCGCTGGCGCAGGCCTATGGCACCACCACGCCGGCCGCCATCCGCATGAACTACGGCATGCAGCGTGTGCGCGGAGGCGGCAATGCGGCGCGCGCCATCGCCTGCCTGCCGGCGCTGACGGGCGCCTGGCGCCATCGCGCCGGTGGCGTGCTGCTGAGCGCGTCGGGTTTCTTCCCGGTCGATCGGGCCGCGCTGCAGCGGCCCGACCTGCTTGCGGGCCGCACGCCCCGCACCATCAACATGACCACGATCGGCGACGCCTTGCTCGACACCGTCAACCCGGTCGACGTGGTCGTGGTCTACAACAGCAACCCTCTCGCCATTGCACCCGACTCGAGCAAGGTGGCCGCCGGCTTCGCGCGTGAAGACCTGTTCACCGTGGTGCTCGAGCAGTTCCAGACCGACACCGCCGACTACGCCGACTATGTGCTGCCCGCCACCACGCAACTCGAGCACTGGGACATCCACACCAGCTACGGCCACACCGATGTGCTGCTCAACCGTCCGGCCGTGGCGCCGCGCGGCGAGGCGCGCAGCAACGCCTGGGTTTTCCGGGAGCTGGCGCGCCGCATGGGTTTCACCGAACCCTGCTTTGCCGATGACGATGAAACGCTGTGCAGGCAAGCCTTCGCGCCCGGGGTGATCGACTTCGACGAGCTGGAGACACAAGGTTTCACCAGCCTGAAACTGCCCGAGGCGCCGTTCGCGAACGGCGGCTTTCCGACACCATCGGGCCGGTGCGAATTCTTCAGCGAGCGGCTCGCCGCGACGGGGCAGGACGGCCTGCCCGACCATGTGCCCAACTACGAGCCCGCCGGCAGCTCGCGCGAGTTTCCGTTGGCGATGATCTCGCCGCCGGCGCGCAACTTCCTCAATTCGAGCTTCGTCAACGTGCGCAGCCTGCGCGCGATCGAAGGCGAGCCGCTGCTCGAGATTCACGCCGACGACGCGGCCGTGCGCGGCATCGAGGACGGTGCGACGGTGCGCGTCTTCAACTCGCGCGGCGAGTACCGCTGCCGCGCCGAGGTCTCGCGCCGCGCGCGGGCCGGCGTGGTGCATGGCCTTGGCATCTGGTGGCGCAAGCTCGGCCTGGACGGCACCAACGTGAACCAGCTCACCAGCCAGCGCCTCACCGACATCGGCCGCGGCCCGACCTTCTACGATTGCCTGGTGCAGGTCGAGCTCGACGGCAGCAGGAGCACCGCCGCATCATGACGCCCCGCCACAAGGCCGCATGGCTGCTGCTGGCCGTGACGTCCGGCACTTTGCTGTCGCTCTCGGGTTGCAGCAATCTGGGTTACTACTGGCAGTCGGCCAGTGGCCACCTCAACCTGATGCGTGCCGCCAGGCCGGTGCCGCAGTTGCTCGCCGACCCGGCCACGCCGGCCGCACTGCGCGACAAGCTGGCCCTCACCCAGCGCATGCGCCGTTTTGCCGTGACGGAACTCGGCCTGCCCGACAACGCGAGCTACACCGAATACGCCGACCTGCATCGGCCCACTGCCGTGTGGAACGTGGTGGCCGCGCCGCCGTACTCGCTCAAGCTCAAGACCTGGTGCTTCCCGGTGGCGGGCTGCGTCGGCTACCGGGGCTACTACAGCGACGCCGATGCGATCGCGGAGGCCGAAGCCCAGCGTGCGGAAGGCTTCGAGACCGGGGTGTATCCGGTGCCGGCCTACTCGACGCTGGGCTGGCTCAACTGGGCCGGCGGCGACCCGCTGCTGTCCACCTTCATCGGCTACCCCGAGGGTGAACTGGCCCGCCTCATATTCCACGAACTGGCCCACCAGGTGCTCTACGTGCCTGGCGACACCGCCTTCAACGAGTCCTATGCCACGGCGGTGGAACGCATCGGCGGCGCACTCTGGCTTGCCACCCAGGCCAGCGAGGCAGCGCGCCTCGAATACGCGCAGTTCGACCAGCGCCGCCGGCAGTTTCGCCAACTCACGCTGGACACGCGCCGGCAACTGGAGGAACTCTATGACTCCAGCGAAGCCGAGGCCCACGACTGGCAGGCGGTGGGCGCGGAGAAGAAGGTCGTGATGGACAATTTCCGCGCGCAATACGCTGCGTTGCGAGCCGGCTGGAGCGGTCCTCAGCAAGGTGCCTACGATCGCTGGGTTGCGCGCGCCAATAATGCGATATTCGGCGCGCAAGCGGTTTACGATGACCTTGTACCGGCATTCGAGGCGCTGTACGAACGCGAGGGCCGCGACTGGCGGCGCTTCCATGCGGCAGCCGCGAAACTTGCCGCCCTGCCAAAAGTCCAGCGGGAAGCGGCCTTGAAAAACATGACTCACGAGAACGGAAAGCCTGGTGTCTGATATCCACATAGAACGCAATCACACCCTGGGCATCGAGCGTGCCCGCGAGGTTGCGCGAGGTTGGCTCGAGTTGGTCGAGAGCGAATACGGCATGGACTGCAAGTATTCCGAAGGCTGGGTCAGCGACCTCGCCAAGTTCTCGCGCCCAGGCGCGGAAGGCACGCTGCGCGTGACCGAGGACAACTTCACGCTGCGCATGACGCTGGGCTTCCTGATGGAGTCTTACGCGAAGCAGATCAAGGAACACGTCACGCGCAACCTCGACGACCTGCTGGGCAAGGCCGACAAGTCGGGCTGAAAGTCGCGCCGCGATGTAGCCGTCGTCGAGCCTTTTTCTCGTTTGCAGCATGCCGGTGCCCTCCCTCGGTGGCCTCTGCATGCCAGCGCGTTGTTCCGGCAAGTGCGGGGACGATCGCCGGCCTCCCGCACATTCCGCACACTCGACCCATGCAAAGCACTGACTCATCGTCCATCGACGCGCCGGCCGCCGGCCCCCTGGCGGGGCTGCGCGTGGTCGAGTTGGGCCAACTCATCGCCGGGCCGTTCGCCGCCCGCACGCTGGCCGATTTCGGCGCCGAAGTCGTCAAGATCGAACCGCCCGGTACCGGCGACCCTCTGCGCCAATGGCGCATGCTGAAGGACGGTACCTCCGTCTGGTGGCAGGCGCAATCGCGCAACAAGCGCTCGCTGGCGCTGGACCTGCGCGAGCCGGAGGCGCAAGCCATCGTGCGGCAGCTCGCGACCGAGGCCGACGTGCTGGTCGAGAACTTCAGGCCCGGCGCGATGGAGGGCTGGGGCCTCGGCCCGGAGGTGCTGCATGCGCTGAATCCGTCCCTGGTCATGCTGCGCATCAGCGGCTATGGACAGACCGGTCCATACCGCGATCGACCCGGCTTCGGCGTGGTGGCCGAAGCCATGGGCGGCCTGCGCCACCTGACGGGTGAGCCGGGCCGGGTGCCGGTTCGCGTGGGCGTGTCGATCGGCGACACGCTGGCCTCGTTGCACGGCGTGATCGGCGTGCTGCTGGCATTGCAGCATCGCCACGCCACGACCAGCGCCGAGGTTCCGAAGGGCCGAGGCCAGGTCATCGACGTGGCGCTCTACGAGGCCGTATTCAACTGCATGGAAAGCCTGCTGCCCGAATACAGCGCGTTCGGCGCGGTGCGAGAGGCGGCCGGAAGCGCGTTGCCCGGCATCGCACCCACCAATGCCTACCGCTGCAGCGACGGCTATGCCATCGTGGCCGGCAACGGAGACAGCATCTTCCGCCGCCTGATGCAGTGCATCGGCCGCGCCGACCTCGCCGCCGATCCGGCGCTTGCGAGCAACGCGGGTCGCGTGGCACAGGTGGAGAAGATCGACGCGGCGATCGGCGACTGGGCCGCTTCGCGAACCGTGTCCGCGGTGCTGGCTTCACTCGAGGCAGCACAGGTGCCGGCCGGCCGCATCTACACGGTGGCCGACATTGCAGCCGATCCGCACTACGCCGCGCGCGGCATGCTGCAGCCGGCACGGCAGGCCGATGGCAGCACGCTCATGCTGCCGGGCTTCGTGCCGAAGCTGTCGCTGACGCCGGCCAGCCATCGCCGCGCTGCGCCGGCGTTGGGCGAAGACTCCGACGCAGTGCTGCGTGAGATGGGACTGAACGACGACCAGATCGCGACCTTGCGGTCACGCGGCATCGTCGGTTGACGGCGGATCGGCCGCTTGCTCAGCGCAGCGACTCGATCAGGTCGATGTAGCCCTGCCTCGCGTCGTCCGCGCTCATGCCTTTCCTGGCAGTCCATGCGTCCCACTTGGCGCGGGCCACGAAGTCGCTGAAAGCGGGCTTCTTCTCCGTGTTGTCGCCGACGGTGGCCTGCTTGAACAAGCCGTAGATTTTCAGCAGGGTCGGATTGTCGGGGCGTTCGGCGAGAAGTTTGGAATTGGCCTGGGCGGCTTCGAAGCGGGTCTGGAGGTCGGTCATGCAGCGCATTGTCTCAGCGTGCCGCACCGTTCTGCAGCGCGGTGCCGTCAGTCGCCAAGACCTGCGCGGGCCAACTCCACTTCCAGCCGCTCGCGCGCATCGATCGGCCGGATCGCCGCGGCCTTCTCATAGAGCCGGGTGGCCTCGGACAGTTGGCTGTCGCCTTCCAGCATGAGCAGTCCGCGGGCGTATTCCATCAGCGCCATGGCCGATTCGGGATGCAGTTCCAGGCCGCGCTCGAACAGCTGGAGGGCGGCATCGGCGCGCACGCCGTACGTCATGCGCGCGACGAGCGGCCCGACCTTGTCGATGACTTCCGCGTGAAAGACGCCCAGCGAGATGTGCGCGTCCGCGTGCTCGGGTTGCAGTTCGATCACGCGCTCCAGCATGTGCTTGATCTTGCTGCCCAAGCCCTGGGCCAGCGCCCGCGCGACGCTGATGCCCTGGCTGTAGCGGCCCAGCGCGTAAGCCTGCCAATAGAGCGCCTGGCAGTTGTCGGGCTCGTGCGCCAACTGGATCGCGGCACGATCGGCGACTTCGCGGAACAAGGCCAGCCGGATGCCTTCGCGCGGCTCCACGTAGTTGGCATAGATGGCCATGGCCTGGTTCGCCAACGTATGGCCCTCCTGCCCGTGCGCCAGGCCCAGGGCGGTTGCACGCTCGAAATCACCGCTGTGGTACAGCGCCCAGCCCTCGGCCAGCGGTCCCGGCACGGGCGGTTGCAAACCCTGGCCAGCATGCAGCCGCGCCCAGTGCAGGTGCAGGTTGCCGGCATCGAAGCGCGCGACATCGCTGTACGGCAACGGCGTCCATGGCCGCGCCATGGGCCCTGCGGGCGTCAGCAGCGGTTGCGCCCGGGTGTTGGCGGAGGGAGTGGTCAAGCTGTTACGGCCTCATCTTCGTCGGTGGCATAGGCATCGCTCAAAGTCAGAAGGTAGTTTCGCTGCACAGGGACCAGGTAGGGCGCCAGCAAGTGCAGCGTGTGCTGGCCGCCGCGCAACAATGCCGCCTGGGCATGGGTCGGCTCGAGTGCCTCGCGCGGATTGCGCACGTATTCGTAGCTGAGCCAGTACGTCAGCACCACGACCATGCTCCGCGACAGCGCCTCGACCTCGCGCAGGTCGATCTCCAGGTGGCCTGCACGCGCCATTCCGGCCAGCAGCGCGCGAATGGCACGCGCCTTGTTTTCGAGCACGAGCTGGAAGCGCGTCTCGAGCAGCCGGTTCTTGCTCAACAGGTCGTTCAGGTCCCGGTACAGGAAGCGATAGCGCCAGATCAATTCAAACAGGCTGTGCATGAAGAACCAGGCGTCCTCCACATCGTTCACGCCTTCACTGGCATGCAGCAACTCGTTCAGTTCGACTTCGTAGTCCTCGTACAGCCGGTTGATCAGCGCGTCCTTGGCCGGGTAGTGGTAGTACAGGTTGCCGGGGCTGATGTTGAGTTCGGCCGCGACGAGCGTTGTCGATACGTTCGGCTCGCCGAAACGGTTGAACAGGTCGAGCGATGCCTCGAGGATGCGTTGCGCGGTGCGGCGTGGCGCCTTCTTGGCCATGAACGTAGCCCCGGTATTAGTCTCTGGCGGACTCTAGCGCAAACCGCGGCACATGCGCCGCGGGCAACGTGTTGAAACGCGGGCGCGCACGCCGGGCTTCAGCTGGCGTTCAGCGTTCGGCGGCACCACCCCGGCCGACGCGCCGGCGCACGACTTTTTTCCCAGCCGCGGGTGGCGCCTTGCGGCTGGCCAACTCGGCCTCCAGTGCTTCCACGCGCGCCTTGAGCGCAGTCAGTTCGGTGGCGGAGGGCATGCCGAGCTTTTCGAGCGCGCGCGCAACGCGGTCTTCGAAGATGTTCTCGAGCTTGCCCCACTGGCCAACCGCCTTGGCACCGAATTCGCTGGCAAATCCGGCCATGCGGCTTTGCGCCTGTGCCAGAGTTTCCTCGGCGGCCTGCTGGGTTTTCTTCTGCAGGCCCGAGCCGTCCTTCACAAGCGCCTCGAACGCCTTGGCGCCCTCCTGTTGGGCCTTGGCGAAGGCGCCGAGGCCGGCCAGCCAGATTTGCTGGGCAGAGTCCTTGATGCTGTCGGCGCCCTTGGCACCGTCGTCGTCACCTTGCATGCCTCGCTTTGCCATCGTGCAACTCCTTGGTTCAAAAAATGTCGCCGACTCAACTCTCCTTGCCGACAGACACCGCATAGCCATGCTTCCTGAGCAGGGCATGCTGACGCGCCGTCGCCAGATCGGCGGCGACCATCGATTTGACCATCTCGTGCAACGAAATTTCAGGAATCCAGCCGAGATCCTCCTTCGCCATCGTGGCATCGCCGAGCAGGGTTTCGACCTCGGCTGGCCGGAAATATGCGGGATCGATCGAAACGAGCACATCGCCTTGCTTCAGGGCCGGTGCCGCGTCGCCGCAGATTTCGCGCACCACGGCCTTCTCCTCGACGCCGTTGCCGACGAAGTCGAGCGTGATTCCCAATTCGGAAGCAGCGATGCGAATGAAATCGCGCACGCTGTATTGCACGCCGGTGGCGATGACGTAGTCCTTGGCTGCGGCCTGCTGCAGCATCATCCATTGCATGCGGACATAGTCCTTCGCATGCCCCCAGTCGCGCAGCGCGCTGAGGTTGCCCATGAAGAGCTGGCCTTCAAGGCCTTGCGCGATGTTGCAGAGGCCGCGCGTGATCTTCCGGGTCACGAAGGTCTCGCCGCGTCGCTCGCTCTCATGGTTGAAAAGAATCCCGTTGCATGCGTACATGCCGTACGCCTCCCGGTAGTTCTTGGTGATCCAGTAGGCATACAGCTTGGCTACACCGTAGGGGCTGCGCGGATAGAACGGCGTCGATTCGCGCTGCGGAATCTCCTGGACCAGGCCGTACAACTCGCTGGTGCTGGCCTGGTAGAAGCGGGTCTTGTCCTGCAGCCCGAGCAACCGGATGGCCTCGAGCAAGCGCAGCGTGCCGATCGCGTCCACGTCGGCCGTGTATTCGGGGGCCTCGAAACTCACGGCCACGTGGCTTTGCGCACCAAGGTTGTAGATCTCGTCCGGCTGCACCTGTTGCACGATCCGCGTCAGGTTGCTGGTATCCGTCAGGTCGCCGTAATGCAGATGGAGCGTGCGATCGGCCGCGTGCGGGTCCTGGTACAGGTGGTCGATGCGTTGCGTGTTGAACGACGAGGCTCTGCGTTTGAGGCCGTGTACTTCGTACCCCTTTTCGAGCAGGAATTCTGCGAGATATGAACCGTCTTGCCCGGTGATGCCCGTAATGAGCGCCTTCTTGACTGTCATGTAGCGCTGACTTTCTTCATTTGCGTGACGCGGCCGTAGGTGTCGTCGAAGCGGACGATGTCGTCTTCTCCAAGGTAGCTGCCGGACTGGACTTCGATCACTTCCAGCATGGTCTTGCCGGGATTCTCGAGTCGGTGGACCACGCCCAGCGGGATGTAGACCGACTCGTTTTCGCGCAGCAGCGTGGTTTCGTCATCACGCGTGACGAGTGCGGTGCCCTTGACGACGACCCAGTGTTCGGCGCGGTGATAGTGCATTTGCAAGGACAGCTTGGCGCCCGGCTTCACGGTCAGGCGCTTGACCTGGAAGCGTTCGCCCGAATCGATGCTGTCAAAGGCGCCCCATGGCCGGGCCACGCGGCGGTGCTCGGTGGCCTCGGCATGGCCGGACCTCGTCAGCAGTCCGACAACTTCCTTGACTTGCTCGAGAGAATCGACGTGCGCGACCAACACCGCGTCCTGCGTGTCGACGATGACCAGGTCTTCAGTCCCGAGCGCAACGACCGGCCGCAGGGGCGCATGCACGAAGGTATTGCGCGCGTCGAGTACCGTCGCCTTGCCGCTGAGCCGGTTGCCGTCCTTGTCGGATTCGTGCATGGCGGCGACGGCGCCCCAGCTTCCCACGTCGCTCCATGCGCCGGAGAACGGAACCACGGCTGTCTTGCTGTGTTTCTCGAGCACGGCGTAGTCGATGCTCTCGCTGCGGCAGGATTCGAAGGCTGCACGGTCAATCCGCAGGAAGCTGCCATCGAGCTTGCAATCGGCCGTGGCCCGGCGGCAAGTGGCCAAAATGTCGGGGGCCCAGGTTTCGAGCGCATCGATGAGCGCCTGGGCCTGGGCCAGCAGGATCCCCGAATTCCAGAGCATGCCGCCTTGCAGGAGCATGCGTTGGGCTTCGATCAGATTCGGCTTCTCGTGAAAGTGGGCGACCAGGTGGCCCGACGCAATTCCGGCCTTGTCCGCCAGGCTCTCCCCCGGTTCGATGTAGCCATAGCCGGTGCTTGGAAAGGTTGGCGTGACGCCGAAGGTGACGAGGTACCCGGCAGCCGCTGCGTCAAGGCCTTGTGCGACCGTCCGGCCAAAGAGTTCGGTGTCGGGAATGTGATGGTCGGCCGGCGCCAGCAGCAGGATATCGTCGGGCGCCGCAAGTAGCGCCGCCACCGCGACCGCTGCTGCGGTACCCCGCGCCAGCGGCTCCAGGATCTGGCGGCCCGGGATGCCAATCGATTCCATGGATTCCTGCAGAAGGAAGCGATGGTCTTCGGCACCGATGCAGGTCACCGGCGTGCCCCACTGGGAAAGGCGGGCCAGGCTCAACTGGAGCAGGCTCTTGCCGTCGACCAGCGGCGCAAACTGCTTGGGCAAGGCCTTCCGGGACAGCGGCCACAGGCGGGTGCCGCTGCCCCCGCACAGGACCACGGGGTGTATCGATGCGGTCATGGTGATATGCGCCCGGTTGGGACGGCGGGCTTCAAAACGCTCATCGGATCCTCACTGACGCGGCGGCGTCACAATTAGACACAAAGCAAACAGGTACGAATGTAAGGCGAGGGAATTCCCCGCAGTTTCATGCGTGCTACTCGGCTGCCAAGTTTGCCGCATAGTCTCCAGGAATCCGTCATCACCGAGCCGGCTATGAAGCCGTACTACCTTGGAGGTAGATGCTGCACTATGGTGCATCAATGCGATTGGCATAATTACCAGCTTTGCCACGTCCGGTGGCGATTTCAAGGCAGCGGGGACCCCATGATCCTGGTTACAGGCGGCGCCGGCTTTATCGGCGCCAATTTCGTTCTTGACTGGCTCGCGCGAAGCGATGAAGCAGTCATCAACCTCGACAAACTCACTTACGCCGGCAACCTCGAAACACTGGCTTCGCTCAACGGCAACGCCGGCCACGTTTTCATCCAGGGCGATATCGGCGACAGTGCGCTCGTCGATCGATTGCTCGCTGAGAACAAGCCTCGTGCCGTAGTCAACTTCGCGGCCGAGTCGCATGTCGATCGGTCGATCCACGGCCCCGAGGACTTCGTGCAGACCAACGTGCTGGGCACGTTCCGCCTGCTCGAATCGGTCCGTGGCTACTGGGGCGCGTTGCCGGCCAGCGAGAAGCAGCAATTTCGATTCCTGCACGTGTCGACCGACGAGGTCTACGGATCCTTGTCTGCGACCGATCCGGCATTCACCGAAGACAACAAGTACGAGCCGAACAGCCCGTATTCGGCCAGCAAGGCCGCCAGCGACCACCTGGTGCGGGCCTGGCATCACACCTACGGCCTGCCGGTGGTCACGACCAATTGCTCGAATAACTACGGGCCGTTTCATTTCCCGGAAAAGCTGATCCCGCTGATGATCGTCAACGCGCTTGCCGGCAAGCCACTGCCGGTCTATGGCGACGGCATGCAGGTGCGCGACTGGCTCTACGTGAAGGACCACTGCAGTGCGATCCGCCGCGTGCTCGAGGCGGGCCGGCTCGGCGAGACCTACAACGTCGGCGGCTGGAACGAGAAACCCAACATCGAGATCGTCAACACCGTGTGTGCCTTGCTGGACGAACTCCAGCCGCGGGCCGATGGCAAGAAGTACAGCGAGCAGATCACCTACGTGACCGATCGTCCGGGGCACGATCGGCGCTACGCGATCGATGCGCGCAAACTGGAGCGCGAATTGGGGTGGAAGCCCGCGGAAACCTTCGACACCGGGATCCGCAAGACGGTCGAGTGGTACCTGGCCCATGGGGATTGGGTGCGCAACGTGCAAAGCGGTGCGTACCGCGAATGGGTCGAAAAGCAATACGACGCAGCGCAGGCGAAGGTTCCGGCATGAAGTTGCTTCTGTTGGGCAGGGGAGGGCAGGTCGGCTGGGAATTGCAGCGCAGCCTGGCACCCCTGGGCGAGGTGGTGGCGCTCGACCCCGACAGTACCGATTTCAAGGCTGACTTCAGCCGGCCGGAGGAATTGGCTGAGACCGTCTTCAAGGTGCGGCCAGACGTCATCGTCAATTCTGCTGCGCACACCGCGGTCGACAAGGCAGAAAGCGAACCCGACTTTGCGCGCAAGCTGAACGCAACGTCGCCTGGCGTGATCGCCAAGGCTGCACAAGAGATTGGTGCGCTGATGGTGCATTACTCCACCGACTACGTCTTCGATGGCAGTGGCAGCAAGGCCTGGTGCGAAGACGACCCGACCGGCCCGCTGAGCGTGTACGGGAAAACCAAGCTCGAAGGCGAACAGCTGGTGGCAGAGCATTGCGCGCGGCACCTGATCTTTCGCACCAGCTGGGTCTACGCGGCGCGGGGCGGCAACTTTGCCAAGACCATGCTGCGCCTCGCGAAGGAACGCGAGCGCCTCACGGTGATCGACGACCAGTTCGGCGCGCCGACCGGCGCAGAACTGCTCGCCGACGTGACGGCCCATGCCATCCGAGCCACACTGCGCGAGCCCTCGAAGGCGGGTCTCTATCACCTGGTTGCGGGTGGCGAAACCACGTGGCATGGCTATGCGCGCTTCGTGCTGGAGCAGGCCCGTGCCGCCGGCGTCGAACTCAAGGCCGGCCCTGAAGCGGTCGACCCGGTGCCGACCAGTGCATTTCCGACACCGGCGACCCGTCCAAACAACTCACGACTGAACACGA
The DNA here is from genome assembly GCF_037889915.1 of Variovorax humicola. Lineage (NCBI taxonomy): Bacteria > Pseudomonadati > Pseudomonadota > Betaproteobacteria > Burkholderiales > Comamonadaceae > Variovorax > Variovorax humicola. Next base: position 57,367 of record NZ_JBBKZV010000011.1, on the reverse strand, counting down.
GCAAGTTGCAGGCGGCCTTTGGCCTGGCCTTGCCGCACTGGCAGGCCGGCGTGGCCCGCATGTTGCGTGAAACCCTCTGATCGACAACTACAAAAGACATGACCAATCGCAAAGGCATCATCCTCGCAGGCGGCTCGGGCACGCGCCTGCATCCCGCCACGCTCGCGCTCAGCAAGCAACTGCTGCCGGTGTACGACAAGCCGATGATCTATTACCCGCTCAGCACGCTGATGCTCGGCGGCATGCGGGACATCCTGATCATCAGCACGCCGCAGGACACGCCGCGCTTCCAGCAGCTGCTCGGCGATGGCAGCCAGTGGGGCATCAACCTGCAATACGCGGTGCAGCCGAGTCCGGATGGCTTGGCGCAGGCCTTCATCATTGGCGACAAATTCGTCGGCAACTCGACGAGCGCGCTCGTGCTCGGCGACAACATCTTCTACGGCCATGACTTCGAGAACCTGCTGACCAGCGCAGACGAGCAGACGAATGGCGCGACCGTTTTCGCGTATCACGTGCACGACCCGGAGCGTTACGGCGTCGTGGCATTCGATGACGCCGGTAAGGCCAGCAGCATCGAGGAAAAGCCTCTCAAGCCCAAGAGCAGCTATGCCGTGACGGGCTTGTACTTCTACGACAAGCAAGTCGTGGACATTGCCAAGGCGGTCAAGCCGAGTGCGCGCGGCGAGCTCGAGATCACGGCTGTGAACCAAGCCTACCTGGATATGGGCAGCCTGAACGTGCAGATCATGCAGCGCGGCTACGCATGGCTCGACACAGGAACGCATGAGAGCCTGCTGGAGGCTGCGCAATTCATCCAGACGTTGGAGCATCGGCAGGGGCTGAAGATCGCTTGCCCCGAGGAAATCGCGTGGCGACGGGGCTTCATCGATCGGGAGCAACTTGCCAAATTGGCTGCGCCGCTGCAGAAGAATGGATACGGAAAGTATCTGAATCATCTGCTGGCAGAGGGGGTGCGCGCGTGAAGGCAACGCCTACTGAGATCCCGGATGTGATGGTCATTGAGCCAAAGGTATTCGGCGATGCGCGGGGCTTCTTCTTTGAGAGTTTCAATCAGAAGCTGTTCGACGAGGCCATCGGAAAGCATGTCGAGTTTGTTCAGGACAACCACTCTCGGTCCGCCAAAGGCGTACTACGCGGGTTGCACTATCAGATTCAACAGCCACAAGGAAAGCTGGTACGCGTGACGCGTGGAGCCGTATTTGATGTTGCCGTGGACATACGCAAGTCATCACCAACCTTTGGGCGTTGGGTGGGCGTCGAACTCTCCGCCGAAAATAACAAGCAGCTTTGGATGCCAATTGGATTCGCGCATGGGTTCCTGGTATTGAGTGAATCTGCTGATTTTCTGTACAAGACTACGGATTACTACGCGCCAGCGCACGAGCGGTCGATCATCTGGAACGACGCACATATTGCAATAAAGTGGCCAAGCCTCTCGGAGCCTCCGACACTCTCCGTCAAGGATCAAGGTGGGTCGGGGCTGAATCAATCTCAAGTATTTGATTGAATTGGTTTCGGTGAGTTAGGTAATTAGATTTTGCCAGAATTCGATAACGCTGCATCCATCTGTGGATCGCGTCCGGAATTTGAATTAAATCGAAGTCTCGATCTCATTTGTATCAGTTTGAGCCCACGATTTTCCGATCTCGCCTTTGCGAGAGCAGCTATTTTGTTCGGGCACGAAGATGACGGCGAGCCCGGGCGTGTTGAAAATTGGACAAAAATTCGAAGTTCGGTGCGAAAAGGCGTGCTCCGGTCGATTTGATCCGCTGTCTCGACTTGCGATCAAAGATTGGGCCAGTACACGCGCCCATTTGGCTTTTCTCATTTAATTGACGGTAGTCGGAAATTTTATTCCGCTTGGAAGACCATGAATCAGCTTCAAGGCAGTTTGATTGCATCTGCCTCATTTAGCCCAATTTCAGTTCAGGCCCCAAACGCTTGGGTTGGTCATTTGCCTTTTGCGGCTTGGCTGATCAGGCAGGTTGCGCCAGAGATATTCGTTGAACTGGGTACTCACAGCGGAAACTCCTACTTTACGTTTTGTCAATCGGTAGCGACTTCTGACATCTCGACGAAATGCTTTGCTGTGGATACGTGGCAAGGCGATGAGCATTCGGGGCACTATGACGACAGCGTTTTTGCGCGGCTTGCTGCGCATCATAAATGTCAAAATTATGAAGTATTTTCTCGTTTGCTTCGAATGACATTTGATGAGGCCGCAAATTATTTTGCAGCCGAGTCGATAGGGCTATTGCATATCGACGGGTTGCATACCTACGAAGCAGTGCGACATGATTTCGAAAATTGGTTGCCTAAATTGGCTCCTGGCGCGGTCGTGGTGTTTCACGATACAAATGTCCGAGAGCGAAACTTCGGCGTGTGGAAATTGTGGCGAGAGCTGCAAAGTAGATATCCCCACAACCTGGAGTTCGTGCATTCCAATGGACTTGGAGTGCTCCAGATAGACGGGGCGAATGAGCGCAGCAAACTTGCATGGCTTCACGCACCCGACAATGAAAAGCAAGCGCTGGTGAATTTTTTTGCCGCATTGGGTACCAGACAGCTTGAGCGGTTTGAGTTGAAAGAAATTCAAGCTAAACATAAAAACATGGCACGTGAAATCGATGCATGCCACGCGAATATCGTCAATCTAAACCAGGCGGCAGTTGATCGAGATCGCAGCATTCATGCACTCAATCAGACTGTCATTGAGGGTCAACAACACTGCACGGAACTTGAGCAGACATTGCTAAAGCGCGATGAGCGCATTAGTCAGGTTGATCAAGCCCTCCATCAATGCAATCAAGATTTAAGGCAGCGCGTGGAAAGTATTAACGATCTGAATCAAGAATTGACGCGTCGCGCGCAATCCATCGAGCAGTTAAATCGAGATCTGATGCAAAAGACTGCGCAAATAACGCGTCTCAGTGAGGTTGTGGAGAATCAAAATATTCATATCGCCGCACTCGAAGGTAGCAAATCTTTTCGCATCACTCGTCCCCTGCGAGTTTTGCGACGGAAGTTGGCTTCTCCGTCGGAGGGGGTAATCCGTCATAGTTCACCAATTCGATCCACACCGCAGGTGGATCAATCTCTACCGTTGAGCAGCAGGATTAAATCTTCGCTCCGAGGAGCGCTGACGAGATATTCGCTCGGATTCTTTCGAACTGCAGGTGGATTTCTAAATGTTGATTTTCTAGGAAAAGTACAGCTTCCGGTTGAATTCGATCCAAAAATTTACCTTGAACTGAACCCAGATGTGGCCAGAGCTGGGAGTGATCCGACTGGTCACTATTTGTTTCACGGTCGCCGCGAAGGCCGGCCCTATTTCATTCCGGAAATTCCGGAAAAACAAGGTTTCAAGGAGGATCGTCAGACGATCCTTGTAGTCAGTCACGAAGCGTCAAGAACAGGCGCTCCGATCCTCAGTCTCAATATCGCGCAGCGACTGGTTGAGAAATATAACGTTGTGGCGTTGCTGTTGGGCGGAGGGGCGCTAGCCGATTCTTTTCGGCTGCCCGGCAGTGTTGTCATGACCGCGCAGCATATGAGAGGAAATGCGGGCCTCGCGAGCGCGGTGGTGAACAGGCTGTGTTCTCAATTCGATTTCAAATTTGCGATAGTTAACAGTATTGAGTCCCGTGTTGTCCTCCAGCCGCTAAGCACGTGTTCCGTGCCGACAGTCACATTGATACACGAATTCGCGTCCTACACTCGTCCTCACGGCGCTTTTAGAGAGGCTTTTCTCTGGTCGAGTGAGATTGTTTTTTCGGCAAATGCGACGTATCAGAACGCAATTGCGGAGTATTCAGATCTGACTAGTCGATCGACCCATATTCTTCCGCAGGGACGTTGCCTTTTGCCTCTGGAGAAGATGGACGAAGGCGTTATGGAGATGGAGAGTCGGCGTATACGGAATTTGATTCGACCAAAGAGGGATGGCGAAGATTGGGTTGTAGTTCTCGGAGCAGGCTCTGTCCAGTATCGAAAGGGAATCGATCTTTTCATCGAATGTGCCGCACGTGTAAGTAATTCTGGTGCCGGTGAAAACTGTCGCTTTGTCTGGATTGGAAAGGGATTCGATCCCGAAAATGATACTGCCTACTCTGTCTATTTGATGGATCAAATTCGACGCTCCGGCCTGGAGGATCGGATGTTATTCATTGATGAAACATTTGCAATAGAAGCTGCGTACGAAGAAGCGGATGTGTTGCTGCTCTCATCGCGTTTAGATCCTTTGCCAAACGTTGCGATTGATTGCATGGCGCATGGGGTGCCTGTGCTTTGTTTCGATCAAGCATCGGGGATCGCCGACTTCCTCATTGACGTGGGCCTGAAGGACGATTGCGTCGCCGGTTATCTCGATTCCGTAGATATGGCAGAAAAAGTTTTGGCTTTCGCTCGTTCCAAGAATTTGCGGGAGACGGTATCAGAGAAATGTAGCACTGCATTTGACTCGTACTTTGCGATGGATAAGTACGTGGCCCGTCTTGAGCATTTGAGTGACAGCGCGCGTGAGCAATTGCGGCAAGAAAGAGGCGATGTTCAAACCATTATTGACTCCAATCAATTCAGGCGCGATTTTTCCGTGCCGGTGGGAAATGAGCAAACGATCCAATTCGAGGTACAAAAATATGTTCGCGCGTGGGCGAGTGGCATTGGGCGTCGAAAGCCGCTGCCAGGCTTTCACCCCGGGGTTTATCTTGAATCTCACGGACTCGGAATGGCGGGAGCCGACCCGTTTGCGGACTACCTACGGGCAGGTTGCCCGACTGGACCGTGGAACAACCAAGTCATCGTCCTAGGCAATCCAGATCCAGGAGTCCCGTTGCCAAGTACTCGCGTGGCGCTGCATGTGCATGCCTACTACTCGGATCTCATGCCAGATGTGCTAGCGCGCCTCGCCAATAACAAAATCGTTCCAGATTTGTTTGTGAGTGTCAAAGATGAAAAGACACGCGCGCAAATTACGCGTGCACTTGAAAATTACGCGGGAAAAGTTGTTTCGGTCAGTGTTGTTCCAAATCGAGGGCGCGATATAGGTCCCCTTCTAACGGAGTTCGGCAAACGATTGTTAGCGGATTATGATTTCATTGGGCACATTCATACGAAAAAGACCGTTGACGTAAAAGACGCGGCTGTGGGACAGTTGTGGTATCAGTTCTTGCTGGATAATCTTTTGGGAGGAGATGCGGCGCCCAGTTCTGCCGATCGCATTTTGTTCGAAATGGAAAGTGATGCTTCGATTGGAATGATATTTCCCGACGAACCCAATGTTGTTGGATGGGGGGCAAACAAGGACGTGGCAAAAATAATTGGGGAACGCATTGGGATCGCTGAATTGCCGGAAAATTTTGTTTTTCCGGTGGGATCAATGTTCTGGGCGCGGAGCTCCGCCTTGCTGCCGCTGATGGACCTGAATCTTGATTGGGACGACTACCCCGAAGAACCACTCCCGTACGATGGGTCCGCGCTACATGCAATCGAGAGGTTCTTCTCTTTGTGCGTATCGCTGAAAGGGATGCGTATTGCGACTACTAATATCAACGGTGTGACACGATGAAGATAACAATTTTTGGGGGCGGTGGATTTATTGGATCTTGGATTGTTGATCGATTACTGGAAGATGGACATAGTCTTCGAATCTTTGAGCGCCCGCGTGTCCCTCCATTTCGGCAATTTTCCCGGGACGAGAGTGTGGAGTGGATTGCGGGAGATATGACAAGCGCTCATGACGTAGGGAGCGCGATTGACGGTGCGGACGTGGTTTTGCATCTGGTTTCGACCACTCTACCCAAAGGCTCAAATGACGATCCCATCTACGACGTTCAAAGCAATTTAGTTGGCACTTTGCAGTTGCTCAACGTGATGGTCGCCAAGAGCATTAAGAGGATTGTGTTTATTTCGTCTGGTGGTACCGTGTATGGAACTCCAGTTTATCTTCCCGTTGATGAAAAACATCCGACCGAGCCCCGTGTTTCCTATGGCATAACGAAGTTGGCCATAGAAAAATATCTGTTGTTGTATCAGCACCTATACGGAATGAAGGTCACTATCCTTCGAGTTGCGAATCCGTTTGGCGTGCGACAACGCGTCGAGACAGCGCAAGGAGTTGTTGGTGTATTTCTTAGCAATGCGCTTCAGAAAAGAGCCGTGGAAATTTGGGGAGACGGGAGTATTACGCGCGACTATTTGTACGTGACCGACGTTGCCGACGCTTTCGCTCGAGCTCTTGTTTACGAAGGTCCTGAGTCTGTATTCAATATCAGTTCGGGTGTCGGAACTAGCATTAATGAGATTGTGGCAATTCTCGAGCGGGTTCTCGATCGACCGGTTGTTCGGAGTTATCTTCCAGGCCGTCCTTTTGATGTGCCAACTAGTGTTTTGGATAATTCGCTGGCTCGACGAGAGTTGCAATGGCACCCGCGTGTTGGGCTTGAGGAAGGAATTATTGAGACCGCGAATTGGATGCGTAAGATGTTGAACGCTTGATTTCTTGAAAAATAGTTGGCGGATCCTGTCTCGCTACCCCCCGTTGCTGCCAACATCCTAGACATCGCCTAGGTGCATCTTTTCGTGAAAAGAGTTTCGCAATCTGTTCTTTGTCGCTTGACGTTCAGTATTTACTCACTTGTCAGAGAGCATTTCTACTGCACTTTTTGAGAAATTGAAGAATGGGCTTTTATCCGCTTCAAAATGGGGCAGAAATTCGTGATCTAGATCGACGCAGTGGACAACGCTTGCTGAGAGACAGGCGAAGGTTGCGATTGATTTGCTTGTCCGAGCGTGCTTGGGATGATCATCATGACGTGATCGCAATAAAAAATGCAGGCTGGTGAACAGTTGGCGCGCCAAATCCTTCTACGCCTTTGCGGAAGATTGATTTGATGAGCGTTTCGCGCGCGCCGAATCCGTCGGGAAAGCATTGATCCTAGAATTGATTACTGAGAAATTTCGTCGATCCTTGAGGCCTGCGACACGTCGAATTTTCTTGCTCTCGCGACTGCTCGAGATGATCGACTCTTCTTCACACATTGGCGTTGCTCGTCACGCGCCCGCCGTGTGCCCCGGATTACATCCTAAGCGGGCCGTTCGGTTATGCCGGCCTGCTGTCGCGCTGAATCTATGAATTGATAGTTGCAGGCGACGCCTGGTTTGCGGCCCGAGTTGCAATACTATGTCTGATCACAACCATGACCACGAATATGACACATGATAGTCATCAAATTTCAGATTCCGACGCGGACCTGCTTCGGGCTTCTCCTTTTTTTGACGCGGCGTTTTATTTGAACCACAACACTGACGTCGCCGCAAGTTCGTTAGATCCGATTGCTCACTACTTGCGTTTCGGAGCGCGGGAAGGGCGAGACCCCGGATCGGAGTTCTCAACTGTTGGCTACTTGCTTCAGTATCCGGATGTCGCAGAAGCAAAGGTGAATCCTTTGGTTCATTTTTTGAGGCATGGTATCAATGAAGGACGTGATCCCGGCACAAAAAAAACAAAACCTTCGATTGAACTCTTGCACCGCGAAACTGACGCAAAATTTGATGAAATTACTGATCGCGACCTTTTGCGACAAAGCTCATTGTTCGATGTCGACTATTATTTGAAGCGTTACCCGGATGTGGTGGCCTCTGGGATGGACCCAATTGATCACTTTCTATCTTTCGGGGCGAAAGAAAATCGCGATCCTAGTTGCGAATTTTCGACGCTCGGCTATTTGCACCTCCATGAAGACGTGGCAGCAAGCGGGATGAATTCGCTCGTTCACTATCTGCGTCATGGGATCAGCGAGGGTCGCGCGACTCTTAAATCAGATTCTCAGTTTTAGTGAAATAAATCAGGAATTTGCCTAGATGGTCAAATCTCACAAAAATCCCCCTACCCGCCTGACATTTAATATTGTCACCGATAGTACTGATTCGACCGTTTTGCTCGACCGGTTGGCACAGCACTGGGGCTCTGCGCTTGGGTATCGCAGTATGCTGACCGAAGGTACTCAAAAAGATCTATCCTCTCACAACTTTAAAGAGGACAATGCGTGCGACATTGAACCCCCACTTTCCGTTTGTAGTGGATTCTTTTGCTCGAGGTAGAGTGCATATTATGCTCTAATGGAGGCGAACACGGTGAGGCGTGCTTTCCGACCGGAGCAGGAAGTGGGTGGTCTTGCGGGAGAACACTCCAACGCAATAATGCGGAGTTCCGCTCTCGTATGCTCATGGTCCGTTGGAACCGCCGCTCAGCGCGTGAAGGATCCGCGACATATAGGCAGCCAAAACCGAGCAAGGTCGATTAGTTGCCAAAAATCCCGGTCGCAATGCAATCTCACTCCCATTTTGAGAAAGGAATCGTAGTGTCTGAAAACTCTGTTGCTGATTATTGGGACCGGTTTGTCGGAACTCATTTAAATAGCCCAGATCATTGGGAGGCGAACCAAGTAGTACAGCAGGCGCAATGGAAATCTTCTACCGGCGACGCGTTCAAAAATCCAGTGGATTGGTTTATGGAGCGGTTCGGTCCATTCGAGAAAATGGCTAGTATCTGCTCGGGAAGCGGAATTCTGGAGCAGCATATAGCTTCGAACTACCTGCAGGGTGGGACAGGACAAATTGAAGGCTACGATCTATCTCCGGGATCCATTAGCCTCGCTAAAGAGAAAACGGCAGGACTCCGAGGAGTTCAGTTTCATATATCCGATGCAAACTCGCAGTTGTGGGATTTATCCTATCTGGACGCGGTATTCGCTCATGGGGCGCTTCACCATATTGAAAATCTCGATCACTGCCTTGGTCAACTTCGACGCGCCTTAAAGCAGAGTGGTTACCTATACGTAAATGACTATATCGGGCCGCGGCGTTTTCAATGGACTGATGTGCAGCTTCGGCTCGCCCAAGAACTTTTAGAAATTTTGCCCCCTAATTTTCGACGGAAACACCAGGTTAGCCGTTGCGACCCTGTCGCTCTAAAAAATCTGGATCCGTCCGAAGCAGTTCGATCCGACCACATCATCGACCATATAAACGCTCATTTTGAAATTATTGTTCGATGTGAACGAGGAGGTACGTTGCTTGCTCCAATATTCGGATCTGGATGTGTCTCCCCCGCCGTGTTCGAAACAGAGGAGGGGATGAGGATCATTGAATCATTATGCTCTAGAGAAAAATATCTGATCGATAGAGGAGTGATCCCGTCTGACCACGTTCTGATCGTTGCAAAGCCAAGGCCGGAACAATTCTAAATGAACGGCCGTGATGCATTCAAAACGCATCGCGGGAAGCTCAGGTGACATTGGTTGGCAGTCGCAGCCCCAGGATGAACTTCGGACGTCACATTCCTGTTCGGTGCAGCGCTTGGCTTGGCAAGTGCCTTGTGCAGTTGATGCGTTCTTGACGTCGCGCTGACGCCTTGAATGCGAGGGAAATGTCCTTGATGTACATTTAATCGCGCATGACCGAGTTACGCCAAAGGAAATTGTATTCCCTTTCTACCGAAAAAAATCGGCCGGTCCACCCTTTGCCAATCCCACTTTTCCCCCGCTTTGAAAGCTCCCGAGCCAGACCACGGGTCGCCTTTCGAAAAACGCGGTAACGCATCATTGCTCGGCCGACCAAATATGACGACGCGGTCACCGTCATTCAAAACTAAGTCCGTTAGATGAGAGTCAACAGACCTCCTGACACCGAGTAAGAGCCTTTATTCACGTCGTTTTACGCACCGTACATCGCAAAAGTATCATGAGCCATCATTTCTGTAGTCCGAGGGTAGTGTGTTGTCTGCGACAGCGCTTCAAGGGCGCCTTCTCGCGCCACGACCTGCTTTAGACGTTCATAGAGAGAATCGCTACTGCCGCGCTCAAACGCGAAACCGTTTACTTCTTGCTCAACAAACTCGGTCATGCCGAGGACGTCGGCAACCAACACAGGCGTGTGTGTGGCCAAGGCGTTTAAAAGGACGAGCGGGCTGTTTTCATACCACCGCGAGGGAATCACAAGCAAATCCATTGAGTCGAAAACTCTCGCCGTACTCGCCTTTTCGAATGTCCCCCTGAAGACCACGTCGAGCCCGGCCGCCAAGGCTGTAACTTTGCGCACGAAACTCGAATGTTGCTCCATCGGTCCCCAAACATGCAAAACGGCTGACCCTCGCGGCAACCTTCCAAATGCTTCGATGAGAATATCGAGGCCCTTGTGCGGCGCCATTTGGCCGATGTACCCGATTACCGGAACATGGCGGATTGTGCGAGCTGACTTCTTGCGGCGATCAATGTCAATCCCAAATGGGACGGAACGCATCGGTACAGTAATGCCGTTCTGCGCGTAAGCTCCCAAGAGAAAACGCGTCGGTGCAATAGCGGCCCTGTAAGTGCGGTTGTATCGGGACACTAAAATATCGGGTCGGTCACAAATATCTCCAGTCAAACTGTCCCATGGGCCACCCATCATTGGTGCAAACTGGCGGGCATGTACAAGCGAAGAGCCGACTTTCATTGCGACGGCTGGGTCCGAAGAGCGCTGCGCCCAACGGGGTGCATTCGGATCCGCTGAGAATGCTTTCACGTGGCAGGCTACACAATTGTTTCGCGTGGGCGATGGACCCGCACATAATCCGCCATCTGCCGCCTCTAGTTTGTTGTTCAAACAAAACCCAAAGAAATCTGTAAACGTGGCATACGTTGGAATACCGAGCTTATTGGCTACATCAAGAAGGGTGGCGGTGTGGTTTAAGAGATGATTGATGTGCACCAAGTCGGGCGCAGTTTCCCTCAGGATAGCTTCAAGATTTTCGTGCAACTCAGGTTGAAAATAAGTTTCCTTTATGCGGGAGTGCGGCCGCTTATTTCTGTCGATGCAGACAATTGGAATGCCATCGTACGTATAGTGAAATATTTCGGTCTCAGAACTTTGCTCGCCCTGAAAGACTGCTGACAGCACCGTGACGTGGTGCCCCATCGCCTTGTAGCTTTTCGCCAACTCAAGGGTGTACGCTTCGGTGCCGTAAAAATGATCCGGGAAGAAACAATGCACCGCCAGAAGAATATTCACTCGTCGATCCCTTCGAGGGTTGCATTGTAGATACTGGCATAAGCTTCAATCATGGCTTTCTGCGAGAAAAGAGTTTGCGCACGCCGGTGCATTTTTGATCCCAATTTTTCGCGCAAGGGCAAATCGTCCAGCAGTTTGCATATAATTCGGGCAAGCTTGTCAGAGTCCCCAGCCGGAGCGACAAGATCTGGCTCATCGATGATTTCCGCAATGGCACCTACGTCAAAGCCGCAAACCGGGATGTGCATATTCATTGCAAAAGCTGCAACCTGACCAAAACTTTCCTTCCAAACGGGTGCGACAAAAAGAGACATGCGGCGGTAATAATCTGGCAATTTGTCATATGCGACGTAGTTCGTGAATTCGAAATTCTGGAATACTCCTGCCTCTTTCGTCGCGGTCACGAAAGAACTGAGCAAACTTCCGCCCCCGACAATAAGCACTCGAGTCTGGGGGCGAATCTTTACCGTTTCGATAAAGGGAGCGATCGCATTTTCATTCAATTTGTCTCGCTCTAATCTATAAACCATCCCAATGCAGTCGTCAGGCATGGCGGAGTTTTTCAGCCTGGCAAATTTGCCAAAATCGGAGCCGGGAAAAATGGTCGTGTGATTGGGGCCAATTTTGCCAAATCGCTGCTGGACGTATTTGCTGACATAGATATACTGGGAAATTCCGTCAGAAAAGTAAGGATCGACTGGCGTGTTAACATTCTCAATAATCGGAATATTCAATTGCTCCGCGGCAGCAATTGCCCTTGAATACCAAATCTCGTCGCAATCACCCCAGTAATGGACATGCACCAAATCTGGGTCATAGGTGACGAAGTGACTGACGAATTGAGACACCTCCGGTATGCCGGCGTACTCCGTGATCTGCAAGCCAGTGTAATCGGGCGGATTGGGAATGTAGCTGGTGACGACCGAGTGATCGAATTCAGAACCCAAGCATTCGATGAGGTCTACGACCAATCGTGACGATCCGCCGAGGCAAAAATTGGCAATAACGTGTACCACGCGCCATCTCTGAGGCTTATTTTGCAAGGGAAGGCGAACCGAATACGCAGCCCGCACAACAGCGGATTCGAGGGCAGGAGTGCCAGGGGGCGACGCGGCGTCGACTTTCTCGCCTTGGTCGGATTCGCGCTTCGCGATGTCCGCACGGCGTTCCTTTTTAACGGGATCAACTTTCCGGCGCACGATCTGAATCGAAGGTCCGAAGCGCCGGCGCGCCCAATTCGGTGACGACATGGCTCCAACAAGATAAGCAGCCTTAATGAGATTGCGCAGGGTTATCGGCCGGGCCTTGATAGCGTCATGCAGGCGCTGCCACTTAGAAGCTTTGATGCGCAAGAGGTCCTGCAGCGCCACACTTTGTTCCGCAACTTGCTGACGAAGTCGACCAATATTCTCGCCTTGTCGCGCTAATGCATTATTCTTACCGGCTAGCATCTGCTCCCGCGCCAGGATTGCCCGGGTGTGCTGTTGATTTGTGGCCTCGATGCGTTGGTGCAACTTCGCCATCATGCCTGCATTTGCAGCCGCCGCCGCCTGCATCTCACTCAATGTAGCATCCGCTTCCGTTAGCTTGCTGCCCAGACTCTCAATGAGCTGGCTCTGGACGGTTAAGGCGTCGTCCCTTTCTTTCAACGAAGCGTCCCGAGTCGCGATTGCAGTTCCCAAACGCTCGATGTTCCGGCTTTGCGCTGCAATGGCGTCATCCATTGTCGCAATAACGGCGGCTTGTTCGCGCAACACGCCGGCCAGTGAAGAAACGTCAGTTGTCAAAAGCGCTTGAGTTATTTGCAGGGCACTGCTGACCTGCTTTACTGTATTGTTGGTGTTTTGAAGCTGTTCCCGAAGCGTGTAAACGGCCATCTTTGCGAGGTTTGCGCGTTTTTCCGCTTGTAAAGTTTCGAATATGGAGTCGCTCTCCTCATCAAAAAAAACTGTCGAAGACGGTGTATTCGTTTCAAACCTGGAACACAAAGCGATAAATGCGGCCGGCGCCGCACTAGCGGTCGAATTCTCGGCGGCGCGCGCTAGGAAGCTCGATCGAGAAGAGTTGGGACTTTCGAATGTGACGCTATTTAAGATGCGCTGCTCCAGTATCTCAATGTGATTGAAATGGGCGCCAAGCAATTCTTGGAATTGCGGTAAGGTCATCTCGCGCAGATGATACGGATTCTCTCCGTACATTTGCGTCACATCCGGGTTTGGCGTCGATATAATTAATACGCCGTCTGCCTTTAAAAGCCGAGCGATGCTGGCGATGGTCGCTTTCTGGGTGGCGTAATCAACGTGTTCAATCATCTCAAAGCACGTTACAACATCGAATAACGCGTCTGCCAGATTCGCACCGAGATCGGAGCAACGGTGAAATGTCAAGCGGTCAGAGTGATGGGTATCGCGTGCCCATGCCAAAGCTGCAGAATCAATGTCTAGGCCAACTACGCTGTAGGCGCTTTTCGCAAGGATTGCCGAGCCGTAGCCAGTCCCGCAACCGAAATCGAGGACAGCTTTGCCGCGCGTATACCGCTCCGACAAGGCATAACGCGGCATATGCTCATACTCCGCAATTTTGGACCAAGTACCAGGTACGTAACGCTCCTGCATAAACGAGGTGAAATCGCTACCTGCAGCTCGTACCCAGTACCGCGAAATGACCGGGTCGTGCTTTCCTTGAACTTTGGTCTCCCAGCTACGGTCACAATGGTTCTGCGCAGATGTAATTGTTCCCAAGGCCTCGATGTCGCGGAAATGGAGCTTAGCTAAAAACGCCTTTCGATCCCAGCCATTTTTCTCTGCACCGTGCTCAATGCCTGAGACGAGGCGAGTCGAAGGCGTCACCGCACCGAGTGAGAAAAGTTTGAACATGAGCGCTGCGGCGGCGCGCTCATCGTTTGGTAGTTTGGCAATGAAGATTAAATCGAAGGCGTGTGGAATAAGGTCTTCGACACGGCGGACAATAAATGCGGCAGTTGCGTGATCCTGCGTCAAAAAGTTTTCATGGATGTCCGGATCTACACCGAAACACTTCCATTGCAGCGCGTTGGCGAGCTCTAAGCGAGAAAGACACCCTGGACCGATGTCAAGAATCGAGAGGTTGGACTTACCGTTGAAATCTGACAGGGCGTCCCGTAGTGCGTCAACAGCGGTTTCGGGGCAATTTTTGGAATCGGGTGCGGTAGTTAAGACGGGCAGACTCACGTTGATCCTTGTTTCACAGTCCCGGGTCGCTCAAACGCATGCCGGAATTGACGAGTTGCAGAATAAGCACTTGACGTGTAAATTTGCGCACTTCATTTTATCGAAATCTCGCGATTTCTGGAGTTGCCTAAAAATGTAACCCCGGAGCATGCCTGCACGCAGGTTCCCAAGGTGATGCGCGTCATCTTACCGTTGGTCGCCTTGAGGTTCGGATGCCCACACAAACGTCGGACGTGCCTAAATCTGTGCAGGTTTCATGGAGGAGTGGATAGGCTGCCCTCATCGGCGAGCGTCGGCGCCGAGGCAAATCTGGAGTCATGCGAATATCGAGCGCCCGGGACGAAGGCTGACCTCTTGGAGGGCCGACTGTGGACAAGTGTAGTGGCCGTCTTGGTTGTTCGATCTCCTCGACGCTGTGTCAATCGCGCGGCGGAAGGGGCGGATCACTCCTCAGCGACACCAGGGCACCCTGTTCAACCCAGGGCTTCATGAACTGGAGCGGGAGGAAACTGATCCCATGTCCGCATGTACGAGCGCGACGATGGCCATGAGGCCATTGCAGCCGTCGTGCGATGTATCGTGCTGCCCTGATCCGAGGACATGTCTCGCTAGCCCGGGTAAACCCGGAACCCTCCGTCATGGTTATCACCGGATGCTGCTCAAGGTCTGGCTTTCGCAGTAACTTCCTGGCAGAAATGCGGGAAGGCGACGGCACCCACGTGAACTCCACTCGAGCTACGACATTCCGTGACTTGTCGAACTGAACCTTTATGTTCGTGTTTAACAAAGGGCCCATTGGATCCGAGCGCCGCCACGCGCTGACGGTCGTAGCTGGCGCCTCGCAGTAGTGACCAAGTGCTTTGCAGGTTCACGAGTGCATCTGACAACTCGTCGACCGTGTTCTGAAGTCTCCGCCGTGAGTGGGGTCTGATCGCGTCGCGGCACCCGGGATGATTCGGGTGCCGGTTCACCTCGTCTACGGCTGGTGGCGCCGCTGGGGCTTAGGCGTGATCATGTAGATGCCGCGGGCGTAATTCGCCCACTGGCGCGGGCTCTACGCGCAGACTGCTCACCGAGTGGATAAATGCAGCGCCTCAAGGCGCTGGAGGCGGCAGCTGCCCTGAGAGTCCCGGCGCTCTCGCACGTGGCGCGCGCCCTACCGGCTGAGCTCATTTTTTCCAAATCAGCGTGTAGTCTGATTGTTGCGGCCACGATTGAAAAGGCTTAACTTCCGCGATCTTTTCCGCCACAAACATCAGGTAGGTACTTCGCCCTGTGCGACCTATTTCGATTCTTTCACCTTTTGCTTGCGGATCGGCGGCCAGGCTGAGCGTTGGCAAATTGTCTAGCGCAACTAAAAATGTTGCAAGCATCTTGAAGCCATTTATCTCAGAAAAGACCCGAAACATTAGTTCTGGGCTAAATTGATATAGGCCGTGACCAAGGAAATCGTTCGCTCCGTTGATTGATAGTACCCGCCCACCGATTCGCGTGAGTTGCATCAGGTTTGCCAATGCCACTGGAGCATTGAAAATATGCTCTATTGAGCCGCCGTCGAAAACAGTGTCAAACCCGCCTCGCCATTCTTCCGGTACCGGATTATTAAAATCGTGGACTAAATGCGCCCCTTCGTAAGGTGAAACGTCGCAAGAGATGACGTCGGTCGCACCAAGCGCTTTGAACAGTGTTTCCGCATAAGGCTCTGATCCGCCTACAGATCTGAAGTTCTCGCCAATCCCATGCTCGCGCACGATTGCATCTGCGATTGGAAGATGCCGCTGATCGAGGTATATTCCTTGTCTTCCTATCTGGAAAGTGCGGTTGAAAGGACCGAAGTGCTGGCGGCAATGAGTCAAAAATTTAAGAACATATACGTCGACGCCCATTGCTCAGTTCCCCACAATCCTTACACCAACACGTCCCGTTACATCAGTGTAGCTCAACATGGGCCGCGGGCGATTTGCGAAATATTCTTCTACAGCGCGTCGGGCGCCATCCCACCAGCCATAATCGTCGAGGATTAATACACCGCCGATGCTTAGGCGCGGATATAGCGCCTCCAGTTCAACTTTTGTGCTTGCGTACCAATCAGTATCAAGGCGAAGCACTGCGATCTGATCGGGAAGGTTTTCTGTTTTTAATAAGGTTTCCGACACATCGCCCTCAACGAGGTGAATCAGATCTGGGGGGTAGCCGGTATCTTGTAAGTTTCTAGCTACATCACCTTTCGATGCGTAGCACCATTCGTTATGCGTATCGGTTTGATGTTTATCCCACTCTGTTATCGCGGGTTGACCCTCTCTGGAATCGATATCGTCCGGCTTGGTCATGCCCGCGAATGTATCGAAAACAAACAATTCGCGGGCCTGATCCTCCAGAAGGAACTGCAGTGCAGCCGCCATGCTACTCCCGCCCCTCCATGCGCCGCATTCGACAAAGGCACCTGGCACGCGGGCGCGAGCTACATGCTGGGCTGCTTGCATTGTCGCCCAGACTCTTTCGGCCGACGTCATCGTATATGGCTTGACCCTTTGCAGAATAGCTACTTGCTCTTTCGAAGCTTCGACGGGAGAAAATTCGGTCAATGCGTTGCTCCTTTATATATTGCTTGCACTATGAATGGCCTCGAAAAGAAACTTGATCGTTCGAAAATAATCAACGGCAGATGACTTGAGTCTTATCAGATGTTTTTCGCGACCTGAACCATCACCCCTTTCAGCTGGCGGCTGACGCTGGCGGTCCCTGCGGGTCGACGATGAGTGGCAAGATGCCGAGATTCTGATTGCTGGGGCCTGATGGTCGCGAATTATCATCGTCAACTGGCACGCAGTTGCCACGCGAAATAGTTGTGCGGGCGGGGATCTGCCACCGAACTTCAGGGATCATCTTGGCGTGCACCTTCGCGAGCGCGTCGCACCTCGATGGAAACAGTGAAGAAGTACGCCTACATCATTCTCGATGGGGGCCCGACCGGGCTCATGCTTGCACATTCGCTGATTGACGGCGGCATCGACCAAGGCAGCATCCTCGTCGTCGAGAAAGAAAGTGTGGCGGCCGGTCCGTGCCGGTCTGAACATGTCGATGGCGCGCCCCTCGACGTGCTCCATGGTTTCAAGGTATGGTCCAGGAGCGCGTTTGCGCGGATGAAAGTGCTGCATCATGGCCTCTCGATCGATATCGATATGGTCGTCCGCGCCTACAAGCTGCGCATTGCGCGGGCCGAGTTCCCCACTTCGGAAGCCAGCCGCCCCCATGGGACGACGCACTTCAAGATCTGGCCGACCGGTAGGCGCTTGCTGAAGTATCTGAAGTTCGAATGGTCCAGGCTTGACTAGCGACATGCGCTCGCACCACGGAATGCGCTACGTCTGATGAGAGTCTTTCGATCAGCCTGGTTTCGGATTTCATTGGCCCTGCTCGTGATTGCAGGGCTCGTGCAATTCAATAGGATCAACCTCGCCACCTTTGCCGCGCTGGGCGATCGATGGCCGTGGGTGGTGGCCGCCTTCGCGGTGATGCTGCCGAGCTACGCAATCGTCTCTATTCGCTTCTGGATCGTGTTGCGCAATCAGGGCATGAACGTGCCGTTTAAGCTGGCGCTGCGCTGGACGATGATCGGCGCGTTCTTCGACCTGGCCATGCCGAGCAACTCGGGTGGGGACATCATCAAGGGCGCCTACGTTGTCCGGCACGCGGGCGTTGGCATGCGCACGCGCGGAATCATGGCGGTGGCGTTCGATCGCGTCCTGGGCCTGATTGGGCTGTTCCTGCTGGCCAGCATCGCCATCGTGGCTGGCTGGCACTACGTGCGACAGATTCCCGGCGGCAACAAGCTGTTGATCTTGCTGCCGCTGGCTACGGCGGGGGCGCTGATGTTCTTCCGCGTGCTGGGCGCGCGGCGACTCTACAACAACCGGCGCTTCGAGGAAGCAGTCATGCGCATGCCGGGCGGTGCGCGCCTCCATGGCGTGATCGGCAGCTTCAACTCATTGCGCGAACGCCCCGCGGAGTTCTTCGCCGTGCTGGCGCTGTCGGTTCTCAACCATGTCTGCTGGTGTGTCGCGTTGCTCTGCATCACGCGTGCGTTCGGCCTGTCGGTTGGCGTGGTGCAAGGTTTTGCGGTTTTTCCACTGGCGATCTTCGGCAATACATTCGGCTTCGCGGGCGGGTTTGGCATTGGCACCGCGGCATTCGACCTGGTGTTTTCGAGCTTGCTGCATGTGTCGGTTGGCGCGGCGGTCGGGCTCACATTCCAGGTATTGGGGGCCATGTCGCGACTGGCGGGCTTGCCGTTCTACATTCATCATCCCCGCCAATCAACCGAAGCCGAGCCATTGACCCGATCGCAGACATGAAATTCAGGAGCAGCATGCGCGGCAACATGCAGCGATGGGGGCCGAAGTGGCCAGCACATTCGAGGCGCGCTGGTGGGGGTTTTTCCTTGCCGCCTTGATACTTGCTGCCGCCGGTGCCGAGTTTGTCTACGTCCAGTTCGACTTGCCGCAGCGCTATTCGGAATTGATCGTCGGCGCCATTGCATGGAACTATGGCAACAAGTTCCATGACTATGCCGTGGTGCATGGCCCGATCGCATCGTCCATGGTCGCTCTTGTATTCATTGGCAGCCTTGCGGCGCGACTGAAGCGTGACTTCGGCACAGAAGGCGTAGACAAGCTGCACGACTTCGTTTTCCTCCTGCTCCGCGTACCCGCCGGGGGGTGGTTGGCCGGGGTGCTCAGCTCGAAGAGCGAGGCGCTCGCCTTGCTGCATGTCGCGCAGTTGCTGATCCTGAGCGGATTGCTGATTGGCTGGTGCCTCTCGGCGGGGGGCGCCGTTTTGGGCACGGCGGGCCGAGTTGCTGTTCCGCGTGTTGCAGACGTGGATGCTGTTTGTGGTGATGGCCGCGCTGGCGGTGTCGGCGAATCCGGTTCGATGTCGAGACGTACGCCTGCAAGAAGTTTTCGATCCTGAACGTCATGCTTCAGCGCCGGGCGGCCACGCGGGCGCACTGATGACGCATATCCATGTGCGAGGCTGATCTGCTCTCCGTTCGAATACTGCGAAGTCCGGGACGATCCAGTCCGAGATTGCATTCACGGGAACGCGGCGGAAGCTGCAGCGGTCCACCTGGTGGCGCAGGCTCTTCGCATCGCGCGACACCGCGCTTTGACTCGTTCCCCGAACTTCGCCGACTTTCGCGGCGCAGTTCGAGGGACGAGTCACACCTCCGATGTCGCCCCAGCCCGAGCCTTCGCCAGCGCCTCTACCTGCGCTTCCGTCGGTTCGACAATCCGACCGTGCTCCAGGTAGATCACGCGATTGCATTCCTTCGCGATCAGGTCCAGCGAGTGCGAAGCCAGCACCAGGATGCCGGACTTGGCCACGACGTCCTTCATGCGTGTTTCCGCCTTTCCGGTGAACTCTGCATCGCCCACGGACAACCACTCGTCCATCAGCAGGATGTCGGCCTCGACGCTGGTCGAAATCGAGAACGCGAGTCGCATCAACATGCCGGTGGAGTACGTGCGTACAGGCATGTTGACGTAGTCGCCAAGGCCGCTGAATTCGCAGATCGTCGGCGTGAGGTTGTCCAGTTGCCGCTTGCTCATGCCCATGACCAGGCCACGCAGCATGATGTTCTCGACGCCGGTGGCGTCGGGCTCGATGCCCAATGCGGGGTCGATCAGGCTGGCGACCGAGCCGCTTCGCACGAAGTCTCCCGAGGATGGCTCGTAGACGCCGGCAAGCACGCGTAGCAGCGTCGACTTGCCGGCGCCGTTGTGGCCTATCAAGCCGAGGCGATCGCCGCTCTTCAGGTCCAGCGTGATATTGCTGAGCGCCTGGACGACGCGGACGCCCGTGTCCTGGCCGAACCGGCCGCCCGTGACAGAAGACGCCAGCGTCTTCTTCAGCGAAGCGGAGCCCGCGCCATAGATCGGGAAATTGATGGACGCGTCCTTGAGGGAGATGGATGCCATGGATCTTTACAGCCAGTAAACCACGCGGCGGCGGTACTTCGAAAACAACAGGCCGGATGCAATCACGCTCAGTGTCGTCCATGCCAGGATGCCCCACCAGTTGTGCGCATCGGCGACGCCACCCATCAGGGGCATGCGCAGCAGTTCGAGCATTTGCGCGAACGGGTTGTAGAGCACGTACTTGGCACGTGCGGGCAGGCTCTCCGGTAGCCAGAACACCGGCGTCAGGAACATCAGCATCTGCATGACGCTGGTGATGATCTGCGACACATCCCGGAACCGTGTGCAGACCAGGCCGAGCGCGAGGCCGAGCGCCTGGGCATTCACCAGCAGGATCAGGAAGGCGGGGATCACCAGCAGCGCCGACCATGAAAGGCTGATGCCGGCCCAGATCGCCACCGGGACGTAGAGCACGATCTGGTGCGCGAATTGGATCAGGTTGCGCGCCATGCCGCGCCAGACGAAGAGGCTGATTGGAAAATAGCCCTGCTTCAGGTAGTGCGCAGACCCGATGAAGGTGTTGCACGCGTCCGTCACCATGCTGGAGAAGAAGCTCCAGAAGATGATGCCAAGTGCCAGGTGAGGGAAGAACTTGCTCAGTTCCGTGCCGAACAGCGAGCTGTACAGCGGCCCCATGCCGCCGATCATTGCGCCCATGCTCAGCGTCAGCCACAGCGGGCCGAGCATGGAGCGGCGGTAGCGCAGCACGATGTCGAACCACGCGAGCGTCCACCAGATGTCGGTTCGGCGCGTGCCTTCCCACCAGTCGGCCCATGCGCTGCGATGTAGATTGGAATGTGCTTGACTCATGCTCTTGTTGGGTCGCTCGCGCACTGGATGAGGACCTTCCGGCTTGTCGGCGACCCGTCGATGGGTGAGGGGCGATCTTACTTGAGGGGAGAGGGCGTGGCGGGTGGCGCCCTGGCCTCGATGGGGAGGGTTCGAGACCGCCCCATTGCGAAGATAATCACACGCCGCCCCGCAACACCGCGGCGCCCACGGGGTCCAGCCCTGACTTTTGCCAGCATGCCGCCACACAAAGAAGCGCCCCACCTCCTTCATCCCAAGTACCGCCCCGACATCGACGGCCTGCGGGCCGTTGCCGTGGTCTCGGTGGTGGGTTTCCACGCATTCCCATCCGTCGTGCGCGGCGGGTTCATTGGCGTCGACATCTTCTTCGTGATCTCGGGCTTCCTGATCTCCACGATCATCTTCGGCAGCCTCGGCGGCGAGGGCTTCAGCTATCGCGAGTTCTACGAGCGTCGCATCCGGCGCATCTTCCCGGCGCTGCTGCCCGTCTTGGCGGCAACCTTCGCGTTCGGGTGGTACGTGCTGCTGTCCGACGAGTTCCAGCAGGTCGGCAAGCACCTCATGGCGAGCGCAGGGTTCGTCCAGAACCTCGTGCTGTGGGGGGAGGCCGGCTACTTCGATACGGCCGCCGAAGCCAAGCCCTTGCTGCACCTGTGGTCCCTGGCCGTGGAGGAGCAGTTCTACATTTTCTGGCCGCTGCTGCTGGGGCTGGTCTGGCGCTGGAAGGGGCCGCGCGGGCTGATGTTCTGGATGAGCATTGCCGCGGCCCTGTCGTTCGTGTTGAACGTGGCCGGCGTGCACCGGCATGCCGATGCGACGTTCTACTCACCGCTGCCGCGCGTCTGGGAGTTGGCCGCCGGCGCACTGCTCGCGCATGCGGGCCTGCAGCGGCTCCCTGGAACCCGGGTGAGTGGCGCCGGCTTGCGCAGCCTCGCCGGGCTGGTGTTGATCGGGCTGGGCCTGGCCATGATCCAGAAGGGCAAGGCCTTTCCCGGCTGGTGGGCGCTGCTGCCGATCCTGGGGGCCTGCCTCTGCATCTCGGCGGGCATGGGCGCGTGGCTCAACCGCATGCTGCTGGGTTCGCGGCCATTCGTCTGGATCGGCCTCATCAGCTATCCGCTGTACCTGTGGCACTGGCCGTTGCTGGCGTTCGCGCGCATCGTCGAGGGCGGCACGCCGCCGCTCACCGTGCGCATCGTGGCCGTGGCGGCGTCCGTGGCGCTCGCCTGGCTGACCTATCGCTTCGTCGAGCAGCCCATTCGCAAGAGCCAGGGCACGGCTGCCGTGCGCTGGCTGGTGATCGGCATGCTGGCGGTGGCCGCGGTGGGCGCGATCGCGTACTCGCGCATCCTGCCGCCGCGCAACAGCGACCCGGCCTTGCAGGCCATCATCTCGGCCGGCAGCGACTGGGGCTACCCCGGCAACATGAAAGAGATCGCGGTCGATGGCCAGCCGGTCTACCGCATCGGCGAGGGCAAGGGGAATGTGCTGCTGCTAGGGGACAGCCACGTGGAGCAATACGGTCCGCGCGCCATCGAGATCGCACGCACCGATCCGGGCCGTTTGCAGAGCCTGTACTTCGCTACCCGCGGCGCATGCCCGCCGATCCCGAACCTCGTCGAAGACCGCGATCCGGGCTGCCCCGAGCGCGTGCAGACCATGATGCGTTTCGCGCTGAGCCCGCAGATCGACACGGTGGTGCTCGGCGCCTGCTGGGCCTGCTATTTCGACGTGGGTCCGCAACCCCCGCCGCCCGATGTTCCCGCGCCAGACCACTACTACCTGCGCGAAGGCGGCATGCGCCACATGCTGCGCGGCGGCGATGGCGTGGACCGTTCGTTCGAGGCCCTGGCTGCCACCATCAAGACGTTGAAGGCCGCCGGCAAGAAGGTGTACCTGGTGCTCAACGTTCCGGTCGACGGCGACTTCGAACCCAAGACGCTGATCAGCGGCAGCCGCCTCAAGACCATGTCGGCCGCGCGCAAGTCCCCGACCGCGCCGGTCACCGCGTCGCAGCAGGCCATCCACGACCGGCTGAAGCAGGTGGCCGAGCAGAGTGGCGCCACGGTCATCGACCCGATGGCGACGCTTTGCACGCCGCAGGGCCAGTGCATGCGCACCGACGCCGAAGGCGTGCCGATCTACAAGGACGCGTCGCACCTGCGCGCGTCCTACGTCAAGCAGTTCGCCACGTTCTTCGACCCCGCTATCACGCAGGCGAAATAGTCGCGCACAACAGGGAGAACGATGGCGATGAAACGTCTAGCTCAAGTGTTCCGCATCGCAGGCAAGGCCGTGCAGCATGGGCCTCGCCTGGTAGGGCGCATGCCGCAGGCGTGGCGCGTTTATCGCAAGGCCGGCCGGTTGGGGGTGATGTGGGAACTGCGCCGCCGCACGCGGCCGGCCAACAACTACGCGGCCTGGGTGCAGGCCCACGATGTGCTGACAACGGACCAGCGTGCCGCCATCGTCGCGCGCGTGGCCGCGATGCAGGCGACGCCGCTCATCTCGGTGCTGATGCCGACCTACAACCCCGACCCGGTGTGGTTGCGCGCGGCAATTGAATCGGTGCGCTCGCAGCTCTATCCGCATTGGGAGCTTTGCATCGCCGACGATGCCTCGCCGTCGCAGGAGGTGCGCGATGTGCTGCGCCAGTACAGCGAGAACGATGCGCGCATCAAGGTCGTCTTCCGACCAAAGAACGGCCACATCTCGGCTGCGTCCAACAGTGCGCTCGAAGTGGTCGGCGGCCCGTGGATCGCGCTCATGGACCACGACGACCTGCTGGCCGAGCATGCGCTGTTCTGGGTTGCGGACTGCATCGCGAAGAATCCTGACGTGCGCCTGATCTATTCCGATGAAGACAAGATCGACGAGAAGGACCAGCGGTCCGATCCCTACTTCAAGCCGGACTGGAACCCGGACCTGTTCCGCTCGCAGAATGTGTTCAGCCATCTGGGCGTGCTGTCCACGGAACTGGTACGCGAGGTGGGCGGTTTCCGGCAGGGCATGGAAGGGTCGCAGGACTGGGACCTGGTGCTGCGCTGCATGGAGCGCATCGGCCCGCAGCAGGTTCAGCATGTGCCGCGCGTGCTCTACCACTGGCGTATTCATTCGGAAAGCACCGCCCGCTCGATGAATGCCAAGCCCTATGCGGCAGTCGCCGGCGAGCGGGCGCTGGACGAGCATTTCGAGCGCACGGGCGTGCGTGCCAAGGCCGAGTACGTCGGCTTCGGCTATCGCGCCCGCTACGCCTTGCCTGAGGTGCCGCCGCTCGTGACGCTGATCATTCCCACGCGCAACGGGCTGGCGCTGATGCGGCAGTGCATCGACTCGATCGTGCGCAAGACCACGTATCCGAACTATGAGATCGTCATCGTCGACAACGGCTCCGACGATCCGGCTGCGCTGGCGTACTTCTCGGAACTGGCCGCCCGGCCCAACATCCGCGTGTTGCGGGACGACAGCGAGTTCAACTATTCGGCGCTGAACAACATGGCCGTGGCGCATGCGCGCGGCGAGGTGGTGGCGCTGGTCAACAACGACATCGAGGTCATCACGCCCGACTGGTTGTCGGAGATGGTGAGCCTGGCCCTGCAGCCCGGCGTCGGCGCGGTGGGCGCGCGGCTGTGGTATCCGGACATGACGCTGCAGCATGGCGGCGTCTTGCTGGGCCTCGGCGGTGGCGTCGCGACCCATGCCAACAAGGGTCTGCCGGCCGGGTTGAACGGCTATGCCGGCCGTGCCGCGCTGATCCAGTCGTTCTTGGCGGTGACGGCCGCCTGCCTGGTGGTGCGCAAGGCCGTCTATGAGCAAGTGGGTGGGCTCGACGAGGAGCGCCTGAAGGTCGCCTTCAACGACATCGACTTCTGCCTGCGCCTGCGCGAGGCGGGATACCGCAATGTGTGGACGCCATATGCCGAACTGTTCCACCACGAATCCGCCACTCGGGGTGAAGACGCCGCGCCTGAAAAGCGAGAGCGCTTCCTGAGCGAAGAGAACTACATGAAGTCGCGCTGGGCCGACCTGCTTCGGCACGACCCGGCCTACAACCCCAACCTCTCGGCCGTCAGCGAAGACTTCAGCTACGCGTGGCCACCCCGCGTCGAGGCGCCATGAGCGCACCGTCGGTGTCGGTGGCGCTTTGCACGCGCAACGGTGCGCGCTACCTCGTCGCACAGGTCCAAAGCATCTGCGCGCAGGTCCCGCCGCCCGACGAGATCGTGGTGTCCGATGACGAATCGAGCGATGGCAGCGTGGCCATCGTGCGCGCCACGCTCGCTCAGCATGGCGCAGCGAATACTCCCGCGCTGACCGTGCTGGAAAACAGGCCTGCGCTCGGGGTGACGCGCAACTTCGAGCAGGCCGTGCGCGCCTGCCGCTCGGACTTGATCGCGCTGTGCGACCAGGACGATGCCTGGCATGCCGGCCGGCTGGCGCGCATGGTGGACGCGTTCCGTTCACGCCCGGAGTTGCTGTTGCTGCATTCCGATGCGCGGCTGGTCGATGGCGATCTGGCGCCGCTGGGCTCGACTTTGTTCGAGGCGCTGGAGGTCAAGCCCTCGGAACTCGCCGGCATCGCCGCAGGGCAGGCGTTCTTCGTGCTGCAACGGCGCAACCTTGTCACCGGCGCGACCACGGTGTTCCGCCGGAGCTTGCTGACCGCGGCGCTGCCGTTCCCGCCCGAGTGGGTGCATGACGAATGGCTCGCCGCCATCGCTGCCGCGACGGGGTGCATGGACGTGGTGCCCGAGCCGTTGATCGACTACCGCCAGCATGCCAGCAACCAGATCGGCGCGCGCCGGCCGACCGTGCGTGAAAAGCTCGCCAAGGCCGTGGCGCCGCGTGGCCGCAAGCATGCCGAGCGCCTGCGCCGCGCGGAGGTGCTGCTCGAGCGCCTCGAATCGCTTGGACCGCAAGTGCCCTCGGCCTGCCTGCAGGCGCAACGCGACAAGGTGGCGCACCAGCGCTTCAGGACGGGGCTGCCGCCATCGCGGCTCTTGCGCTGGATGCCCGTGTTGCTGGCCGCAGCGCGCGGCCGCTACGAGCGCTTCGACCGCGGATGGCAGTCGGTGGCGCAGGATCTTCTGGAATCGGGGTGACGGACTGACCGACTTGCGGACTGACGGGGGGAGTGACGGGGTGTCGTGACCGAAGTCGAGCGCTATGCCGGCGGCAGCGCGCGGTAGCGCCAGAACGCCGACGACAGCCAGACCCGCAGCAAGCTGCTGACATGCCAGCTCAGATGCCGGCGGCTGGCAT
The DNA here is from genome assembly GCF_037889915.1 of Variovorax humicola. NCBI lineage: Bacteria > Pseudomonadati > Pseudomonadota > Betaproteobacteria > Burkholderiales > Comamonadaceae > Variovorax > Variovorax humicola. The sequence continues at coordinate 31,035 of NZ_JBBKZV010000011.1, read as the reverse complement.
GGCTGGCCCGCTGGGCTTCGTGGCGCGCCCTCAGGTTCTCCCCGACCTGCAGCTTCCAGCCCGCGAGCCGTACGCGCGCGCAGATGTCGAAGTCCTCGCCATACATGAAGAAGCGCTCGTCGAAGCCCTTGACCTGCGCGTAGGCCTTGCTGCGCAACAGCATGAAGAGGCCCGGGACCCAGGCCGGTACGTCGGGGATTCGATAGCCTGCTCGCTTGCGCGTGAGGATCTCCAACGGCGTGATGATGGCCCGGTGTTGCTCGGGCGCGGTCTTGCCGGGTTCGAGGATGCGCGGCGTCAGCAGGCCTGCGTCGGGCGCCGCCTGCGCGACGAGCGGCGACAGCACGTCGTTGTCGAAGCGCATGTCGGGGTTCAGCACCAGGAACCAGTCGCTGCTGCAGCGCGCGAAGGCCTGGTTGTGGTTGGCGCCAAAACCTTTCGGCGCAGGGTTGTCGATGCGCTCGACCGGAAACTGCCATTGCCTGCCCGCGATCAGGTCCGGTTCGGGAATGTTGATGGTGAGCACCACCTTCTCGACCATGGCCGTGCTGAACCGGTCCAGTTGCTCGAGCAGTGGGAGGATCAATGCCAGTTGCCCATGGCTCACGATCGACACGGTGATGGGTTTGGCGGGGCTGGAAGACGGCGTTGGCATGGTCTAATTTCGATCGGGAATTCTAGGTTCCTGCCCCACTTCAAATGATTGCCCTGATCGTCATCAGTTTTCTTGCCTCAGCGATTGCCGTGCTGGTATTCATGCGCAGCGCGCGTCGTCATGCGCGGCGCTATGGTGCAGACATGCCGCAGCGCTTTCACAAAGGCCATGTGCCGCGTCTCGGCGGAGCCGGCATCTTCATCGGCACCGGCTTCGCATGGCTGGCGGCCGGGTGGCCGGGCGATCCGTTCAACGTGTATTGGCCGCTGGTGGGTTCCGGCCTCGTCTTGCTGTGCATCGCGCCGGCGGTGCTCGGCGGGATCATGGAGGACGTGACGCAGAGGGTGAAGATCCGGTATCGGCTGGGGCTCACGATCGGGTCGGCGCTGCTGCTGTGCTGGTTGCTCGACCTGGGCGTCTATCGCACCGGCTTTTCGACGATCGACGGCTGGATGCGCGCCGTGCCCTACGCGGCCATGCTGCTGGCAGCGCTGGCCATCGGCGGATTGCCGCACGCGTTCAACATCATCGATGGATACAACGGCCTGGCCGGCACCGTGGCGGTGCTCGTGTGCCTTGCCATTTCCCATGTGTCGCTGCAGGTCGGGGACCGCCAGTTGGCCGGCATGGTGATCTGCCTGGTCGGCTCCACGCTGGGCTTCCTGATGTGGAACTACCCACGCGGAAAGATCTTCGCGGGCGATGGCGGCGCCTACGTCTGGGGCATCGTGATCGCGGTGGCTTGCGTCTCGCTGGTCAAGCGGCATCCCAATGTCTCGCCCTGGTTCCCGATGCTGCTGCTCATCTACCCGGTATGGGAGACGCTGTTCTCGATCTACCGCAAGCTGGCGCGCGGGCAGTCACCCGGTACGGCGGACGCGCTGCACTTCCACCAGCTGATCTTCCGCCGCATCGTGCGCGTGGCCTTTGCCGACGACGAGGCCCGCCAGCTGTTGGCCCGCAACAATCGCACTTCTCCTTATCTGTGGATGTTCGCCGCGCTGTCGGTGGTGCCGGCGGTGCTGTTCTGGAACAGGACGATCGTGCTGATGCTGTTCTGCCTGTTGTTCGTCACGACGTACGTGATCGCCTACCTGATGATCGTGCGCTTCAAGGTGCCGCGTTGGCTGCGCCCCTGACCCTGGGCATTTGGTTGCAAAATCCGCCCACTTTGTTTTGAGCGACTCCCATGACCGATCACGTCCTGAACATCCCACCCCGCGACAAGGCCGAGATCCTGGCCCAGGCGCTTCCCTATATCCGCAAGTTCCACGGCAAGACCATCGTCATCAAGTACGGCGGCAATGCCATGACCGATCCCGCCCTGCAGGCCGACTTTGCCGAGGACGTGGTGCTGCTCAAGCTGGTCGGCATGAACCCGGTGGTGGTGCACGGCGGCGGCCCGCAAATCGAAGCTGCCCTCAACAAGCTCGGCAAGAAGGGCCACTTCATCCAGGGCATGCGCGTGACCGATTCCGAAACCATGGAAGTGGTCGAATGGGTGTTGGCCGGCGAGGTGCAGCAGGACATCGTGGGGCTCATCAACCAGGCCGGCGGCAAGGCGGTTGGCCTGACGGGACGCGACGGCGGGTTGATCCGGGCGCAAAAACTCAAGATGCCGGACCGCGATGACCCCGACCTGCACCACGACGTGGGACAGGTCGGCGAGATCGTTGCCATCGACCCCAGCGTGGTGAAGGCGCTGCAGGACGACGCGTTCATCCCGGTGGTCAGCCCGCTCGGCTTCGGCGCGGACAACGAGAGCTACAACATCAACGCCGACGTGGTCGCCGGCAAGCTGGCGACCGTGCTCAAGGCCGAGAAGCTGATGTTGCTGACCAATACGCCCGGCGTGCTCGACAAGGCCGGCAATCTGCTGACCAACCTGAGCGCCCGCGAGATCGACGACCTGTTCGCCGACGGCACGATTTCGGGGGGCATGCTGCCCAAGATCGAGGGCGCGCTCGATGCGGCCAAGAGCGGCGTCAACGCGGTTCACATCATCGACGGGCGGGTGCCGCACGCGATGCTGCTGGAAATCCTGACCGACCAGGCCTACGGCACGATGATTCGCGCTCGCTGAAGCGTTGGATCAGTGCGCGCGTCGCGCGGCCGAATGCGCTCTGTGCCGGGAATGTGCGTAGATTGTGTGCAAATGTTGCTGATTCGGTACGCTATGGGTAGTTTTGGGTAGGCGCGTACTAACTACCCTATGCGAGAATCATTTCATTACATCTTTGACGGCACACATGCAGCACGAAGAGACTGGCGCGCCCGCCGACGCAGTTCCGGCAGAAGTCATTTCGGCAGGCCCGCGCAAGCGCCCCAAGCCGGGTGAACGTCGCGTGCAGATTCTGCAGGCGCTGGCCTCCATGCTCGAACAGCCGGGTGCCGATCGCGTCACCACTGCCGCGCTGGCCGCCAAGCTCGATGTGAGCGAGGCGGCCCTTTACCGTCACTTTGCCAGCAAGGCCCAGATGTTCGAGGGTCTCATCGACTTCATCGAGCAAAGCGTATTCACCCTTGTCAACCAGGTCACCGAGCGCGACGGGACCGGGCAGGAACAGGCTGCCCGCATCATCTCGCTGCTGGTCCAGTTCGCCGAAAAGAACCCTGGCATGACGCGCGTGATGGTCGGCGACGCGCTTGTCTACGAGAACGAACGCCTGCAAAGCCGCATGAACCAGTTCTTCGACAAGATCGAATCCACGTTGCGGCTGGCCTTGCGCGGTGCAGCCTCGGCCGAAGGGTCGGCCACGCCCACCGTCGATGCGCAAGTGCGCGCGGCGGCGCTCACGGCGTTCCTGGTCGGGCGACTGCAGCGATTCGCGCGCTCGGGTTTCCGGCGCATGCCATCGGAACACCTGGACGCCAGCGTCGGACTGATGCTCTGATCCTGGCGGATTGGCGGTTCACCCTCGACGGCATGGGCTCGCGCTGGCCGGGCGGCTGCGCATGAGGCGCGCCTGATTTGATGCGCCTGGCACACACGATGCCGTGAAATTCGGCGGCGCGTGTTGGAGGATCCGGACGCCGGTGCTATCGTGATTGCAAGCGCGAGTTGATCGCGCCAATTTTGGGGGATTCCCAAGTGAGCACACGCAAGTACCCGTACGCGGTCGTCATCGGCCGTTTCCAGCCCGTCCATTTCGGTCATCAACGACTCATCGAGGAAGCTGCACGCGCAGCCGATCGCGTCATCGTTGTGGTCGGCTCCGATCGCAAGCCGCGCAGCGCAAAGAACCCCTTCACTTTCGACGAACGGGAGCGCATGGTGCGCGCCTGCCTGCGCAGCAACGACCAGATGCGAGTGAGCGTTACCGGCGTGGGCGACTCGCCGTACAACGACCAACTCTGGATCGCATCGATCCAGTCCGCCGTGGACAAGCTCATCGTGCAGGACGGCAGCAAGCCGGCGAAGGTGAAGGTCGCGCTGGTTGGCCACCTCAAGGATGCGTCGAGCTACTACCTCAAGCTGTTTCCATCGTGGGAGTTCGTCGGCTTGCACGCCGTCGAAAGCATCCACGCGACGGATGTGCGCAATCTCTACCTCGACCCGGAAGTGCGGGGGCAGCTCTCGCCGTCGGACTTGCCCGACGGCACCGCGGCTTTCCTCGAGCGATTTGCGCAGACGGACGACTACAAGGCGCTTTGCGAGGAGCGCGCCTTCCTCATCGACTACCGCGACAAGTACCGCTATGCGGGCAGCGAGTTTCCGCCGATCTACACGACGGTCGATGCAGTGGTGGTCGAGGCGGGGCACATCCTGCTGGTGCAACGCAAGTTCCATCCCGGCAAGGGCACATGGGCGTTGCCCGGCGGCTTCGTGGGACAGCGCGAACGGCTGCAGGACGCGGCGATCCGGGAGCTCAAGGAAGAGACGCGGCTCAAGGTCCCGGTCCCCGTGCTCCACGGCAGCATGAAGGGCAGCCATGTGTTCGACGCGCCGGACCGTTCGCAGCGGGGACGCACCATCACGCACGGCTTTTTCTTCGAGCTGTCGCACAACCAGTGGACGGGGCTTTCAGACGTGCGGGCCGATGACGACGCGGCCGCCGTGCGCTGGGTGCCGATCGCCGAATTCCTCGACATGCAGGAAAGCATGTACGAGGACCACTTCTTCATTGCCAACCATTTCCTGGGCGGCTTGGGCAAGAACTGAAGCCTGGCCATTTTGCAGAAACGGCGACCGGTTGACGGCCGCCAGCGTGAAAGGAGCTTTCACATGTCTCGTCGCGATGCTTATCGTTCGTCCCTCGGCAGCAATCTGCTGCTGCGCACCGATTCCTACAAGGCGTCGCACTGGATGCAGTACCCGCCCGGTACGCAGACCGTGTTCAGCTACATCGAGTCGCGCGGGGGCGTCTTCAGCCATTCGGTGTTCTTCGGGTTGCAGGCTTACCTGCGCGAATACCTTTCGACGCCGGTGACGCTCGACGATGTCGATGAGGCCACGGCCCTCTTGGCGGCGCATGGCGAGCCTTTCAATCGAGAAGGTTGGCTGCGTCTCGTCGAGAAGCATGGCGGCTGCATGCCGGTGCGCATCCGGGCGGTGCCCGAAGGCAGCGTGGTGCCGGTGCACAACGTGCTTGCCACCATCGAGAACACCGATCCGGAGTTCTTCTGGCTCACGAGTTACCTGGAGACCGAATTGCTGCGCGCCGTCTGGTATCCGACCACCGTGGCCACGCTGTCCGCCGCGGCCAAGGCGACGCTGCTGCGCTACCTCGACGCGACCTGCGACGACCCACAAGGCCAGATTCCATTCAAGCTGCATGACTTCGGCGCTCGCGGCGTGTCGAGCCTGGAATCGGCGGCGTTGGGCGGCATGGCGCACCTGGTGAACTTCATGGGCACCGACACCCTCAGCGCGTTGGTCGCGGCGCGTCGCTACTACGACTGCGACATGGCCGGCTTCTCGATTCCCGCGGCCGAGCACAGCACCATCACCGGCTGGGGCCGCGACCGCGAAGCGGACGCCTACCGCAACATGGTCACGCAGTTCGGCAAGCCGGGCGCGCTGTTCGCGGTGGTGAGCGACAGCTATGACATCTTCAATGCCTGCGACCGCATCTGGGGCACCGAGCTGAAGGAACTGATCGTGCAATCCGGCGCCACGCTCGTCGTGCGGCCGGACAGCGGCGACCCCGTCGAGACGGTGCTCAAGGTCGCGGACATCCTGGCCGCGCGCTTCGGCACCACGACCAATGGCAAGGGCTACCGTGTGCTGAACAACGTGCGCATCATCCAGGGCGATGGCGTGAACCTCGACTCGCTGCGGCTGTGCCTTTCGAACCTGTATCACAACGGCTATTCGGCCGAGAACATCGCGTTCGGCATGGGCGGCGGCCTGCTTCAGCAAGTCAATCGCGACACGATGCAGTGGGCGATGAAGTGTTCGGCAATGCAGGTGAAGGGCGCCTGGCGCGACGTTTACAAGTCACCTGTCGGCGACCTCGGCAAGGCGTCGAAGAAGGGGCGTCTTGCGCTCACGAACGATGCGAACGGCGGCGTGCAGACGCTGCGCATCGACGAGCTTGTCGATGGGCAGCCGGACATGCTGGAGACCGTGTTCGAGGATGGCGAGATCGTGCGGCAAACCACTTTCGATGAAGTGCGACGGCGCGCGGCGTCCGGGGTTGGGCAGGTGGTGCCGTCGCGGGCGCCGTTGTAGGGGCTGAGAGGGTGCCCTCACCCCAACCCTCACCCGGAGGCAGAGGGAGAGGCGAGGGAGAAGGGGTGGGAGAGGGAACTGATGCAGGGTGCTATGCGGCTTTGACCGTCACGCCCACCTTTGCGCCCGACGCGACGATTTCGCCCCAGGTTGCGTCATCGAGCCAGATGCCGTCGCGTTCGCGCGCCACGCGCGCCGCGCGCTCGGGCTCGCCGGCGATCAGCACGTGGTCGACGCCGGCAGCCGGTGGACTCTGGCGCAGCCAGTCGACGAAGGCATTGGCTTCCTGCGCGAAGGCGGCTTGCGTGCCCAGCTTGGCCGGGTCGATCAGCACCGTCAGCATGCCGTTGAGCACGGTGCGCGCGGCATCGGCCGGTCGGTGCCAGGTGCCGCCGCCGGTGAGCGCGCCGCCGAGCAGTTCGCAGGCCACCGCCATGCCGTAGCCCTTGTGCTCGCCGAAGGTCATCAGCGCGCCGAACAGGCCCTTCCCTTGCGGGACGACCACCACGCCGGGATCGTTGGTCGGCATGCCGCGCTCGTCGATGAGGTAGCCGTCGGGCACGCGTTCGCCCTTGTTGTGGGCCACGCGCATCTTGCCCTGCGCCACGCGGCTTGTTGCGAAGTCGAGCAGGAAGGGCTCGGCACCCGCCAGCGGAATGCCGATGCAGCACGGGTTGGTGCCGAAGCGCCCGTCGCCGCCGCCCCACGGCGCCACGTTCGGCCGCGACAGCACGTTCACGAAGTGCATCGACACCAGGCCCTGCGCCGTCGCCATTTCGGCAAAGTGCCCGATTCGTCCCAGGTGGTGCGCGCTCGCCAGCGTGAAGATGCAACTGCCGTGCTGTTTGGCGCGCGCGATGCCGAGTTCCATCGCCTGCACGCCGACGATCTGGCCGAAGCCATGCTGTCCGTCGATGGCGAGCATCGTCCCGATGTCGACATTCACCTGAATGCCGGCGTTGGGCGTGAGGCCGCCTTCGGCGATGGCGTCGACGTAGCGCGGCAGCATGCCGACGCCATGCGAGTCGTGGCCGCTGAGGTTGGCCAGCACGAGGTTGTCGGCGACCTGTTGCGCTTCCGCGGGCGCACTTCCGGCCGCGACCAGGATGCTGGCGCACTGCGCGCGCAGGAGGGGGGCTGCGAGGGTTTGGGGCATGAAGAATCAAAGTCCTCTGGCGTTCAGGTAGATGGAATACAGCGAGGTCGTCGCGGTGATGAAAAGTCGGTTGCGGCTGACCCCGCCGAAGCAGACGTTCGACACGGGTTCCGGCACGAGGATCTTGCCGATCAGCGTGCCGTCGGGGTCGTAGGCATGCACGCCGTCCCCGGCGCTGGTCCAGATGCGGCCCAGCGTGTCGATGCGAAATCCGTCGAACAGGCCGTTGGTGCATTCGGCGAACAAGGTGTTGGCGCCGAGGCTGCGGCCGTCGCTGTTGACCTTGAAGCGGCGGATGTGCTTTGGCGCGGCGGGGTCGTGGCTGGCGCCCGTGTCGGCGATGTAGAGCATCGATCCATCGGGCGAGAACGCGAGGCCGTTTGGCTTCACGAAGTCGTCGGCCACCACCTCGATCGCGCCGCTGGAGGGATCGACGCGGTACACGTTGCAGCCGACTTCGCTTTCGGCGCGCAGGCCTTCGTAGTCCGACAGGATGCCGTAGCTCGGGTCGGTGAACCAGATGCCGCCGTCGGAATGCACGACCACGTCGTTCGGGGAATTCAGCCGCTTGCCTTGCCAGTGCGAGGCCAGCACCGTCTGCGTGCCGTCATGCTCGTTGCGCACCACGCGCCGGCCCAGGTGCTCGCAACTGACGAGCCGGCCCTGAGGGTCGACCGTGTTGCCGTTGGTGTTGTTCGACGGCTGGCGCCACAGGCCCACGGTGCCATTGAGTTCGTCGTACCGCATCATGCGGTTGTTGGGAATGTCCGACCACACCAGCGTTCGGTGCGCGGCGAACCACGCCGGGCCCTCGCACCAGCGGCCGCCGGTCCACAGGCGCACGACGCGCTCGGGGCCAGGGAGGCAGGTGCTGAAACGCGGGTCCAGACGTTCGAAGCCGGTACCGTCCAGGAAGCCGAAGGGTGTGGTGGTCATTCAATGTCTCCTTGTTGTTGATCTTGAGGACCGCGCGATGAATGCGCCCGCGCGCTACATCCGCTTCGCTACATCACTGCGCCGACCTGCCAGGGCACGAACTCGTTCTGGCCATAGCCGTGCGTTTCGCTCTTGCTGTGTTCGCCCGATGCGGTGGCCAGCACCAGGTTGAAGATGCGCTGGCCCATCTCCTGGATCGAGGCGGTGCCGTCGACGATCTCGCCGCAGTTGATGTCCATGTCTTCTTCCTGCCGCCTCCACAGGACCGAGTTGGTCGCGAGCTTGAGCGAAGGCGAGGGCGCGCAGCCGTAGGCGGAGCCGCGGCCGGTGGTGAAGCAGATCATGTTGGCGCCGCCCGCGACCTGGCCCGTGGCGCTGACCGGGTCGTAGCCGGGCGTGTCCATGTAGACGAAGCCGTGCGCCGTCACCGGCTCTGCGTATTCGTAGACCGCCTCGAGGTTGCTGGTGCCGCCCTTGGCCACGGCGCCCAGCGATTTCTCGAGGATGGTGGTGAGCCCGCCGGCCTTGTTGCCGGGCGAAGGGTTGTTGTTCATCTCGCCTTCGTTGATGGCGGTGTAGTGCTCCCACCAGGCGATGCGGTCGACCAGCTTCTGGCCGACTTCGCGCCGCACCGCACGGCGCGTCAGCAGATGTTCTGCGCCATACACCTCGGGTGTCTCGCTGAGGATGGCCGTGCCGCCGTGGGCCACCAGCAGATCGACCGCATGGCCGAGGGCAGGGTTGGCGCTGATGCCCGAGTAGCCGTCCGATCCACCGCACTGCAGCCCGATCGTGATATGCGACGCGCTGCACGGCTCGCGCTTCACCGCGTTGGCGCGCGGCAGCATCTCGTTGATGAGCGCGATGCCTTTCTCGACCGTCTTGCGCGTGCCGCCGGTGTCCTGGATGTTGAAGGTGCGGAAGTTCTCGCCCTCCGACAGCGAGCCCGTCGCCAGCCATGCATTGATCTGGTTCGCCTCGCAGCCCAGACCGACCACCAGCACGCCGGCAAAGTTGGCATGCGTCGCATAGCCCGTAAGCGTGCGTTCGAGGATCTGCATGCCAAGGCCCTGCGTGTCCATGCCGCAACCGGTGCCGTGCGTGAGCGCCACGATGCCGTCGACGTTCGGATAGGGCGCCAGCGCCGCAGGGTTGGTCTTGCGCGAGAAGTGGTCGGCGATGGCGCGCGCCGCGGTGGCCGAGCAATTGACGCTGGTCAGCACGCCGATGTAGTTGCGCGTGGCCACGCGGCCGTCGGCGCGCTTGATGCCCAGGAACGTGGCTTCGCGCCGTGGCGGCACGGGCTTCACGTCGGCGCCGAAGGCATAGTCGCGCTCGAAGTGGCCCTTGTCGGGACCCATGTCGAGGTTGTGCGTGTGCACGTGGTCGCCCGGCGCGATCGGCTTGCTGGCAAAGCCGATGATCTGGTTGTACCGGCGCACCGGTTCGCCAACTGCGATCGCACGCATCGCCACCTTGTGGCCGGCCGGGATGAGGCCGCGCACCGCAACGTCTTCGACGGTGGTGCCGCCGACCAGTTGCGCACGCGCGATGACCACGTCATCGGCGGGATGGAGGCGGATAAAGGGGTTCATCGTGGGTCTCTTGTTTCGGGGGAGGAGCCGTATTCTTGGGCAGCCGCATTACCAACGACGCAACGCAGGTCATGGCGGCAGTCATCTCAAGCCGTCCGGGCACGGCGCCAGCTTGCGCTGTAGCGTTGGTGGGACTTGTCCATGTGCGCATGCATGGCCGCGCGTGCGGCAGTGGGGTCGCGCGAGACGATGCCTGCGACGATGGCGTCGTGTTCTGCAATGGCCTGGCGCCACGAGGCGGGCGTTTCGAAATAGCCGCCGAGCCGGGTGAACAGCGGGCCGTAGCGCGAGTCCCAGAAGCCCTGCACCGTCTCCACCAGCACCGCGTTGCCGCTGGCCTCGACGATGGCGACATGGAAGGCGCGGTCGCCGTCGAGCGGCATCACGCTCTGGTCGGCTTGCTCGCGCATGGCGTCGACCGCGCGCCGCATGGCGTCGAAGTCGCGGCGCTTGCCGTGGATCGCAGCCAGTGCCGCCGTCTCGCCCTCCACCACGCGGCGTGCGCGGATCAATTCGAGCGGACCCCACTCGGTGATCTCAACAGAAGATGTTGTCGAACGCTTCGACCGGTCGAGCACGTACACGCCGGAGCCGGTGCGCACCTCGACCCACCCCTCGACTTCCAGCGCAATCAGTGCCTCGCGTACGGACGGCCGGCTCACCCCCAACTGGCGCGCCAGATCGCGCTCGGCGGGCAGTCGTGCGCCGGTGACGAACTCGCCCTTGCCGATCAGTGCGCGCAACTGGTCGGCAATCTGGCGGTACAGGCGCTTGGGTTCGATGGATTGCAAGGGCACGGCGTTTCGCGCACATTTCGCGGATTGTTAAGGGTTGTCCAGAAGTGGACAAGTGGTAAGGCCAATTCAGAATAGGAGTTGCGCCGCGCCGCAACCATCGGGCGAAACCCTCAACGGGACCTCGCCGCCTCATTCCACCCCAGGAGACTTCATGCGACTCAAAGGAAAGACCGCCCTCATCACCGCGGCCGGGCAGGGCATCGGCCGCGCGACCGCGCTGGCCATGGCGTCCGAGGGCGCGCAGGTCTGGGCCACCGACGTCAACCCGAAGTTGCTGGAGAGCTATACCGGCACCGCCAACGTGCAGACCGCCGTGCTCGACGTGCTCGACAAGAGCGCCATCAACGCCCTGGTCGCGCGCATGCCGGCCGTCGACGTGCTGTTCAACTGCGCGGGCGTGGTGCACAACGGGCCGGTGATCGGCGCCACGGACGCCGAACTGGACTTCGCCTTCAACTTGAACGTGCGCGCGCAGTTCTGGACCATCCAGGCGGTGCTGCCGCGCATGCTGGCGGCGGGCGCCGGCAGCATCATCAACATGGCCAGCGTGTGCTCCAGCATGAAGGGCTTGCCGAACCGATTCGTCTACGGCACCACCAAGGCCGCGGTGCTGGGCCTGACCAAGAGCGTGGCGGCCGACTACGTCCAGCAGGGCATCCGCTGCAATGCGGTGTGCCCCGGCACGGTCGACACGCCGTCGCTCGGTGAGCGCATCAATGCCAACGAAGATCCGGAAGCGGCGCGCAAGGCCTTCATTGCGCGGCAACCGATGGGCCGGCTGGCGCAGGCGCATGAGATCGCGCCGGTGATCGTGTTCCTCGCCAGCGACGAGGCGATATTCGCCACCGGCCAGGCATTCACGGTCGACGGCGGCATCACGATATGAACCAACTCGACTTCCGGGGCCGCCATGCGGTGATCACCGGTGGCGCCACCGGATTGGGCTTTGCAATTGCCCAGCGCTTGCTGGCATCCGGCGGCAGCGTCACGCTGTGGGACCGCGACCAGGCTGCCGTCGACGCAGCGGCGCAGCGATTGGGCGCCGACGCGTCCGCCGTGGCGGTCGACGTATCGGACGCCGCCGGCGTGGCCAAGGCCGTGCAAGCCACGCTGGCGCAACGCGAGCCCGGCGCCACGGTCGATGCGCTGATCAATTCCGCGGGCATCACCGGACCCAACACCAAAGTCGCCGACTACCCCGTCGACGCCTGGCGCCAGGTCATCGACGTCAACCTCACCGGCACTTTCATCTGCTGTCGTGAATGGGTGCCGCATCTGCGCGAGCGCCCGTGGGCGCGCATCGTCAACATCGCTTCGGTGGCCGGCAAGGAGGGCAACCCGAACGCCAGCGCCTACAGCGCCAGCAAGGCCGGCGTGATCGCGCTGACCAAGTCGCTTGGCAAGGAATTGGCCGACACGGGCGTGCGAGTGAACTGCGTCACGCCCGCTGCTGTTAAAACCGCGATCTTCGACCAGATGACGCCGCAACACATTGCGTTCATGTTGTCGAAGATTCCGATGGGGCGCTTCGGCACTCCGGAGGAAATTGCGGCGATGGTGGCCTGGCTCTGCACCGAGGATTGCGCGTTCTCCACCGGAGCGACGTTCGACCTCTCCGGCGGCCGCGCCACCTACTGATTCTTTTTCTCCCAGAAAGGACTTCCTGATGAAACTCGTTCGCTATGGCAACCCCGGCAAGGAAAAGCCCGGCTTGATCGACGACAACGGCCAGCTGCGCGATCTCAGCGCCGTGGTCGGCGATTTCGGCGGCAGCCAGCTCGGCGATGCCGCGCTCGCCAAGCTGCGCAAGCTCAAGACCGACAAGCTGCCGCTGGTCAAGGGAAAGCCGCGCTACGGTTGCCCTGTTGCGAACGTCAGCAAGTTCATCGCCATCGGGCTCAACTATGCGGACCACGCCGCCGAGTCCGGCATGCCCATTCCGAAGGAGCCGGTGGTGTTCACCAAGGCCGTCAGCTGCATCCAGGGCCCGAACGACCCGGTGATGCTGCCCAAGGGTTCGGTCAAGGGCGACTGGGAGGTCGAGCTCGGCGTGGTCATCGGCACGCGCGCGCGCTGCGTCTCGCAGAAGGACGCGCTCAACTACGTGGCCGGCTACTGCCTGATCAATGACGTGAGCGAGCGCGAATGGCAGCTCGAGCACGGCCTGACCTGGGACAAGGGCAAGGGCTTCGACACTTTCGGCCCGATCGGTCCGTGGCTCGTCACGCGCGACGAAGTGCCCAACCCGCAGAAGCTCGGCATGTGGCTCGACGTCAACGGCAAGCGCATGCAGACCGGCAACACCAAGACCATGATCTTCAACGTCGCCAAGCTCGTGAGCTACGTGAGTGCGCTGAACACGCTGGAACCCGGCGACATCATCACCACCGGCACGCCACCCGGCGTCGGCATGGGCATCAAGCCGACGCCCGTGTTTCTCAAGAAGGGCGATGTGATGACGCTGGGTATCGATGGGCTTGGCGAGCAGCGGCAGGAAGTCGTTCCATTCAAGATTTAGCTCGCCCCCAGGCTGCGCGCACTTCGTGCGCTCCTCCTTCCCCCTGCCGGGGGCAACACCAGCGGCCCGGAAGGCTTGTTGCTCGCCCCCAGGCTGCGCGCACTTCGTGCGCTCCTCCCACCCCCTACCGGGGGCAACACCAGCGGGCCGGCAAAGCCGGTTCCGCGGTGTTTCTGGAATTGAGCTGCGCCTGATTTGACGTCTGGGCGCACATCGGTTTTCCACCACGCTATCGCGTGACCCGCGACGCATGAGACCGATGCGGCAGGGCGAGGGCAGTTCGTGGGCACCCGCGGAGCCGGCTTCGCCGGGCCGCCGGGTGCGCCCCCTCGGGGGGAGGCGCCGCAGGCGCTTCGGGGGGTTACCGTTGAAACGCGAAATCGACTTCCGGTGCGAGCCCGCTCACGATGTGCGCGATCGACTTGCCCGAGCCGCACGCATGCGTCCAGCCCAGTGTGCCGTGGCCGGTGTTCAGGAAGAAGTTGGGCAGGCGCGTCTTGCCGATCATTGGCACGTTGCTGGGCGTTGCGGGGCGCAGGCCGGTCCAGAACTGGGCGCGCGTTGTGTCGCCGGCGCCCGGGAAGAGTTGTTCCACGCGCCGCACGATCGCCTCGCAACGGACGCGGTTCAGGTCGCGGTCGTAGCCGTTGAGCTCGGCCGTGCCGGCAATGCGCATGCGGTCGCCGCGGCCGTCTTCCGAGGTGTAGCGCGAGAACACGAGCTTGAACTCGTCATCGGTCAGCGAGACCTGGTACGCCTTCGACGCATCCTTTACCGGCAGCGTCACCGAATAGCCCTTGGCCGGATAGATCGGCAAGTCGATGCCCAGCGGCTTGGCATAGATGGGGCTCAACGAGCCCATCGCCATCACATACGCGTCCGCCTGCAGGCGCTGGAAGCGGCCCTCGATGTCAGTGGCTTCGACGTGCTCGATGTTGCCGCCGGCTTCGCGGATCGCGGTCACGGTGTGGCTCATCAGGAATTTCACGCCGCCCACTTCGCAGAGCTTGACCAGTTCGCGCGCAAATCGGTTGGCGTCGCCCGATTCGTCTTCGGCCGTGTAGGTGGCGCCGGCGAGTTGCGGACGGATGTGTGCCAATGCCGGCTCGAGCTTTACCGCTTCGTCGGCGGATATGACGACACGTTCGCAGCCCAATGCGCGCATTTGCTCGGCCGGCTTCAAGGCGCCATCGAACTCTTTTTGCGTCGTGTAGAAATGCAGGATGCCCTGCGTGCGCTGGTCGTAGCCGAGGCCGGTTTCGCGACGCAGTTCCTGCAGCATGCTGCGGCTGTAGGTGCCAAGGCGCACGATCTGCTCGATGTTGTGCCGGGTGCGCGCCGGCGTGCATTCGCGCAGGAACTGCAAGCCCCACATCCACTGCCGCATGTCGGCACGGATGCGAAACAGGAGGGGCGCGTCTTCCTTGCCCAGCCATTGCAACACCTTGATCGGCGCGCTTGGGTTGGCCCACGGCTCGGCGTGGCTGACGGAGATCTGGCCGCCGTTGGCAAAGCTGGTTTCAGCGGCCGGTGTGGCCTGGCGGTCGACCACGGTGACTTCGTGGCCGAGCTTCTGGAGGTAATAGGCCGAGGTGACGCCGAGCAAGCCGGCGCCCAATACGATCACGCGCATGAGAGGTCCTTTGAAAGTGATTTCAAAAGCCGCTCCCCCTGTCCTTGGTACCTGAGAGTTTCGACCTTGGCGCCCGCCAGGGTGTTGCTCCTTCGGTGCATCAGGCGTGGGCCTGATGGCTCTCCAGACGGCGATATCGATGGATGCAGTACATGGCCACGGGGCCGACCTGAGCGTTCATGGGAGTTTGCGCCTTCGGTGGAGCGACCGCGGTCGCTCGCTCTCCTGCAATCGGCGATTCTAGTTTCGGACGTGCCAAGGCGGCAACTGGAAGCAATTGAAGCCTGCCACTTTGACCTTGATCTGTCCCTGCGCTACCACGCGAAGCTCAGTGCGGGCCCAGGTCTGGCGCGATCGGCGAGTCAATGCCGGCAATTGTTCAACGTGAAGGTCGGCTGCGACTTGTGCGAAAGACTTGGAGACACCGGCGCGGCGAGCGCATTGTGGGTGTTGGGCCTGACGAGTCTGGCCGCCTGGGAAACCGGTGCCAATGCACTGGTGATCAACACACGGCGCAACGATGGCGCGACCGTCCTGGCGCTGCAACCCATGACCGCAGCCTATCGTGCCCTATTCAAGAAGCGTCCCTGTGAAGCCATCTGCCGCGCTTTGCCGGCGACGTGATCCAGCCTTCAAAGGGTCGCTCCATGGTTAGAGCTTGGTGAAAGAGCAGCGCTCACTATCTGCAGGGTCCAGAAGCAAAGGATCCCCAGCGCCGCGCTACCGCATCAGGGCGTGGATCCGATGCAGTGCGCGGCGAGCATCGTGCTGGGCCTGCAGAGCCTCGTTTCACGCGAAATCAGCGCACACCAGGCCGCCGTCGTCACCGTGGGGGCGATGCAGGCGGGCGAGGTCTACAACATCGTGCCCGAACAGGCCGTGCTCAAGATCGGCGTGCGTGCGCTCGACCCCGCGGTGCGCGCGCAGATCGAACGGCGGCTGCAGGCGTTCGTGCACGCGCAGGCCGACAGCTATGGCCTGAAGTGCGAGGTCGACTACCGCCAGCAGTATCCGGTGCTGGTCAGCCATGCGGACGAGACCGCGTTCGCTCGGGGGGTGGCGGTGGACCTGCTGGGTGCCGACAAGGTCCGCGAACGGATGCCCACCATGGGCAGCGAAGACTTCGCCTACATGCTGCAGGCAGTTCCCGGCGCCTACATGGTGCTGGGCAACGGGACCGGCGAGGATGGAGGCTGCCTGTTCCACACCCCGCGCTTCGACTTCAACGACCGAGCCTTGCCGCTGGGGGCGGCCTATTGGGTCCGACTGGCGCAGACTTTCTTGATCTGATCCACTTACTTCGGTGAAAAGGATCTCGACGAGCAAGGCCCGAGCAGCCTTGCCGGAGCGATCGCGGCTCACCCGGTGCAACGCCTTGCTGCCGATGAAATCGGCGCCTTTGCTTGTGGCCATTGGTGATGCGAAACGACGCCAGAAATTCGCCTTCGACGCCCAATAGCCCGGTAATCTAGTGGGTCTTTGCGCTTCTCTTCGAAACGAATCCACTACAAAATAGCACGACCGTTCGTATTATTAATTGCCGCCCATGCCCATCTCCGCCGCCTCGGCCAAGTCCTCGCGCTCCGCCCTGAAGGGCCAGCAAACCAAGGCTGCCATCGTCGACGCCGCGCTGAACCTGGCCGCGCAGATCGGGCTCGAGGGCTTGTCGATCGGCGCCGTGGCCGAACTCACGCAGATGAGCAAATCGGGCGTGTTCGCCCACTTCGGTTCGCGCGAAGAGTTGCAGATCTCCGTGGTCCGCGAGTATCACTCGCGCTTCGAGCAGGAAGTGTTCTATGCCGCGATGTCGGCGCCGCGCGGACTGCCCCGTCTGCGCGCGATGTTCGACAACTGGATGAAGCGCACCTCGGTCGAGATCGACTCGGGCTGCATCTACATCAGCGGCGCCACCGAATTCGACGACCGCCCGGGCCCGGTGCGCGATGCGCTGGTCGAATCGGTCAGCAAGTGGCAGGGGGCCGTCTTCCGCGCGGTGCAGCAGGCCACGGCAGAGGGCCACTTCCGCGAGGATGCCGACGAGCGCCAGATTGCCTTCGAGGTCCACGGCCTCATCCTCGCCCTCCATTACGAAGCGCGCTTTCTGCATGCGCCTGGCTCCCTCGATCGCGCCAGGATCGGCTTCGAAAACATCATCCAGCGCTGCGCGTCGCCGTCCGCGCCACGCCCCTCGCCGTCATCCTCGTCAACGATCAGATCCACGCGGCCGTCGCCGGCGCGCTGAGGCTGATCTCCTCTTTTTCAATCAAGACCACCCGCCCAGGAGCTTTCGTCCATGCCTTCCTACACCCCGCCGCTGCGTGACATGCAATTCGTGCTGCATGAAGTGTTTCATGTCGCCGATGAATTCAAGGCGATGCCCACCCACGCAGATACCGACGTCGACACGATCAACGCCGTGATCGAGGAAGCCGGCAAGTTCGCTTCCGAAATCACCTTCCCGCTGAACATTTCCGGCGACGAAGAGGGCTGCGTGCTCGACAAGTCGACGCACGAGGTGAAAGCACCGAAGGGCTTCAAGGAAGCCTATGCCCAGTTCATCGAAAGCGGCTGGCCCGCGCTGTCGTGCAGCCCCGAGTTCGGCGGCCAGGGCCTGCCCTATGTGCTGAACCAGTGCCTCTACGAAATGCTCAATGCGGCGAACCAGGCCTGGACCATGTACCCGGGCCTCTCGCACGGCGCCTACGAAGCCCTGCAGGCGCATGGCACCGACGCGCAGAAGAAGACCTACCTGCCCAAGCTGACCACCGGCGAATGGACCGGCACGATGTGCCTGACCGAGGCGCACTGCGGCACCGACCTCGGCATGCTGCGCACCAAGGCCGAGCCGCAGGCTGACGGCACCTACAAGATCACCGGCAACAAGATCTTCATCTCGGCCGGCGAGCACGACATGGTCGAGAACATCATCCACCTGGTGCTCGCGCGCCTGCCGGATGCACCGAAGGGGAGCAAGGGCATCAGCCTGTTCGCCGTGCCCAAGTTCAACGTGAACGCCGACGGCTCGCTGGGCAGCCGCAACCCGATCTACTGCGGCGGCCTCGAGCACAAGATGGGCATCCACGGCAACGCCACCGCGCAGATCGTCATCGACGGCGCCATCGGCACGATGGTCGGCGAGCCCAACAAGGGCCTGGCCGCGATGTTCGTGATGATGAACGCCGCTCGCCTGGGCGTGGGCAACCAGTCGCTGGGCCTCACCGAAGTCGCGTACCAGAACGCGCTCGCCTATGCCAAGGACCGCGTCCAGATGCGTTCGCTGACCGGCGTGAAGGCCAAGGAAAAGGAAGCCGACCCGATCATCGTCCACCCCGACGTGCGCAAGATGCTGCTGACCGCCAAGGCCTATGCGGAAGGCGGCCGCGCACTGCAGGTGTTCTGCACGCTGCTGCTCGACAAGGAACACCACCATCCGGATGAAAAGGTGCGCAAGGACTCGGGCGAACTCGTCGCACTGCTGACGCCGATCGTCAAGGCCTTCATCACCGACAACGGCTACATCGCCACCAACGCCTGCATGCAGGTCTTCGGCGGCCACGGCTTCATCAAGGAATGGGGCATGGAGCAGTTCGTGCGCGACAACCGCATCAACATGATCTATGAAGGCACCAACACCATCCAGTCGCTGGACCTGCTGGGCCGCAAGGTGCTGGGCAACAACGGCGCGACGCTGAAGAAGTTCGGCAAGCTGGTCGGCGCGCTGGTGGCCGAGGAAGGCGTCAACGAGAAGATGAGCGAGTTCATCACGCCCATCGCCATGCTCGGCGACCAGCTCACCAAGTTCACGACCGAAGTCGGCTTCAAGGGCTTCCAGAACCCCGACGAGGTGGGCGCCGCGGCTGTCGACTACCTGCGCGTTGCCGGGCACTTCGTGTTCGGCTACCTGTTCGCCCGCATGGCGCAGGTGGCGCTGCGCGAGATCGCCGCCGGCAACGCCGACCCGTTCTACGTCGGCAAGCTGCAGACCGCGCGCTTCTACTTTGCCAAGCTGTTCCCCGAGACTGCCACGCTGATGCGTACCGCGCGCGCCGGCAGCAAGGTCCTGATGGACACCGACGCGGCACTCGCCTGAATTCCATCCACGGAGAGGACGACCATGAAACTTGCACTGTCAGCGATTCTTCTTGCCTCCACTGTCACCACTGCGTTCGCGCAGATGACGCCGGTGGGCGCCTGGCACACCATCGACGACAAGACCAGCGAGGTCAAGTCGCAGATCCGCATCACCGAATCCGGCGGCGTGGTGAGTGGCCGCATCGAGAAGCTGTTGCGCAAGGATGCCAAGCAGGACGCGGTGTGCGACGAGTGCACCGACGACCGCAAGGGCAAGCCCATGGTCGGCCTGGAGATCATCCGCGGCGCGAAGAAGGCCGAAGGCAAGGACGTCTGGGAAGACGGAAAGATCCTCGACCCCGAAAACGGCAAGACCTACACGCTTCGCCTGACCCCGATCGAGGGCGGCAAGAAGCTCGAAGTGCGCGGCTCGGTGCTCGGCATCGGCCGGACTCAAACCTGGACCCGCGTCCAGTAAGAAACATCAGACGGAAAGTACATGTCCCGATTTCAAGTGAAGAAAGTCGCCGTGCTCGGCGCCGGCGTGATGGGCGCGCAGATCGCTGCGCACCTGGTCAACGTCCGTGTGCCGGTGGTGCTGTTCGACCTGGCGGCCAAGGATGCGACCGGCGCGGTCGCCCAGGGTGCGGCCAAGAACGGCATCGTCACGCGCGCCATCGACAACCTCAAGAAGCTCAAGCCCGCGCCGCTGGGCGACGTCGCCGATGCCGCGTTGATCGAAGTGGCCAACTACGAGGACGACCTGGCCAGGCTCGGCGAATGCGACCTCGTGATCGAGGCCATCGCGGAACGCATGGACTGGAAGCTCGACCTCTACCGGAAGATCGCGCCGCACGTGTCGAAGACCGCGATCCTGGCCTCGAACACCTCGGGCCTGTCGATCACCAAGCTCAGCGAAGCGCTGCCTGAAGCGTTGAAGCCGCGCTTCTGCGGCATCCACTTCTTCAACCCGCCGCGCTACATGTTCCTGGTCGAGCTGATCAACACGCCGACCACCGAGGCCGTGGTGCTCGACCAGCTCGAAGCCTTCGTCACCAGCACGCTCGGCAAGGGCGTGGTGCGCGCGCGCGACACGCCCAACTTCATCGCCAACCGCGTCGGCATCGCCGGCATGCTGGCGACGCTGAAGGAAGTCGAGAAGTTCGGCCTGACGCCGGACGTGGTCGACGACCTCACCGGCAAGAAGCTCGGCCGCGCGAGTTCGGGCACCTTCCGCACTGCCGACGTGGTGGGCCTGGACACGCTGGCCCACGTGGTCAAGACGCTGCAGGACAACCTCGACGAGAAGAGCGATCCGTTCTATCCGAACTTCGCCACGCCGCCGGTGCTGGCCAAGCTGATCGAGATGGGCAATCTCGGCCAGAAGGCCAAGGCGGGCTTCTTCAAGAAGGCCGGCCGCGACATCCTGCGCTTCGACCTGGCCAAGGGCGACTACGTGCCTTCCGGCGAGAAGGCCGACGAGGTCTATGGCCGCATGCTCAAGAAGCCGGCTGGCGAGCGCCTGAAGCTGCTGCGAGAGAGCGAAGGCCCGCAGGGCCAGTTCCTCTGGGCCATCCTGCGCGACAGCTTTCACTACGCGGCCATCCACCTCGCGACCATCGCCGAAAGCGCACGCGACATCGACTTCGCGATGCGCTGGGGCTTCGGCATGAAGCAGGGCCCGTTCGAGTTGTGGCAGGAAGCCGGCTGGTCGCAGGTGGCGAAGTGGATCCAGGAAGACATCGACGCCGGCAAGGCCCTGACCAGCGCGCCGTTGCCGAAATGGGTGTTCGAAGGCCCGGTCGCGGAAGCGGGCGGCGTGCACACGGCCGCGGGTTCGTGGAGCGCCTCGGCCAACGCCTTCGTGCCGCAGCGCAGGCTGCCGGTGCATGCGCGCCAGCTGTTCCCTGAAACCGTGCTCGGCGCCAATGCGCCCGATGCCAGCACCGCCGGCACCACGATCAGCGACGAAGGCGACGTGCGCGTGTGGACGCTCGATGGCGAAGTGCTCATCGCGAGCATCCATTCGAAGATGCACGCGATCAGCCCCGACGTGGCCGAGGCGCTCGCCGCGGCGGTCGACCTGGCCGAAGCCGAATACAAGGGCCTGGTGATCTGGTCGCCCGACGAGATGTTCTCGGTCGGCGCCGACCTGCAAGCCATGCTGCCGGCCCTGGTGGTCGCCGGCATCGGTGCCGTCGAAGGCGCCGTCGGCGAATTGCAGCGGGTGATGCTCAGGCTGCGCTACAGCAGCGTGCCCGTCGTGTCGGCCGTGCGCGGCATGGCGCTCGGCGGCGGTTGCGAAATGGCCGTGTACTCGTCGAAGCGTGTCGCGGCCATGGAAAGCTACATGGGCCTGGTCGAGGTCGGCGTGGGCCTGGTCCCGGGCGCTGGCGGCCTGACCTACATTGCACGCCGCGCGGCCGAAAACGCAGCCGCATCGACCGGCAGCGACCTGCTGCCCTTCCTGACCGAAGGCTTCACGGCCGCCGCGATGGCGAAGGTCGGCACCGGCGCACTTGATTCGAAAAAGCTCGGCTTCCTGCTCGACAGCGACGTGATCGTGCCGAACAAGGACGAGCTGCTCTACGTCGCGCTGGAGCAGGCGAAGGCCATGGCCGATGCCGGCTATCGGCCACCCCTGCGCCGCACTTTCCGCGTCGCGGGCCGCAGCGGCGCCGCGACGATCAAGGGCCAGTTGGTGAACATGCGCGACGGCGGCTTCATCAGCGCGCACGACTTCCACATCGCCAGCCTGATCGCGGGCGTCGTCACCGGTGGCGACATCGACGCCGGCGCGCTCGTGACCGAGGAATACCTGATGGCGCTCGAGCGCAAGGCGTTCTGCTCGCTGCTGGTCCACCCCAAGACGCAAGAGCGAATCATGGGGATGCTGTCGACCGGCAAGCCCGTGCGCAACTGATCCAGTGGCTCCGTGAGCAACGACAACGCATCCAGTCCCGTCTCCCGCTCGCGGGAGAGGGCGCCAGACAACAGGACATGACGACATGAAACAAGTTCAAGACGCCTACATCGTCTCCGCCACCCGCACGCCGATCGGCAAGTCGCATCGCGGCTACTTTCGCAACTACCGGCCCGACGACCTGCTGGCGACCACGCTGAAAGCGGCGCTGGCGGCCGTGCCGAACCTCGATCCGAAGGCCATCGAGGACATCATCTGCGGCTGCGCGATTCCGGAAGCGCAGCAGGGCCTCAACGTCGCGCGCATCGGCGCGGTGCTGGCCGGTTTGCCCAACAGCATCGGCGGCATCACGGTCAACCGCTTCTGCGCGTCAGGCCTGTCGGCGGTGCAGATGGCCGCGGACCGCATCCGCGTCGGCGAGGCCGACGTGATGATCGCGGCCGGCGTCGAAAGCATGAGCATGGTGCCGATGATGGGCAACGCGCCCTCGATGTCGCCCTCGATCTTCGAGCGCGCGGACGACATCGGCATCGCCTACGGCATGGGCCTCACGGCCGAGAAGGTGGCGCAGCAGTGGAAGGTGAGCCGCGAGGCGCAGGATGCCTTTGCGCTGGCGTCCCACCAGAAGGCGCTGGCCGCGCAGGCCGCCGGCGAGTTCGCCGACGAGATCACGCCGATCGAAGTGACCGACCGCGCGCCCAACCTCGCCACCGGCGACTCGGTCGCGAAGACCCGCACCGTCAGCCTCGATGAAGGCGCGCGCCCCGACACCACCATCGAAGGCCTGGCCAGGCTGCGCGCCGTGTTCGCCGCGCGCGGCACGGTCACGGCGGGCAACAGCTCGCAGACCTCCGACGGCGCCGGCGCGCTGATCCTGGCGAGCGAGAAGGCGGTCAAGCAGTTCGGCCTGACGCCGCTCGCGCGCTTCGTGAGCTTCGCCAGCAAGGGCGTGCCGCCGCACATCATGGGCATTGGCCCGATCGAGGCGATCCCGGCGGCGCTGCGCTACGCCGGCCTGAAGCACGAGGACATCGACTGGTTCGAGCTGAACGAAGCCTTCGCGGCGCAGTCGCTGGCGGTGATGAACACGCTGGGCCTCGACCCGAGCAAGGTCAACCCGATGGGCGGCGCGATCGCCCTGGGCCATCCGCTCGGCGCGACCGGCGCGATCCGTTCGGCGACCGTGGTGCATGCGCTGCGCCGCAAGAATCTCAAGTACGGCATGGTGACCATGTGCGTCGGCATGGGGCAGGGCGCAGCCGGTATCTTCGAAAGGGTGTAGCGGCCACTGCGCGGGCGATCCGCGGCGTCGCGGGGCCGGTCGGAAAACCCTCGCGACCTCGAAAGGCCAGCGTCGCCTCCATGACCGCCTGAGGACGTCTTCCCATGCAAACTGCCGACATGACAGCCACACACACTTTCGACAAGGCGCTCGCGCTGAAGCCCGGTCCCGTTCGCCCCGGCCACTACTTCGGCGTGACCAGCCCCGACTACTGGAACATGGTCGGCCCGTTCGGCGGCACCACGGCGGCCATCGTGCTGCAGTCGGTGTTGTCGCATCCGGACCTGCTCGGCGCGCCGATCGCGATCACCGTCAACTATGCATCGGCGGTCGAGGCCGGCCCGTTCGAGGTGCAGGCCACGCCGGTGCGCACCAACCGCTCGACCCAGCACTGGACCATCCATCTCACGCAGGCCGACGCCAATGGCGAACAACAGGTCAATACCACCGCAACGGTGGTCACGGCCGCGCGCCGCGAGACGTGGCGTGCAAGCGATATCCCCGTGCCCCAGGTGCCGCCGCCGGCCGAGGTCGCGCGCATGAACATCGGCCCGGCCGGGGTGGCCTGGCTGGCCCAGTACGAGCTGCGGCCGATCAGCGGGCACGTCCCGATCCGGTGGGACGGCAGCGGCGATCACAGCGAAACCCGCATCTGGCTGCGCGACGCCGAGCCGCGCGCGCTGGACTTCGCGTCGCTCGCGTCGATGAGCGACATGTTCTATCCGCGAATCTGGCTGCGCCGCGCCAGGCATGTCCCCGCGGGCACGGTCTCGATCACCACCTACTTTCACGCGGGCAAGACCGAGCTGGAGGCCGTCGGCACGGGCTACCTGCTCGGCCGTGCCACGGGGCAACGCTTCCACAATGGCTTCTTCGACCAGGCTGCGCAGTTGTGGAGCGAGGCCGGTGAGTTGTTGGCCACGTCAAACCAGATCGTCTACTTCAAGGAATAACGATGCAGAAAGCCGCACTGATCGTCGGCGCCGGCGATGCCACCGGCGGCGCCATCGCCCGCCGCTTTGCACGCGAGGGCTACGTCGCCTGCGTCACGCGCCGCAGCCTCGACAAGTTGCAGCCGCTGGTCGTACAGATCGAGGCCGATGGCGGCACGGCGCGGGCCTTTGCTTGCGACGCACGCAAGGAAGAGGAAGTGGTCAAGCTGGTCGAAGAGATCGAATCGACCATCGGCCCGATCGAGGTCATGGTGTTCAACATCGGCGCCAATGTGCCGGAGAGCATCCTGAACGAGACCGCGCGCAAGTACTTCAAGGTGTGGGAGATGGCCTGCTTCTCGGGCTTCCTCAACGGGCGCGAAGTGGCGAGGAAGATGGTTGCACGCAACGTGCCCGAAGGCGCGCACCGCGGCACGATCATCTTCACCGGCGCCACCGCTTCGTTGCGTGGCGCCGCGAACTTCGGTGCGTTCTCCGGCGCAAAGATGGCCTTGCGCGCGTTGGCGCAGGCGATGGCGCGCGAACTGGGCCCGCAGGGCATCCATGTCGCGCACGTAGTGGTCGACGGCGCCATCGACACCGAGTTCATCCGCAGCAACTTCCCCGACCGCTACGCCATGAAGGCGCAGGACGGCATCCTGAACCCTGACCACATCGCCGACATGTACTGGATGCTGCACGCGCAACCGCGCGACGCGTGGACGCACGAACTCGACCTGCGCCCCTGGTCGGAAAAATTCTGAACCGATCGACGACGACAAAGGAGACGACGTGACGAAATCAGTGGACTTCTATTTCGACTTCGGAAGCCCGGCCGCCTACCTGGCTGCGACGCAACTGCCGAAGATCGCCGCGGACGCCGGCGCCGCGCTGGTCTGGAAGCCGATGCTGCTCGGTGGCGTGTTCCAGGCCACCGGCAACCACTCGCCGACCGAGATCAAGCCGAAGGGCCCGTACATGACGGCGGACCTCCAGCGCTATGCCCGGCGTTACGGCGTGCCCTTTGCGCACAACCCGCACTTCCCGATCAACACGTTGCTGCTGATGCGCGCAGCCAGCGGCATCCAGGCGCAACAGCCGGAACGCTTTGCGGAATTCGTCGATGCGATCTTCAAGGCGATGTGGATCGACGGCCGCAACATGAACGACCCCGCCGTCGTCGGCGAGGTGCTGCAGGCTGCGGGTTTCGATGCGGCCGCCGTGCTCGCGCTGGCGAACGCGCAGGAAACCAAGGACAAACTCAAGGCGACCACCCAGGAGGCCGTCGAGCGCGGCGTGTTCGGCGCACCGACGATGTTTGTCGGCAAGGACATGTTCTGGGGCCAGGATCGCCTGGACTTCGTCCGCGAATACCTGGCCGCCTGAGCCATTCAGTTCATTCTCGAAAGGACCACCATGAGCGAAATCCTCGTCCACACCGAAGCCGGCGTGATGACCCTGACCTTCAACCGCGTCGACCGCAAGAACTCGATCAACGTCGCGATGTATGACGCGATGACCGATGCGCTCACGCAAGCGGCACCCGATGCCGCCGTGCGCGCCGTGCTGATCCAGGGCGACCCGACCGTGTTCAGCGCCGGCAACGACATCGGCGACTTCATGGCCGCCGCCGCCAAGCCGCCAGAGGCGACCGAGGCCGAATCGCCGGCGATCCGCTTCCTGCGCGCCATCGCGGCCTTCCCCAAGCCGATCGTCGCCAGCGTCTGCGGACCGGCCGTGGGCATCGGCACCACGCTGCTGTTCCATTGCGATCTGGTGATCGCGGGCGACAACGCCGCTTTCTCGATGCCCTTCGTCAACCTCGGCCTGGTGCCCGAGGCGGCGTCGAGCATGCTGGCGCCGCAGATGTTCGGCTACCACCGCGCCGCTGAAGCGCTGCTGCTTGGCGAGCCCTTCATGGCCGAGGCTGCGCTCGAGGTTGGCCTGGTGAACCGTGTGGTGCCGCCGACCGAAGCCAACAGCATTGCGCAGGCGCAAGCGCGCAAGCTCGCTGCCAAGCCGCTGTCGGCGCTGGTCGCAACCAAGCGCCTGCTCAAGATGTCGCAGCAGGCGGCAGTACAGGAGCGCATCGGCGTGGAAGCCGAGAGCTTTGCGCATTCGATGCGCGCGCCGGCCGCGAAGGAAGCGTTCAGTGCATTCATGGAGAAGCGCAAGCCGGACTTCTCGAAGGTGTGAGTGAGGACCCCCCCGATGCGCCTGCGGCGCCTCCCCCCAAGGGGGCGCACCCAGCGGCCCGGCAAAGCCGGTTCCGCGGGGGAAATGAAATACCCCCGAAGCGCCTGCGGCGCCTCCCCCCCAAGGGGGCGCACCCAGCGGCCCGGCAAAGCCGGTTCCGCGGGTGCCCGCGAACAGACTTCGCGGTGCTCGTCCTGGTTTCATGCGTCGCGAAAGACGCTCCAGCGCCTGAGCCGGGCGCTCAGCCCTGCTGCTCGATCGGTCGCGGCCGGCCCTGCATGTCGATGGCGACGTAGGTGAAGGTCGCCTGGGTCACCTTGATGTACTCACCCTGGGTGTGAAAGCGTTCGGCAAACACCTCCACCGTGACCGTCACCGAGGTGCGCCCGATGCGCACCAGCTTGGAATAGAACGACAGGATGTCGCCCAGGCGCACCGGCTGCTTGAAGATGAACTCGTTGACGGCCACCGTGGCCATGCGCCCCTTGGCATGGCGCGCCGGAATCACGGAGCCGGCCAAGTCGCACTGCGCCATGACCCAGCCGCCGAAGATGTCGCCGTTGGCATTGCAGTCGGCGGGCATCGGTATGACCTTGAGTACCAGTTCCATGTCGAGCGGGAGACTCTTGATGGGGGCGGCCTTGTTGGTGCTTGGAGAATGGGACATGGGCACAATCTGGTGAGAACAACAGCCTGGATTGTCTTTCATGCGCCGCAGCGGCGAAACACTTTCGCACCCCTCCCACGAAGGCGCCCACGCGCCGGCACGCAACGATCGCTCCGATTGGGCGACGCTGCGCCGTTTGTTTCCCTACCTCTGGCAATACAAGTGGCGCGTGCTCGCGGCGCTGAGCTTCATGGTGGGCGCCAAGGTCGCCAACGTCGGCGTTCCGGTGCTCCTGAAAAACCTGGTCGACACGATGACGCCCAAGCCCGACATCGCGCAGGCGCTGCTGGTCGTGCCGATTGCCTTGCTCGTGGCTTACGGGCTGCTGCGTTTTTCGACTTCGCTGTTCGGTGAGTTGCGCGAGCTGGTGTTCGCCAAGGCGACCGAGGGCGCCGCGCGCAGCATCTCGCTCGAGGTGTTCCGTCATCTGCATTCGCTGAGCCTGCGCTTTCACCTGGAGCGCCAGACCGGTGGCATGACGCGCGACATCGAGCGCGGCACGCGGGGCGTGCATTCGCTGATCTCGATGTCGCTCTACAGCATCGTGCCGACGATCATCGAGCTGACCCTGGTGCTGACCATCCTGGGCGTGAAGTTCGATTCGCTGTTCGTCTGGATCACGGCGGTGGCGCTGGTGCTCTACATCACCTTCACCGTGACGGTGACCGAGTGGCGCACAAAGTTTCGCAAGACCATGAACGAACTCGACTCGGTCGCGCAGAGCCGCGCGGTCGATTCGCTCCTGAACTACGAAACCGTCAAGTACTTCAACAACGAGGAGTTCGAGGCGCAGCGCTATGACGCGAGCCTCGACCGCTACCGCAAGGCAGCCATCAAGAGCCAGCGCACGCTGAGCATGCTCAACACCGGCCAGCAGATGCTGATTGCCGTGAGCCTCGTGCTGATGCTGTGGCGCGCCACGTCGGGCGTGGTCGAGGGGCGCATGACGCTGGGTGACCTGGTGATGGTGAATGCCTTCATGATCCAGCTCTACATCCCGCTGAACTTCCTGGGCGTGATCTACCGCGAGATCAAGCAGAGCCTGACCGACCTCGACAAGATGTTCGTGCTCATGGAAAAGGAACGCGAAGTCCGCGACGCGCCCGATGCAAGGCCGCTGCACCTGCGCCCTGTCCAGCCAGCGGATGCCACCGTCCGCTTCGAAGACGTGAGCTTCGCCTATGAACCCTCGCGCCCGATCCTCCGGCACGTCAGTTTCGAAATCCCGGCCGGCAAGACGGTAGCGGTCGTTGGTCCCTCGGGTTCCGGCAAGTCCACGCTGGCGAGGCTCATGTACCGCTTCTATGACGTTCAGCAAGGGCGCATCACCATCGGCGGGCAGGACATCCGCAAGGTCACTCAGGCCAGCGTGCGCCAGGCCATCGGCATCGTTCCGCAAGACACCGTGCTCTTCAACGACACCGTCGAATACAACATCGCCTACGGGCAGCCGGGCTCGACGCACGAGGAGGTCGAAGCCGCGGCCAAGGCCGCGCGCATCCACGACTTCATCGCCGCCACGCCCAGGGGCTACGCCACACCGGTCGGCGAGCGCGGGCTCAAGCTCTCCGGCGGCGAGAAGCAGCGCGTGGCCATTGCACGCACGCTGCTGAAGAACCCGCCGATCCTCATCTTCGACGAGGCGACGTCGGCACTCGATTCCGCCAATGAACGCGCCATTCAATCCGAGCTGCAGAGCGCCGCGCAGAACAAGACCACGCTGGTCATCGCGCACCGGCTGTCGACGGTTGTCGATGCCCATGAAATCCTCGTGCTCGAAGGCGGCGTCATCGTCGAGCGCGGCACGCATGGCGGGTTGCTCGCGCAGGACGGCCGCTACGCGCAGATGTGGGCCATGCAGCAGGTCGAAGCCGCCCCCGTGGTTCTCTAGGAGCTGATGCCGAATGTCCGACAAGATACCCCTGCTGGTCGTCCACACGCTGTCCAGCGAGCATCAGGCCCGTCTCGCCGAGCTGTATGACATGACCTATGCACCGACGCCAGCGGATCGCGTTGCGGCCATCGCGGCACGCGGCGCGGAGTTGCGCGCGGTGCTGACCATCGGCGTGCTCGGCGTCACGGCCGGCGAGATGGCTGCCATGCCAAAGCTCGAACTGATCTGCTGCATGGGCGCCGGCTACGAACTGGTCGACCTCGACGCCGCCCGCGCACGCGGCATCGTGGTCGCGAACGGCCAGGGCACCAACGACGACTGCGTGGCGGACCATGCCTTCGGCCTCGTCGTTTCCGCGGTGCGCAACTTCCGCAAGCTCGACCAGTTGTGCCGCGAAGGCGTGTGGCGGCTTGCCATTGCGCAGCCGCCCAACGTATCTGGCAAGCGCCTCGGCATCCTCGGCATGGGCGCCATCGGCCAGAAAATCGCCAGGCGCGCGGCTGGTTTCGACATGACGATCGGCTATCACAACCGCAATCCCAGGGAGGGCTTGCCGCACCAGTACTTCGGCAGCCTGAAGGCGCTGGCCGAATGGGCCGACGTGCTGGTGTGCGCCACGCCCGGTGGTCCGGCCACGAAGCACATCGTCAACGCCGAAATTCTCGATGCACTGGGACCACAGGGCTTCCTCGTCAACGTCGGCCGCGGCAGCGTGGTCGACACCGAAGCGCTCGCCGCGGCCCTGCGCGACAACCGCATCGCCGGCGCCGGCCTCGACGTCTACGAGAGCGAACCGAAGCGTCCCGAGCAACTCATCGGCTTCGACAACCTGATCATCACGCCGCACCTGGCCGGCTGGTCGCCCGAGGCGACAGAGACGTCATTCCTGCGCTTCCTGGCGAATGCCGAAGGGCACTTCGCGGGGCGAGGCGTGGTGACGCCGGTCTGACATTGAGCGATGCGGCCGGTCGACAAATGCCCTACAGGTCGAGCACCTTGTCCAGGCCCCGGTGCAGGCCGACCAGCCCTGAAACCTTTCGGATCGCCAGCAAGCCGCCGTCGACATAGGGCCGCGCCGTCGAGCCCGCGTTGTGGCGCAGCACGAGCGTCTGGTCGGGCATGCCGAACACGACGTCGACGCCGAGCACATGGCCGGGCAGGCGCACCGAGTGCACCTGAATGCCCTCCATCGTCGCGCCGCGCGCTTCGCCGGGGCCGTTGGCCTTGTCCGGCGCGATGGTCACATCGGGTTTGCGCACCTTCGACATGCGCGTGACGAGCTCACGCACCGTGCCGCTGGGCACATCGGCCTTGGTGGCGCTGCCGTAGTCGATGATTTCCCAGTTGGGCAAATGTTTGGCGGCAGCCTCGGCAAAGCGCTGCAGCAGCACGGCCGTCAACGCGAAGTTGCCGCAAGCCAGCACGCCGCGCTGCTTCTGGCGCGCGATTTCGTCGATTTCCGCATAGTCCTCCGTCGTGAGGCCCGACGTGGCGACCACGACGTGCGCCCCGTGCGCCAACGCTGTCAGGATGTTGGCCTTGGCGGACACGGGCTTGGTGTATTCGACGAACACGTCGCATGGCTCCGCGGCCATCGCATCGGCAGCGCTGGCATGCACGCTGCCGGCGAGCCGGGCATCCCCCAGCACATCGCCGAGCACGCGGCCCGCGTTCTTTCGCGAAACCGCGGCCACGAGTTGGAGGTCGGCGCAGGCCGCAATCCCCCTGGCCAATTCCGAGCCGGCCCAGCCGGTAGCGCCTGCGAGGCAGATCCTGAGGGTCATCGCATCTCCCATGAAAACCCGTGAGGTTGAAACGAACCACCGGCGCGCAGAATGGGTGCAATCGAGGATGCGAGGCGGTGACGGATGCTGCTAGACATGATGGTCGCTCTCTAGGCGAAGGAAGGCCCGTCTCCGGTATCGTGGATTGCGCACTCTACGAGTGCGCCGAGCCACATGCGGCGGGTTTCCCCAGCCGCAAACCGTATGGAGACGAG
The DNA here is from genome assembly GCF_037889915.1 of Variovorax humicola. Lineage (NCBI taxonomy): Bacteria > Pseudomonadati > Pseudomonadota > Betaproteobacteria > Burkholderiales > Comamonadaceae > Variovorax > Variovorax humicola. The sequence goes on along the minus strand of NZ_JBBKZV010000011.1, from coordinate 107 downwards.
CCATGGACGAGAGTATCAATTTCTTCGTTGGTTTGGATGCCCACAAGGACAGCATTTCGGTTGCCGTGTGTGAAGCTGGGCGAGAGCCCAGCCGTTTCGTCGGCACC